>NZ_DASXJS010000125.1:0-35925 GCF_036497245.1 Actinomycetospora sp. | reverse complement strand
GCTCGACCCGCCGGTGGTGCATCAGGCCGAGGGCATCCTGCGAGCCCGTCGCGGAGTCACCATCGACGAAGCGGCCCGGGCACTGCGTGCCGAGGCGGGCGCGGCGGGACTCTCCGTGGTCGAGGTCGCCCGGCAGATCGTGATGAGTCTGCCGATGGCGGGCACCACCGCGCACGAGCAGAGCGCCTAGGCGAACAGCACCCCTGGGCGACGGCCCGCCGCCCAGGGGTCGTGCCACCGTGATGGCGGCGCCGAGTCGGCGGGCGGGCGTGTGGGCGACGCCGTTCCCGGCTACTCCACGATGGCATCGTGGTGATGAGACCGGACCACGGAGCTTCACCGGATCGGCGGACAGCGCGCCGGCACGGCCCCGACGGCCTCCGTTGTTCCCCGCACGGGGATGCCCAGTGCAGGCGAGGCTGATGGACGACGACATCCCACCGAACGATCTTTCCCGCGAGGAAGTCGTGATCTTCGTGGCGGAAGGCATCGTGTGCGAGCGGCTCGGTGTCTCGATCGACGAGGCGGTCGTCGCCCTGGCGGACATGGCCGTCACCCGGGACCTGAGCCTGCTCGAGATGGCCCGGGCAGTCGTCGCGGACGAGGTGGACCCGGGCTCGTACACCCGCGCCCGTGGGGACCCGGGTGGTCGGATGACCGATCCGAACACCGGGTGAGCCATTCGCCGCATCAGGGCGCAATCTGCCATGCGCCTGCGCAGGGCTGATGGGGGTGGAATGAGAATGATCGAGATCGGTGACGACGGCGAGGTACCGGGCACGCCGGTGGTCCACCAGGCCGAGGGCATCCTGCGAGCCCGCCGCGGGATCACCATCGACGAGGCCGTCCGCGCGTTGCGTGCCGAAACCGACGCGGCGGGGCTCTCCGTGATCGAGGTCGCGCACCGGATCGTCGGCAGCGTGGCGGTCGACCCCGCCTCGCGCGAGCGAGGCGGGTGACGCGGGCACCGTCGGAACCCTGACCGGCGGTCATCCGCCCGCTCGGGCGGCGAGGACGACGACCCCGTCGCACGGCCGGACCGGCCGAACGGCGGGCTGGACCCCATCGTGTTGGGTACGGCAGGGTGACCCGTACTGGCCGGGTCCCCGCCACGCTTGATGCCGAGAGCGTGACTCACCGGCGAGGGGACCCCGTGATCGACGAGGACGAGGTCGAGGACCGAGCGGCGAACTGGGCCGTGATCGCCCAGGCGGAGGGTGTGCTCGCGGCCCGCCGCGGGATCACCGTCGTCGAGGCGGCCCGCGCTCTGAGGGTGGACACCGACTCTTCGGGTCGGCGCCTCAGCGAGGTCGCCAGGAACATCGTCACCCCGGCCCCCCCGCTCATCGGGGCCGGGCACTCCACCCGACCGTGGCGGTGACGGCCGCGCGGGTGGCTGAGCCCGAGCGGTACGGTCACGGATGATCCGGGGGGACGCCCGATGCCATCCGCACGCCGAGCCGTGCGGATGACACCACGCCGATGTCGATCGGAGCCCCCGATGGTCGAACCCCGGGAGCCGTTGTGCGCCAACGAGGCGCGGGTCGCCGCCGCCGCGGGCGTGGTCATGGAGGCTCTCGGGCTCTCCGCCGGCGGCGCCTTCGAGTGGATCATGGACGGTTCCAGCCTCACCGGCATCCCGGTTCTGGACCTGGCCGACCTCGTCGTCCGCGAGGCCGGGCGCAGCGCGGCGTGACGGGAGCGGCGGGCCGCCCCGTTGGCGGGTACTGAACCGATCAACGAATCCGGTCGGTGTTTCCGCAGTTCAGGACCGGAGCACCCCGTTGGCACCAGGTCATGCACGGTCGGGGGATCGTCGATCATGACCAGTCCGATGAGCGGGTCCCGCTTCCCGACGCTGGGGAGCCGACCGGGAGCGGGACCCGGCTCTCATCTCGATTCCTTGCCGGACCGGCACGTCGCTGCCGTCTCCGTCGCCACGCGCGACGGCAGCGGGCACCCGTGACCGAGATCGCGTCCCGGCGCCGGACTTTTCGCCCCGCGTTCATCCTCTCCGCCCTCGCGAGCGTCCACCCTGGGAGGAGTGAGCCTCCAGTACCCGGGCACGGCGCCGAACCAGATGGCGAACCTGCGTGATGTCGGAGCGCCGGGGTCCGCGCTCGGTCGCTGGGTCCGCGCCGGCGTGCTGTGGCGATCGGACGCGCCGCTCCCGGGCGACGCGGACCCCTCCCTCACGGGCACGCTAGACGGCGCGACCTGGCCGCCGCGGGTCGTGATCGATCTCCGGGACCCGAAGGAGCTCCACGACGAGCCGCACCCGCTGGCGGGCCCCGGCGTGGACGTCGTCGCGCTCCCGCTGACCGGATCCCTGGCCCCGGCCGAGCAGCTGCGGATGCGACAGGGCCGGACCAGCCTGGCCGAGCTCTACGTGCAGCTGCTCGGGACGGCGCACAGCTGGCTGCCCGTCCTCGTCCGGACGGCCGCCCGGGCCGAGGGGCCGACGCTGGTGCACTGCGCCGCGGGCAAGGACCGCACGGGGGTGTCCGTGGCCCTCCTCCTGGCCCTCGCCGGAGTGCCCCGTCCGGAGATCCTCGCCGACTACCTGGCGACGGGGGATGCGCTGCCG
This sequence comes from Actinomycetospora sp., assembly GCF_036497245.1. Lineage (GTDB taxonomy): Bacteria > Actinomycetota > Actinomycetes > Mycobacteriales > Pseudonocardiaceae > Actinomycetospora. The sequence goes on along the minus strand of NZ_DASXJS010000125.1, from coordinate 33,338 downwards.
GCCCTGCGGCCGCGGCTGGGATTCCACGGCGAGGACCTGGCCGCGATCGAGCACCTCCTCGACGTGTCCATCCCCGCGATGACGGCCGTGCTCGACCGCATCGGGCCGGACCCGGTGGCCTTCCATCGCGACCAGGGCGTCGAGCAGGACGACATCGAGCGCTGGCAGGACCGCCTCCGCCCCTGATGCCGGGCACGGCGAGCGCGACCCGGGAATGCCGGGAATGGTGGGAGCCGTGCCGACCCCACGGTTCCCCGAGCCCGATGTCCCCGCCGGAGCCACGTCGCTGCCCGCCCGGCTGCGGGCCCTCGCGCAGGCCGCGCCCGACGCCCCCGCCGTCTCCGACGGTGACACCGTCCTGACCCGCGCCGAGCTGGACGCCCGCACCGACCGGCTCGCCCGCGCCTTCGCCGCGCGCGGGGTCGGGCGCGGTGACCTCGTGTCGATCGCGCTGCCGAACGTCGTCGCCCATGTCGCGTGCTCGGTCGCCGCGTGGAAGCTCGGGGCGGTGCCGCAACCGCTCTCGGCCCGCCTGCCCGAGGCCGAGCGGGACGCCGTCCTCGCCGTCGCCGAGCCGGCCCTCACCGTGGGTCTACGGCCCGCCGACCGGCCCTGGCTCGACGCCGAGGACCTTGACGGCCGGGATCTCGACGGCCGGGATCTCGACGGCCGGGACCGCGACACCCAGGACCAGGACGGCCCACTGCCGGATGTCGTCGGGCCGTCCTGGAAGGCCCCGACGTCCGGGGGCAGCACGGGCCGGCCGAAGGTCATCGTCTCGGGGCAGGCGGCGTGCACCGAGCACGTGCTGGCGCGGGCCGACGGGTTGCGCATCGACCGGGACGGGGTCTTCCTCGCCACCGCGCCGCTGCACCACAACGCGCCGTACATGTTCTCGCTGATGGCGTTGCTGCAAGGACATCACGTGGTGCTCATGCAGCGGTTCGACGCGGTCCGCGCGCTGTCACTGGTGGGCGAGCACGCCGTCACCTGGCTCTACCTGGTGCCGACGATGATGGGACGCATGCTGCGCCTGCCCGAGGCGGCGTGGCGCGCGGCGGAGCTCACGAGCCTGCGCACCGCGCTGCACGTGGGCGCCCCGTGCCCGCCCGAGGTCAAGCGCGGCTGGCTGGCGCGCCTGCCCGCCCCGGAGATCCTCGTCGAGCTGTACTCGGGCACCGAGTCCCAGGCGAGCGCGATGATCGACGGGCGGGACTGGCTGGCGCACCCCGGATCGGTCGGGCGGGTCACCCGCGGCCACATGACGGTCCGGGACGACGGCGGCGGCGAGTGCCCGGCGGGCGCCGTCGGGGAGGTCTGGATGCGGCCCGACGGCGGGCCGACCTACCACTACCTGGGCGCGCGGGCCCGGGCAGCCGGCGGGTGGGAGTCCCTGGGCGACATGGGCTCGTTCGACGCCGAGGGCTACCTGTACCTCGCCGACCGTCGCGCCGACATGATCCTCGTGGGCGGGGCCAACGTGTACCCGGCCGAGGTGGAGGCCGCCCTGATCGCGCATCCCGAGGTGGCGGACGCCGTCGTCGTGGGCGCACCGGACGAAGATCTCGGGCGCGTGGTGCACGCCGTCGTCCAGCCCACCGGGGAGGCCGCGCCGGGCCTCGCCGAGCGGCTGCCCGCCGACCTCGCGGACCGACTGGCCCGCCACAAGATCCCGCGCACGGTCGCCCTGGTCGATCACCCGCTGCGTGACGACGCGGGGAAGGTGCGACGAGGTGCCTTCGGCTCGTGAGCAGAAAGTGGTGCTATAGCCACACTTTCCGCTCACGAGCGCGGAAGCGCACCTACCGCATCCGGCCGAAGCTCGTGTCGCCGAACATGTTGCCGAGCTTGACCGACTGGCCGGGCTCCGGCGCGGTCCAGATCTTGTTGTTCCCGGCGTAGATGGCGACGTGGTAGATGTCGCCCGGGTCGCCCATGAACACCAGGTCGCCGGGCTGCGCCTGGCTCTTGCTGATGTGGTCCGAGGCGTCGTACTGCTGCTGCGCGGTGCGCGGCATGCTGATGCCCATCTTCTTGAACACGTACGAGGTGAACCCGGAGCAGTCGAACGAGTCGGGCCCGGTGGCGCCCCAGACGTAGGGCGTGCCCTTGAACGTCGAGGCGGTGTTCACGATGCGGTCGCCCAGCGCTCCGGCGCTCGCCGCGCTGCCGGAGTCCGAGGACTTGGCCGCCGCGGCCTTCTTCGCGTCGGCGGCCTTCGCCGCGGCCGCCTTCTTCGCGGCGGCGGCCTGGTCGGCGGCGGCCTTCTTGGCCGCGTCGGCGGCGGGCGACGAGTGCTTCACCACGGGCGCGGCGGCCGGGGCGGTGGCGGCGATCGGCGTCACGCCCGCGTGCTGCGTCGGCATCGACGCGGGGGCCGCGCCGGAGGAGGAGTAGGCCGTCAGGTTCGTCGCGGCGTGCGAGACGTCGGCGTTGCCGACCGCGGCGAACGCGCCGGTGGATCCGGCAACGGCCGCGGCGCTGGCCGTGACGAGCGCGGCGGCGATCCCGGCCTTCGTGAGGGTGCCGTCGGTGAGGGAGCTGGGGGAGGACACCGACGGGGACGCGGGGCCAGCGGTCGCGACATGACGTCCGGGCATTGCGGCACTTTCTCGGTCGTCCACGACGCCTCGGGGTGACGTCGCTCCCGTCCTCGACCGCACATTCGCTCGTGGGCCCGGTTCCATGCCCTGGGGAGCGGGTCGCCGGACGGGTACGGCGACCACGAGCACGGGGCCGGGTCGACCCACCGGGAGGTGAGCCGGTCGAGACCGTACCGAGACCTTTTCGTGATCGATAGGACGTCGACGGGGCGGGTCGACGCCGGGCGGTCCGGCGGTGCACGTCGACACCTGGGACCGCCCGTCGTGGCGCACCCCGCGCCGATCGCCCGGGATGCCCTGGTGTGCGTCCTGACGGAGCAGTGATCGTCCCCCGAGAGCCCGGACGTCGACCGGTGGATAGGGGCGATTCATCCGGTTCTGGAGGACCGATCATCGCGGTTCCTGCGCGGTGAGCCGTCCGTGTCACGCGGTGGGCGGTCGGCGGCGTCCCGACGAGATAGACAGTCCGACGTGAACAGTCTGGACTGTGCATCTAGTGTCGGTCTCGTGGAGACGAGGGAGCCGACCGCCGCGGCCGTGCAGGCCGCCCGAGCGGTGCGCATCGAGCTTGGGCGGCTGCGGCGACGGTTGCGGGAGAACTACGACCGCTCCGAACTGACCGCCTCGCAGACGGCGCTCCTGGGTCGGCTCGGCCGGGAGGGCCCCGCGACGGCGAGCGAGCTCGCGTCCGCCGAAGGCGTCCGGCCGCAGTCGGTGGCCCTGTCGATCTCGGCCCTCGCCGGGCGCGGACTCGTCACGCGCACCCCGGATCCGCACGACGGACGCCGTCAGGTCGTCTCGCTGGGCCCGTCCGGCCGCGAGTTCCTCGAGAGCTCGCGCGCCGCGGGGGAGGGCTGGCTGGCGGGCGTGCTCACCGAGCGGCTCACCGAGGCCGAGTGCGCCACGCTCGCGGAGGCCATGACGTTGCTGGAGCGGGTGACCGGGCTATGACGGCGCTCCTCGCCCGCCTGCGCCGACCGGCAGGCACCGCGACCGACCCGGCCGCCTTCGACCGCAGGCTGATCACCCCGATGGTCTTCGGGTCGATCCTGAACCCGGTCAACTCGTCGATGATCGCGGTGGCGCTGGTCCCCATCGGGATCGCGCTCGGGGCGCCGGCGGCGGAGACCGCGTGGCTGGTGTCCGGGCTGTACCTGGCGACGGCGGTCGGGCAGCCGGTCACCGGACGCCTGGTCGACCTCTACGGCCCGCGGCCGCTCTACCTCATCGGGACCGCGCTCGTCGGGATCGGCGGTCTGCTCGGGGCGCTGGCCCCCGACATCTGGACCCTCGTCGGGGCCCGGGTGCTGCTCGGGCTCGGGACCTGCGCCGGCTACCCGGCGGCGATGTCGATGATCCGCGGGGAGTCGCAGCGCACCGGGCGCGACAGCCCCGAGAGCATCCTGAGCCTGCTCTCGGTGTCCACCCAGACCATCGCGGTGATCGGGCCGACGCTCGGTGGGCTCCTCATCGGGGTCGGCGGCTGGCGGGCCACGTTCCTCGTGAACGTCCCGCTCGCGCTGGCCTGCCTGGTGCTCGGGGCGCGCCGCCTGCCGCCCGGGACGCGGCGGGACCGCACCACCGGCCTCGTCGCCACCCTCGACCCGGCGGGCATCGCGGCGTTCGCCGTGACGCTCGTCGTCCTGCTGCTCGTGCTCCTGCATCCCGCCTGGTGGCCGCTGGTCGGGGTCGTCGTCGTCACCGGCACGGGCCTGGTGATCTGGGAGCTGCGCGCCCCGGCGCCGTTCCTCGACCTGCGCGTGCTCGGCGGCAACGTCCCGCTGCTCGTCACGTTCCTGCGGGCCCTGCTGGCCGCGACCGTCACCTACTGCCTGCTGTACGGCTTCACCCAGTGGGTCGAGGAGGGCCGGGGGCTCTCGCCGTCCGTCGCGGGCCTCGTGCTGCTGCCGATCTTCCTGACGGGGATCGGCGTCGTCGCGCTGACCGGTCGGCGCCGTGAGCTCCGGGGGAAGCTCCTGGTCGGTGCCGCCGCGCAGGTGGTGGTCTCGGGCCTGCTGTTCCTGCTCGGGGACGGGAGCCCGATCTGGCTGATCGTCGTCGTCGCCCTCGTCGCCGGGGTACCGCAGGGCCTCAACACCCTCGCGGTGCAGAACTCGGTCTACCGCCAGGCCGAGCCGGCGCGCGTCGCCTCGTCGGCCGGGCTGATGCGGACCTTCTTCTACCTCGGTGCGATCGCCGCCTCCACCACCGGCGGCATCGCCTACGCCCACGGCGCGACGACGTCCGGCCTGCACGATCTGGCGCTGGTCATGCTCGTCGCCGCCGTGCTGTTCGGAGTCATCACCGTGGCCGACCGCTCGCTCGGCCGGCTCGTCCCACCCCGAGAGGACCCCGCGTGACCTGAGCGCCCCGGTCTACCGTGGCCCGGTGGCCGAGCAGAGCGACTCCACCGTCGCGATCAAGATCGTGGACGTGCTCGACGACGGCGTCCGCGCCGCGGTCGAGCGCCTCCTGCCGCAGCTCTCGCGGAGTGCGACGTTCGACGGTCGGACCCTGGCCTGGGTGGTGGCGCACGACGCGACCACGCTGTTCGTCGCCGAGGCAGGCGACGCCGTCGTCGGAGCACTCACGCTCGTGATGTACCCACTGCCGACGGGGCTGCGGGCGCACATCGACGACGTCGTGGTCGACGACGCCGTCCGCGGCCACGGGGTGGGGGAGGCGCTGGTGCGGGCGGCGCTGGAGCGCGCGGTCGAGGTCGGGGCGCGCACCGTCGACCTCACCTCTCGCCCGTCGCGGGAGGCCGCGATCCGGCTCTACGAGCGCGTCGGGTTCCGGCGCCGCGACTCGACGCTCTTCCGCTGGGAACCACCGGGCGATCCCGCCTGAACCCCGATTAGCGTCGGGCCCATGACCGAGCACCCCGCGGCCGACGCGAAGAACTGGGGCGGGCGCCTGCCCCGCAACGAGACGCTGGACCTCGACGACGACCAACGCTCCGCCGCCGAGGAGCTCCGCGAGCGCTCCGTGCCGTGGGCGGAGAGTTCCGGATTCGCGGGGACCGACGACGCCGGGGGACTGCTCGGCCCGTTCAACGCCTTCGCGCTGCGCCCGGGCCCGGGTCGGGCGTTCGGCCGGTGGGTCGCGAGGGACCGGCGGGACTCGTCGCTGTCGGCGCCGATCCGCGAGGTCGTCATCCTCACCGTCGGGGTGGCCTGGCAGGCGGAGTACGAGATGTACGCCCACGTCGCGGTGGCCCGCTCGGTGGGGCTGTCGGAGACGGTGATCGACGGTTTGCTGAGTGGATCGAGCGAGGGCTTCACGCGCGAGGAGCTCGCCGCGCACCGGTTCACCGACCAGCTCGTACGCACCCACCGCGTCGACGACGAGACCTACGCGACGGCCGAGCGGGCCTTCGGGCGCGACGGCGTGCTCGACATGGTGCATCTCATCGGCATGTACCTCGCGACCTCGGCGATCCTCAACGCGTTCGAGGTCCCGGCGCCGTAGGCGCGCTTCGCGCTCACGAGGCCGGAGGCCACCTACCCTTCGACGTGCGCTTTGAGGTGGGCGGCCTCGGAGTCGACGAGCCGGACGACGGTGCGGCGGGAGAGCGGACCGACGACCGGCGCGAGCATCCCGTCGAGACCGAACGTCAGCTCGACGCGACACCGGTCCGGCCCGAGGCTCTCCACGCGGTGGTCCGCCCACTGCCGGAAACCGGTCTTGCGGGCCGCCCAGAGGAAGCGGTGGTCGTCCACCACCAGCACGGTGTAGAGGTCGGGACGCCGTCCGGGCTGGCTGACCCGCACCGGCACCCCGGGTTCGAGGTGCGGGCCCTGCAGCTCGACGGTGGACATCGTCGGCGTCCAGGACGGCCACCCCTCGACGTCGCGGACGAGGGACCACACCTCGTCGGCGGGTGCGGCGACCTCGACGGTCGTGTGATAGCGCACGGCGGCTCCTCGGGTCGGTCTCCTGCCCCGGTCCGACGATCGTGGCCTGTCGCCGCGCCCCGGTCCAGTCCGGCCGCCAGGAGTCGCGTCGCTGCGCCCGTCACCGGTGAACCGGACGGGTCCGGGCGGTCGTGTCCGCGCTGGACCGCCCTCGGTGCCGGAGGCGCTAGGCAATTGATCATGCCGAGCGCGACGCAGCCGATGCCGCGTTCGGCAAGATCAACAGCCTAGCGGTGTCCACCCGACCCATCGGCTCCGGATCGTCAGCTCGGCGGTCCGCTCCCGGAATCGGCCGACCCGCGCGCCGGAGGCCCGTCAGCGGGGGAGCAGCCGGGCGTGGGACGCGTCCAGGTCGTCGACGCGTTCGACCCCGAGCAGCTGCATCGTGCGCACGGCCTCCGCGCGCAGGATGTCCAGGGACCGCGTGACCCCGGCCTCGCCGCCGGCCATGAGCCCGTAGAGGTAGGCCCGGCCGACCAGGGCCGCGCGCGCACCGAGCGCGCGGGCCGCGACGATGTCGGCGCCGGTGGTGATGCCGGTGTCGACGAACACCTCGGCGCGCTCCCCGACGGCGGCGGCCACGTCGGGCAGCAGCTCCAACGGTGTGGGGGCGCGGTCGAGCTGGCGGCCGCCGTGGTTGGAGACGACGACGCCGTCGGCGCCCAGGTCCACCACGGCGCGGGCGTCGTCGACGTGCTGGACGCCCTTGACCACGAGGTGACCCGGCCACTGGTCGCGCAGCCAGGTCAGGTCGGCGGCCACCGCGGTCGGGTCGAACATGTGCCCGACCAGGTCGGCGACGGTGCCGCTCCAGGAGCTCAGCGAGGCGAAGCTCAGTGGCTCGGTGGTGAGCAGGTTCGCCCACCAGGAGGGGTGGCGCGCCATGTCCGCGAGCGTGCCCAGCGTCAGCGACGGCGGGATCGTCAGGCCGTTGTGCGAGTCGCGCAACCGTGCACCGGAGACCGGGGTGTCGACGGTGAGCACGAGGGTGTCGTAGCCGGCCTTGCGGGCGCGGTCCACGAGGTCGCTCGAGGCGTCGCGGTCCTTCCACAGGTAGAGCTGGAACCAGTGCCTGCCCAGGGGTGCCTCGGCGGCGAGATCCTCGACCGCGGTGGTGCCCATCGTGGACAGGGCGTACGGGAGAGAGGCGGCCTCCGCGGCGCGGGCCACCGCGCGCTCGCCCTCGTGGTGCATCATCCGCGTGAAGCCGGTCGGTGCGAGGACTATCGGCATCGCCGCGGACCCGCCGAGCACGGTCGTCGCGGTGTCCACCGACCCGACGTCGCGCAGGATGCGCGGGGAGAACTCGACCCGGGCGTAGGCCTCACGGGCGCGGCGCAGGCTGATCTCCTGCTCGGCGGCCCCGTCGACGTAGTCGAACACCGCGCGCGGGCTGCGGCGACGCGCGATCGCGCGCAGGTCGGCGATCGTGAACGCGGACTCCAGCCGACGGCGGGTCGCGTCCAGGCGGGGTGGCCGGACCCGCACCAGGGGCGCGAGGTCGCGGGGGCGGGGGAGCTGGCGGCGCACGCGACGTGTCGGCATCGGCGGTCCCTCCTCGACGACGGGACGGCCCGGGCCCGCCCGTCGGTCGACCGTAACCCGCCGCCCGGTGAGGGTCAGCCGGCCGCGTGCGTCGCGGGAGACACCCGACGCGCCGGGTTGCCCGCCCACGTCTCGCCGGGCCCGACCGAGTGCGTCACCACGGCGTTCGCGCCGATGATCGCGCCCGCCCCGATCGTGAGGGTCTCGCCGCTGCGGGCGAGGACGACCGCGCCGGTTCCCAGCACCGCACCGTCCTCGATCACGAGGTCCATCGGCCCGCGGTCGAGCGGCACCCACGGGTCGGCGCGCCCCAGGGTGACGCCGTGCAGGAGCGTGACGTCGCGGCCGATGCGGGCGTCGGCGTGCACGACGAGGCCCGCGGTGGCGTGCACCAGCGTGAGCCCGGGCCCGATCGGGACCTGGCGCGGGATGTCGATGCCGAGCACGAAGAGCAGCAGTCGGACGGCCCGGCCGAGCAGGCCACGGGTGCGCAGGTAGACGAGCCGGATCACGACGTCGTCCATGAGGGTGCGGTGCATCCGGTGCGGGGCGGCCACGCGACTCATCGTGCCGAAGCCACGGCTCGCCCATGTGGCCGGGGCCGCTCGGCAGAAGGACTCAACGACACGTCCACACGCCTTCACTATGACGCTACGTGTGCGTGAAGTGACACCTATGTCGGATTTCGGCGGGAGCATGGTTAGGCTTCCCTAAGGTCATCATGATGATGAGGAGGCTGATGAACACCGTGTCGGGGACCGGTTGCGGTCACGCCGGAGGTCAGGAGGTCGCCGACACCGTCGACGTCCTCGGCGTCGGCTTCGGGCCCTCGAACCTCGCGCTCGCTCTCGCGATCGAGGAGCACAACGGGCGCTGCGGCTCCGACGAGCGGATCCGCGCCCGCTTCGTCGAACAGCAGGAATCCTTCGGCTGGCACACCGGGATGCTGCTCCCCGGCGCCACGATGCAGGTCTCGTACCTCAAGGACCTCGTCACGATGCGGGACCCGACGAGCCCGTCGTCGTTCCTCGCGTACCTCCACGAGCACGGCCGCGTCGCGGACTTCATCAACACCGGGACCTCGCAGCCGACGCGCCTGGAGTTCCACGACTACTTCGCGTGGGCGGCCCGGCGGGTCGATCACCTGGTCGACTACGGGACGCGCGCGGTCGCGGTGCTGCCGGTGCGCGACGACTGCGTGGGTGACGGCCCGGTCCGGGAGCTCGACGTGGTGCTGCGCGACGCGACCGGGAGCGACGGGGCGACCCGCACGGTGCGCACCGGCGCCCTCGTCGTCGCGACCGGGCTGCAGCCGATGGTCCCCTCGGGCGTCGAGCGCGGGCCGCGGGTGTGGCACACGAGCGAACTGCTGCCGCGACTGGCGGAGGCCGACGGCCCCGGCAGCGTGACCCCGGGGCCGCGCACGTTCGCCGTCGTCGGAGCCGGGCAGAGTGCGGCGGAGGCCGCCGCGCACCTGCACGCCCGTCCCGGCAGCGCGGTCCACGCGGTGTTCGCGCGCTACGGGTACAGCCCCGCCGACGACTCCCCGTTCGCCAACCGGATCTTCGACCCGGAGGCCGTCGACGACTTCCACCAGGCCCCGCAGGGCATCCGCGAGATGCTGCTGGGCTACCACGCCAACACGAACTACTCGGCCGTCGACAGCGAGCTGATCACCGAGCTGTTCCGGCGGCTGTACGCCGAGAAGGTCGCGGGCCAGGAGCGGTTGCACGTGCACCGGGCCAGCAGGCTCACCAAGCTGCGGGTCCCCGACGACGGGCCGCAGGTGGGCTGGGGCCGGGCCGGGGTCGAGCTCGACGTGGAGTTCCTCCCGACCGGGTCGGCCGCCACGGTGGGCGCCGACGTCGTCGTCTACGCCACCGGGTACCGCCCCGTCGACCCGACGGGCCTGCTCGGCGAGGTCGGCGCCTGGTGCCGCCGGGGGTCCGACGGCGAGCTGCTCGTCGAGCGCGACTACCGGATCGCGTCGGCACCCGCGCTCGACGCCGCGATCTATCTCCAGGGGCCGACCGAGCACACCCACGGCATCTCGTCGACCCTGCTGTCCAACGTCGCCGTGCGGGCCGGGGAGATCCTCGAGTCGGTGCGGGAGCACCGGCGCGCGACCCAGCGGGTCGGCCGGTGAGCGCGGTCGTCACCGGCGCAGGCAGCGGGATCGGTGCCGCCGTCGCGCGGCTGCTCGCCTCGCGCGGCACGCCGGTGGCGGTGCTCGACGTCGACGCCGGGGCGGCCGAGCGGACCGCGGCGGCGCTGGGACCCGCCCCCGCCACGGCGCACGCGGTCGACGTGAGCGACTCCGCCGCGCTGGAGAGTGCCCTCGACGACGCCGCCGAGGCGCTCGGCCCGGTGGACGCGCTCGCGAACGTGGCCGGGGTGCTGCGCACCGGAGGAGTCGCCGAGCTCACCGACGCCGACTGGGACTTCTGCCTCGCGACCAACGCCACCGGGGTGATGCACGCCTGCCGGGCGGTCGCCCGGCGCTGGAGGGCCGCACCTCCGCCCGGAGGCGGGGCCATCGTCACCGTGGCGTCCAACGCGGCGGGTGTCCCGCGCGTCGGGATGACGGCCTACGCGGCCTCGAAGGCGGCCGCGCTCGCCGTCACGCGGTGCACCGGGCTGGAGCTCGCGGCGCACGGCGTGCGCGCCAACATCGTCTGCCCCGGCTCCACCGACACCCCGATGCTCTCCGGCATGGACCTGGCCGCCGACCCGTCGGCGCTCGTGGCGGGCACCCCCGGGAGCTTCAAGCTCGGCATTCCGCTCGGTCGGGTCGCGGACCCGGACGACATCGCGGAGACGGTGGCGTTCCTGCTCTCCGACGCCGCTCGACACGTCACCCTGCAGACCCTCTACGTGGACGGGGGAGCCTCTCTTGGGCCCTGATCTCGCCGCTCCGTCACCCGAGGGCCCCGCGTCCTCGACGACCACCGCGCACCCCCACGGACGCACGATGTCCACCGAGCCCGGCGGGTTCGTGTTCGTCGGCCCGCAGGGCACGGTGCGGGCCTCGGGGGCCGCCACGCCGGTGTGTGCCGGGTCCGGGGAGCCGATCGCCGACGCGGCCGTCCGCGCGCTCGCCGCGGGCGGCGGCGGTGACCTCGTCGTGGGCGCGGTCGGGTTCGACCCGTCCATGCACGCGCTCACCGTGCCCGCCGAGCGGTTCTGGGAGCCGCGGCCCGCGCCCGACGACCCCCGCCTGGCCGCGCCCGCGTACCCGACCGACCGGCCGCCGACGGCCCCGGCCTTCGTGGGCACCCGCTGGGACCAGCGGGCCGAGCCCTCCGCGGCGGGATACGCCGCGGCGGTGTCCCGGGCGTTGGCCCGCATCGAGGACGGCGCCTTCGAGAAGGTCGTCCTGGCCCGCTCCCTGGCGGTCACCGCGCCCGCGCCGGTCGAGGTGGCGACCGTCCTCACGCGCCTGGCCGCCCAGCACCCCGGGGCCTACGCGTTCGCCGTCGACACCACGCGGGCCACCGGTCCGCGCCGGACGATGATCGGCGCGAGCCCGGAGCTGCTGCTGTCGCGGCGGGGGCGGACCGTGGTGTCCACTCCGCTCGCCGGCACCGTCCCGCGCAGCACCGACCCCGCCGAGGACGCCCGCCGCGCCGCGGCGCTGGTCGACTCCGCCAAGGACCGCCACGAGCACGCCCTGGTCGTCGCGCAGGTCGCGGAGCGGCTCGCGCCGTTCTGCGGGCGCCTCGACGTGCCGTCCGCGCCCGAGCTGAGCGCGACCGACACGCTGTGGCACCTGTCCTCGCGTGTCGAGGGCGAGCTGAGCGACCCGGCGCCCACCGCGCTGCACCTGGCGACGGCGCTGCACCCGACGGCGGCCGTCTGCGGATCGCCGACCGCCGAGGCCCGCCGCGCCCTGCTCGACCTCGAGGACGTGCCGCGCGGTTTCTACACCGGGCTCGTCGGCTGGTGCGACGACGCGGGCGACGGCGAGTGGGCGGTGACGATCCGCTGCGCGGAGGTGTCCGGGCGGCGGGCCGTCCTGCAGGCGGGCGCCGGGATCGTCGCGGGCTCGCGCCCCGAGGCCGAGGTGGCGGAGACGACCGCGAAGTTCCGGCCGCTGCTCGCCGCGCTGGGGCTGGAGGCCGCCCCGTGACGGCCGCCCACGAGGTCGACGAGCTCGCCAACCCGTACCCGCCCGAGGTCGCGCGCCGCTACCGCGAGGCCGGGTACTGGACCGGGCAGAGCTTCCCCGACCTGCTCGCGGGGGCCGTCGCGGCCCACCCGGACCGACCCGCCGTCGTCGGGACCGCCGTGTCCGATCCGGATCACCCGGAGCAGCGCTGGACCTACGCCGAGCTGGACCGACGGGCACGGGTGCTGGTCGGCGGGTTCGCCGGGCTCGGAGTCGGCGCGGGAGACCGGGTCGTGGTGTGGCTGCCGAACGTGCCGGAGTACCTCGAGGTGATCTGGGGGCTCTTCCTGCTCGGCGCGCTGCCGGTGTTCGCGCTCCCGGCCCACCGCGAGAGCGAGGTCCGCTACTTCGCCGAGCACTCCGGTGCGGTCGCCGTCGTGACCGTGTCCCGCCACGACCGTCACGAGCACGCCGCGACGGCGCTGCGGGTGGCGGCCGAGGTGGGATCGGTGCGGGACGTGGTCGTCGTCGCCCCCGACGGGGACGTCCCGGCCGGCGGGGTCGCGCTGTCGCGGCTGCGGGAGGCGGCGCCCCGCGAGCCCGCGGCGCCCGACCCGTCCCGGGTCGCGTTCCTGCAGCTCTCCGGCGGGACGACGGGCCTGCCGAAGCTCATCCCGCGGACCCACGACGACTACCTCTACAGCGTCCGGGCGAGCGCGGAGATCTGCGGGCTGACCCCGGCGACGGTGTTCCTCGCCGCGCTGCCCGCGGCGCACAACTTCACGATGTCCTCGCCCGGGCTCCTCGGCGTGATCCACGCGGGCGGGACCACGGTTCTCGCGCCCTCACCGGACGCCGACACCTGCTTCGGGCTGATCGAGGCCGAGGCGGTGACGATCGCGGCGGTGGTGCCGCCGCTGGCGGCGGTGTGGGTCGCCGCCCGCGAAGCGGAGCGGAGCCGGGCCGTCGATGCAGCGGTCGAGCGGTCGACGGCGGACCTGTCGAGCCTGGCGATGCTGCAGGTGGGCGGGGCGAAGTGTGGCTCGGAGCTGGCCGCGCGGATCGGGCCCGCCCTCGGGTGCCGGTTGCAGCAGGTGTTCGGCATGGCCGAGGGCCTGGTCAACTACACGCGCGACGACGATCCCGACGACGCCGTGCTGCACACCCAGGGCCGGCCGATCTCCCCGGACGACGAGGTGCGGGTGGTCGACCCCGAGGACCCCGACGAGGCCGACGTCGCGCCGGGCTCGGTCGGGGCCCTGCTCACGCGCGGGCCGTACACGATCCGCGGCTACTTTCGTGCGGACGAGCACAACGCGATCGCCTTCACCCCGGACGGCTTCTACCGCACCGGGGATCTCGTGCAGCTGACCGAGCGCGGCGACATCGTCGTCAGCGGCCGGGTCAAGGAGCAGATCAACCGGGGCGGGGAGAAGGTGGCGGCCGAAGAGGTCGAGAACCACCTCATGGCCCACCCCGGCGTGCTCGACGCGGCGCTGGTCGGCGTGCCGGACCCGTTCCTCGGGGAGCGCACCTACGCCTACGTCGTCGCCCGGCCCGACGGCGAGGCCCCCGCGCCTGCCGCGCTGCGCCGCTTCGTCCGGGAGCGGGGCGTGGCGGCGTTCAAGGTGCCCGACCGCGTCGAGGTCGTCGACGCGTTCCCGGTCACCGGGGTCGGCAAGACCAGCCGCCGGGGGCTGCGCGCCGCGCTCGCCGCCCGCCTGTCCGAGGGCCCGGGCGGTGCCGCACCAAGCGATCCCGGTCCGCGAGAGGAGCCCCCGCGATGAGCACGAGCCTGCCGACGATCCCGCCGTACGCGATGCCGCGGCCCGACGAGCTGCCCGACGGGCGCGCGTCGTGGACGGTCGACCCGGGCCGCGCGGTGCTGCTCGTGCACGACATGCAGCGCTACTTCCTCGCGCCCTTCGCCCGTGACGTCGAGCCGGTGAGCGTGCTCGTCGCCCACATCGCCGCGCTGCTGCGCCGTGCCCGGGAGCTCGGGGTGCCGGTCCTCTACACCGCGCAGCCCGGCGAGCAGCCCCCCGACGACCGGGCGCTGCTCGCGGAGTTCTGGGGGCCCGGCCCGGCGGCGGCCTACCGCGACGACCCCGACGTCGTCGACATCATCGACGAGCTGGCCCCGCAGCCGGGCGACGAGGTCCTCACCAAGTGGCGCTACTCGGCGTTCCAGCGCAGCCCGCTGGCCGACCGGCTCGCCCACTGGGGGCGTGACCAGCTCCTCGTCACCGGGATCTACGCGCACATCGGATGCATGGTGACGGCCGTCGACGCCTTCATGCGCGACGTGCAGCCGTTCCTCGTCGGGGACGCCGTGGCGGACTTCTCCCGCGACCACCACGACCGGGCCCTGGAGTGGACGGCGTCGCGGTGCGGGGTGGTGACGACGACGGCGACGGTGCTGTCGGGCCTGAGCGCCGAGCTCGTCCCCGGTCTCGCGCGAGGGGAACCCTCGTGCGGATAGAGCGACCGGATCCTCCCCTCGCGACCGCGGCCGGGCCGCCCCCGACGGCGGCGCCCCCGGTGTCGCCGCGGCCCCGGCGGCTGCGCTCCCGGCGGGCGGCAGGCCTCGCCGGCGCGCTCGTCGCGCTGGGGGTGGTCCTGCTCGTGAGCCTCATGGTGGGCTCGCGCGGCATCGCGCCCGGCACCGTGCTCGACGTCGTCCTGCACCCGGGGCTGCGTGACGGCCCGCCGGATACCGCGACGACCACCGACGCGGTCGTCGTCCTCGACCAGCGGCTGCCCCGCACGCTGCTCGGGCTCGCGGCCGGACTGGCGCTCGGGGCCGCCGGGGCGCTCATGCAGGCGCTGACCCGCAACCCGCTGGCCGACCCGGGCGTCCTCGGGATCACCTGGGGGGCGTCCGCGGCCATCGTCGCGGGGATCGTGGTGTTCGGGGTGGCCTCGACGGCGGGCTACGTCTGGTTCTCGCTGGCGGGCTCGGCCGTCGTCGCCGTGGTCGTCTACCTGCTCGGGCAGTCCGGGCGCTCGGGCGCCACCCCGGCGCGGCTCGCGCTCGCGGGCACCGCGATCGGCGCGTCGCTGCAGGGCATCGTCTACGCGGTCGTGCTGGTGGACTCGCGGACGTTCGATCAGTTCCGGGTCTGGCGGGTCGGGTCGCTGACCGGGCGGGACCCCGGCGGGCTGCTCGAGGTGCTGCCGTTCCTCGTCGTCGGGGCGCTGCTGGCGCTCGGGGTGTGCCGGGCGCTGAACGCGCTCGCCCTCGGAGAGGAGACCGGGCGGGCCCTCGGCGTCCGGGTCTCGCGGGTCCGGGCGGCCACGGGGATCGCGATCGTGCTGCTGTGCGGCGGCGCGACCGCGGCCTGCGGGCCGGTGGCGTTCGTCGGGCTGGCGGTGCCGCACCTGGCGCGCGCGATCACCGGGCCGGACCAGCGCTGGGTGGTGCCGTACTCGATGGTGCTGGGGGCGGTGCTCGTGGTGGCCGCGGACGTCCTCGGGCGCGTGGTGGCGGCGCCCGCCGAGCTGGAGGTCGGCATCGTCACGGCGTTCGTCGGGGCTCCGGTGTTCCTCGCGATCGCGCGGCGGCGGCGGGTGGTGGCGCTGTGACGGGGGCTTCCGTCCGCCAGAAAAGTCGCGTTGCCGACACTGGACGTCCGAAAACCGTCGTTCTCGGCCCGTACTCGATGCGCGTGCACCCGCGGGCGATCGGCGCCGTCGTGCTGCTCGCGGTCGCCGCGGCGGCGCTCGGCGCGGTCGCGCTGACCCTCGGCGACTTCCCGCTGCCGCTCTCCGGAGTGCTCGACGCCCTCGCGGGCCAGGGCTCGCGAGCGCAGCGGTTCGTGGTGCTGGAGCTGCGCGCACCCCGGGTGGCGCTCGCGCTCGTCGTCGGCGCGGCGCTCGGGGTGGCCGGGGCGCTGTTCCAGTCGCTGGCGCGCAACTCGCTGGCCAGCCCCGACCTGCTCGGCTTCACCACCGGCGCGGCGACCGGCGCGCTGGTGGCCATCGTGGCGTTCGGCGCAGGCGCGGGCGGGACCGCGATCGGGGCGGTCGCCGGGACGCTGGCCACCGCGCTCGTCGCGCTCGCGCTGCTCGGGGGCGCGACCGGCGGGTACCGGCTGGTCCTCGTCGGGATCGGGCTGAACGCGATCCTCGTGGCCGTCGACAACTACCTCATCCTGCGCTCGGAGCTCTCGGTGGCGACGGCGGCGCAGACGTGGCTGGTCGGCAGCCTCAACGGGCAGGACTGGACGGCCGTGACCGTCGTCGGGATCGGACTGCTCGTCCTGATGGTCCCCGCGCTCGGGGTGTCGCGGCGCCTCGACCTGCTGGCGATGGGCGACGAGGCGGCCGGGTCGGTCGGGGTCCCGGTGGCGTCGACCCGGGCGATCACGCTCGGCGTCGGGGTCGTGCTCGTCGGGATCGCGACCGCGTCCGTGGGCCCGATCGCCTTCGTGGCCCTGGCCGCTCCGCAGCTCGCGCGGCGGCTCACCGGCGCGACCGGCCCGGGCCTGATGGGTGCCGGGGTGCTCGGCGCGCTGCTGCTGCTCGCGGGGGACGTGCTCGGGCAGCGGCTGGCGGCCCCCGAGCAGTACCCGGCCGGAACGATGACCGCGGCGATCGGCGGGCTGTACCTCGTCTGGTTGCTGGCACGCGAATGGAGGGCCGGGAGATGAGCAGGCTGGTGGCCGAGGGGATCACGCTCGCCTACGACGCGCGGACCGTCGTCTCCGGGCTGGACCTCGAGATCCCCGACGGCTCGTTCACGGTGGTCGTCGGGCCCAACGCCTGCGGCAAGTCGACGCTGCTGCGCGGGCTCGCCCGCATGATCCGACCCGCGGCAGGGCGGGTGCTGCTCGACGGGCAGCCGATCACCTCGTACGGCGCCAAGGAAGCGGCCCGCCGGCTGGCGCTGCTCCCGCAGAGCCCGGTCGCCCCGGACGGCATCACGGTGCTCGACCTCGTGGCCCGGGGGCGCTACCCCCATCAGTCGTTGCTGCGGCAGTGGTCGCCCGCGGACGAGCGCGCGGTGAACGAGGCGATGGCGGCGACGGGGGTGGACGACCTCGCCGAGCGGGTGGTCGGCGAGCTGTCCGGCGGCCAGCGTCAGCGCGTGTGGATCGCGATGGTGCTCGCCCAGGACACCCCGCTGCTGCTGCTCGACGAGCCGACGACGTTCCTCGACATCGCCTACCAGCTCGAGGTGCTCGACCTGCTCGCCGACCTGCACGCGGGCGGCGGCCGGACCCTCGTCGCGGTGCTGCACGACCTCAACCAGGCCTGCCGGTACGCCACCCACCTCGTCGCGATGCGCGACGGCGCGGTGGTGGCGGCGGGCCGGCCTGCGGAGATCGTGGACGCGGAGCTGATCCGCGAGGTGTTCGGGCTGGTCGGCGAGGTGGTGCCGGATCCGCAGACCGGCACGCCGATGGTCGTGCCCGCGGGACGCGAGGCGCGTCGTGCGCCCGCCGTGGCCGAGAACGTCGAGGACGTCGAGGACGCGCTGAGCGGGCGACGACTGTGATCGGTCCCGTGACCGCCCACACTGTCCGAGCTGAATAGTTAGGTTAGGCTCACCAAGCCACCGTCGATCAGGAGGAAGCCGCGTGGCCACCCCGGACGCAACCCCGACCCTCGACCTGGATCGGCTCCGCGCGGACGTGGCGGATGCGCTCGGCGAACCCCCTGCCGACATCGGGGACGCCGACGACCTGCTCGACCGCGGCCTGGACTCGATCCGCCTCATGAGTCTCGTGGAGCGCTGGCGCGCCGAGGGCGTCGACGTCGGCTTCATCGACCTGGCGGAGACGCCCACGCTCGAGGCGTGGTCCCGGCTGCTGACCCGTTCCTGAGACTGCGCACGGAGGCCCCATGGCGACCGCCCCGCCGAGCGATCCGACCACCAGCACCGGTGCGCGCGGCACCGCCGACACCGCCCTCGACACCGCCGGAGCCGCCCGATGACCAATCCGTTCGACGACGAGCAGGGCCGGTTCCGGGTGCTCGTCAACGACGAGGACCAGCACAGCCTCTGGCCGGTGTTCGCCGAGGTGCCCGCGGGGTGGCGGACGGTGTTCGGCGAGGGGGACTCCGACGACGGCAGGCCCGGCGCCGAGCGCGCGGCCTGCGTCGCGTACGTGGAGGAGCACTGGACCGACCTGCGGCCCCGCAGCCTCCGCGAGCGCACCGAGGGTGCGTCCGGTGACCCGGATGGCCCAGCGATCGAGGGAAGCCCACCCTCAGCGGACCGGGAATCGTCGAGGAACGCAGGAGGCGGCGGAGCATGAGCAGCGAGACCGACGCGAGGAGCGCGGTGCACCCGTGGATCGAGGCCGCGCCTGCTCCGGTCGAGCGTCGGCTCTACGCGGTGACGCCCCGTCTCGCCGAGGTGCTGCGCGTGGTGACGCTGACCCCGCGGATGGTGCGGGTGACGCTCGGCGGCGACTTCTCCGAGCTCCTCGGCTGCGCACCGACGGACCACGTGAAGATCTTCTTCCCGCCCGAGGGCGAGGAGCTGCCCGTGATGCCGCAGGTCGGGCCGAACGGCCTGATCCCGCCGCCGCCCGGCACTCCGCGGTCCTTCCGGGACTACACGGTGCGTCGCGTCGACCGCGCCCACGGCGAGATCGACGTCGACATGGTGCTGCACGCGGGCGGGCTCGGGTCGGCCTGGGCCGCGGCCGCCGCACCGGGCATGAAGGTCGGTGTCCTCGGCCCCCGCGGCTCCGAGATCGTCGACTCCTCCCTCGACTGGCTCGTGCTCGCCGGCGACGAGACCGCGCTGCCCGCGATCGGGCGGTGGCTCGCCGAGCTGCCCGCGGGCGTGTCCGTGCGGGCGGTGATCGAGGTCGCCGACGCTGGCGAGCAGCAGTCGCTCCGGTCGTCGGCCGACGTCGACGTCCGCTGGCTGCACCGCGACGGCATCCCCGCGGGAGACTCGACGCTGCTGGCGGACGCGCTCGCCGGTTTCGAGCTGGAGTTCCCGACGGGGCGCGGGTTCGTCTGGGTCGCGGGCGAGGCGACGTCGCTCAAGCCGATCCGCCGGATGCTGCGCAACCACCCCGCGCTGGACGCGGCGTGCGTGGACGTCGACGGGTACTGGCGCCGCGGCGTCGTGAACCACGACCACCACGGGGCCGACGAGTAGGCGCGCGTGACGCGCGATCGGGCGTCGCGGCCGGAGCACCCGACGGGCCACACTCGGCGTCGTGAGCACGACGATCTGTGGCGCCCGGGTGTTCGACGGCGAGCGGTCGCTGGGGGTGGCGACCGTCGTCGTCGACGGCGACGTGATCACCGCGGTCGAGCCGGGGGCGCGCGAACCGGCGGCCGGTGAGGTGGACGCGCGGGGCGCGACCCTGCTCCCGGGCCTCGTCGACGGGCACGTGCACCTGCGCGGCGCGGGCAACCTCGGTCAGGACCTGCGCCACGGCGTGACGACCGTGCTGGACATGTTCTCCGCGCCGCCGCAGTTCACCGCGATGCTGCGCCGGCGCGCCGCCAGCCGGGACGACGAGGCCGACCTGCGCAGCTCCGGGCTGATGGCGGGCGCCGTCGACGGGTGGCCCGCCGTCATGCTGCCGCCCGACCCCGGGGGCTGGCGGATGCCGGGGCTGTCCGGTCCCGACGACGCCGAGCGGTTCGTCGCCGACCGGGTGCGTGAGGGCTCCGACTACCTCAAGGTCTTCGTCGAGAACTCCGCCGACGTCACCCGCTCGACCCTGTCCCCGGAGACGGTGACGGCGGTGTGCGCGGCGGCGCGCTCCCACGGGTTGACGACGGTGGCGCACGCGCCGACCCGCTGGGCGTTCGCGACGGCACGCGACGCGGGGGTGGACGTGCTCACCCACCTGCCCCTGGACGGGCCGCTCGACGGCCCGCTCGGTGAAGGTCTCGCCGGGCTCACCGTGGTCCCGACGATGACGATGATGGCCGCCCTCACCGACGCCGCGTCGCAGCAGGCGCTCCTCGGCGACCCGCGGCTGACCGCGCGCCTGCCCACCGACGTCGTCGACGGACTCCGGGCGGGGGACCGCGGCGGGCTGCCGACCAGCTCGGCGTCGGGCGCCGCCTACGAGCACGCGGCGGACAACCTGCGGCGGCTCCTGGCGGCCGGCGCGACGGTGGTCGCGGGTACCGACGCCAACGACGTGCCGGGCCGGTCGGCGGCGGTGATGCACGGCGTCTCGCTGCACCTCGAGCTGGAGCTCCTCGCGGGGTGCGGGATGTCGCCGACGGACGTGCTGGCGGCCGTGACGTCCCGCGCGGCCGACGCGTTCGCGCTGCACGACCGCGGACGGATCGCGGCCGGTCGACGGGCGGACCTGCTGCTCGTGGACGGCGACCCGACCGCCGACGTCACCGACACGCGCAGCCTGCGCACGGTCTGGCGCGCGGGGGTGGCGCACGACCTCTCCCATCCCGCCCACGCGGTCCGTCCCGACGAGGTGGGACCGGTGCGGGCAGGCCACTAAGGGTCAGCGGGCCTCGCGCGGCGCCGCCTCCGAACGCTCGTCGGCGCCGCCGGCGTCGTGGTGCAGGCTCGCGCGCCGCAGCGGGGGGAGGAACGTCGCGAGGGCCGCCGTCGCGACCACGCACACCGCACCGCCCGCCGCGATCGCCGGGCCGGGCCCGAGCAGCCGCGAGGCGACGCCCGCCTCGACGCCGCCCGCGGACGGCCCGACCGTCGCCTGCGCGAGCCAGACGCTCGACACCCGCCCCTGCAGGTGGTCGGGGGTGACGTCGGCGAGCAGCGCCCGGCGGAGGATCTCCGAGACCATGTCGGACGCCCCGGCGACGGCGAGGAAGCCGAGCGCCCACACGAGGGGGTCGCCCGGCATCGCCGGGGAGAGCCCGAAGAGGCCGATCGCCGCGCCGTAGAGGCCCACGGCGACGAGCAGCACCCGGCCGGTGTGCCGCACCGTCGTCGTCCATCCGCTGGTGAGGGCAGCGATCATCGCGCCGACGGCAGGCGCGGTGTACAGCAGACCGGCCGCCTCCGGGCCACGTTCCAGGACCTCGACGACGACCTGCGGGAACAGCACCTGCGGGAGCGCGAAGAGCATGGCCGCCACGTCGACGAGCAGCACGCCGCGCACCACCGGGTTGCGGGCCACGAACGCGGCGCCCTCCCGGATCGCGGCGAGCGGGTGGGCCTTCGTCCCGCCCTGCGGGGGCAGCGGGGGCAGGAACCACAGCAGCGTCGTCGTCACCGCCGACGCCACGGCGCACAGCCCGAAGTTGACCGTCAGGCCGGGCCCGGCGATCAGCAGGCCGGCCACCGACGGCCCGACGACGGCGCCGATCTGGGTCGAGAGCGCCACGAGCGCCCCGGCCGCGGCCAGCTGGTCGCGGGGCACGATCGCGGGCGTCACGGCCATGAGCGCGGACTGGCTCACCGCGGTCCCGCCGTTCACCGCCACGCAGAGGTAGAGCACCCACAGCTGGGGCGAGGGCACCGCGGCGTTCACCGCGAGCACCGCGAACACGACGGCGGCGGTGCCCCGCGATGCCAGGATGACGGTGCGGCGGTCGAAGCGGTCGGCGATGACGCCACCGGCGAGCGTGCCGACGAGCGTGGTCACGCCGACCACCGCCGCCGCGAGGCTGACCGCGAGCGAGGACCGCGTCATCTCGTAGACCTGCCACGGCACCCCGACCGTGGTCAGCGCGATCCCGAACAGCGACACGATCCGGGCGCCGAACACCAGGCGGAACTCGGGGCTCGCGCGCAGCGGCGACACGTCGATCATCAGCGAGCGCATCGCCCACTCCTTCCTCGTGGTGTCCGGGTCGGCGCCCTCCGTGTCCGAATAGGTGAGGCTAGCCATACTACGCAGCGCGGCACACTATCCACCACAGCGTGGTCGATTCTTCACGTTCTGCGCCAAACCTCCGTGTTCGGGGGTCGACCGGGGAGTGGCGAGCATCGCGCCACCGTCCGTCTTGTCCGTTGCAGGTTAGGGTTGCTTTACTCGCACGTCGGCGGGGTCGAGGGCGAGGAGGTGCGTGCCAGCGTGGGCACGGCGAGCGACGGACGCCAGGAACCCGCCTCGGGCGCACCGGACGCGGCGGGCACGCTGCCGTTGACGACGGCGCAGGCGGGCATCTGGTTCGCCCAGCGCCTCGACCCCGACAACCCGATCTTCACGACGGGCGAGCGGGTCGACCTGCGTGGCCCGCTCGACGTCGGGTCCTTCGTGCGCGCGGTCGGGATCGCCGTCGAGGAGGCCGACGCGCTGCACGTGCGGGTGGTCGAGGTCGACGGCGAGCCCCGCCAGCAGTTGCTGCCCCCCGCCGACCGTCCCGCCTGGGCGATCGAGCGGGTCGACGTCGCCGACGAGCCCGACCCGGACGCCGCCGCGCTGGCCTGGATGCGCGCCGCCCTCGCGCGCCCGGCCGACCCGGCGGCAGCGGGCGGGGACGCGGGGCCGTTGTTCGGGCAGGCGCTGCTGCGTCTCGGCGAGGACCACCACGTGTGGTTCCACCGCTACCACCACCTCGTCACCGACGCCTACGGGTTCTCGCTGATCGCGCGGCGGGTGGCCGCGGTGTCGACCGCCCTCGCGGCGGACGAGGACGTGCCCGAGGCGCGCTTCGGGTCGGTCGTCGACCTCGTGACGGGCGAGCGCGAGGCCGCCGCCGCGAGCCGCGGGGCCGACCGGGAGTTCTTCGCCGGGCGCTTCCCGACGGCGCCGGAGCCCGCGACCCTCGGCGCCGGCTCCGCCCTCACCTCGTGGACCTTCCGGCGCGAGGTGACGACGCTGCCGTCATCGGTCGTGTCCGGGCTCGACGAGCTCGCCGGGGACGCCGCGTGGCCCGATGCGGTACTCGCCGCCGTGGCCGTCCTGCTCGCCCGGCACGGCTCGGGCGGCGATGACGGCGACGGCGACGGTGGCGGCGGTTCCGGCCGCGTCGTCCTCGGCGTGCCGATGATGAACCGCCTCGCCGGGCCGCAGCGCGCCGTGGCCGCCCGCACGCCGGGGATGCTCGTGACGATCGTGCCGGTGGGCGTGACCGTCGACCCGGCGGCGCCGCTCTCGGCCCTGGTGGCCGACGTCGCGGCGGAGATCGCCGCGGTGCGCGCCCACGCCCGCTACGCCGTGGAGGACCTGCGTCGCGACCTGCGGATGCGCGCGGAGGGCTCGCCCGGCGGGTCGGCGCTCGTCGGGCCCTGGGTCAACGTGAAGCCCTTCGCCGACCGGTTGCGCGTCGGTGGGCGGGACGGCGCCGTCGTGGAGGGGGCCGCCCGTCCGGTGTCCGGCGGGCCGGTGCACGACCTCGCCGTCAACGTGCAGCGCGCACCCGACGGCTCGCTCGCCCTCGACGTCGACGCCAACCCGGCGACCTACTCCGAGGCCGACCTCGCCGGGCACGCGCGACGGGTCGCGGGACTGCTGGAGGAGCTGGCCGGGAGCTCACCGGACCGGCGGGTCGGGACGCTGCCGCTGCTCGGTCCGGCGGAGCGGGACGCGGCGCTGGCGGCGGGGGCCGGGCCGGAGGTGCCGGCGGCATGGTCGGCTGTGTCGCTGGCCGAGCTGTTCGTCCGGGCGGCCGGTCAACACGCCGACGCGGTGGCGGTGGCCGAACCGGTTGGGCCGTCGCTGACGCACGCCGAGCTGGACGGCCGGGCCCGCGCGCTCGCCGCGTCGTTGGTCGAGGCCGGGGCGGGACCGGAGTCCCTGGTCGCACTCGCGTTGCCGCGGACGGTCGACCTCGTCGTCGGGGCCCTCGCGGCGGTGCACGCCGGGTGCGGGTGGGTGCCGCTCGACCTCGACGCGCCCGCCTCCCGGTTGGCGCAGATCCTCGAGGACGCGTCGGCGGTGGTCGGTGTGGTGACGGCGGAGACCGCGCCGACGTTCGCGGCGGCGGCCCCGGAGGTGCCCACCCTCGATGTCAGAAAAGTCCCGTTGCAGACGTCCAGTGTCAGCAACGGGACTTTTCTGACATCCGGGCCCGGCGCCCACCCCGCCCACGTGATCCACACCTCGGGCTCCACCGGCCGACCGAAGGGCGTCGTCGTCCCCCGTGACGCGCTGCGCACCTTCCTGCTCGACATGGTTCCCCGCACCCGCCTCGCTCCCGGCGCCACGCTCGTCGCGGTGACCACGGTCGGCTTCGACATCGCCGCGCTCGAGCTGTTCACCCCGCTGCTCGCCGGCGCCCGCCTCGTCGTCGCACCCCGGCGCACCGTGCAGGACCCGACGGCCCTCGCCGCGCTCCTGCGCACCGAGCGCGCCCGCGGCCCGCTCACCGTCCAGGCCACCCCGACCCTCTACCGCGCGCTGCTCGACGTGCTCGGCCCGCAGGAGCGCACGGAGGTCTTCGACGACGTCACCGTGCTCGTCGGCGGCGAGGCCCTCCCTGCCTCCCTCCACGACGAGCTCACCGACGCCGGCGCGCGCGTCACCAACCTCTACGGCCCGACCGAGGCCACCGTCTGGGCCACGGTCTCGCCGACCCCCGCGATCGGCCACCCCATCGCCGGCACCCGGGCCCACGTGCTCGACGCCGCGCTGGCGCCGGTTCCCGACGGCGTCGTCGGCGAGCTCCACCTTGCGGGCGCGAGCCTCGCGCGCGGCTACCTCGGCCGGCACGCGCTGACCGCCGAGCGCTTCGTCGCCGACCCGCTCGGACCGTCCGGCACCCGCATGTACCGCACCGGCGACCTCGCCCGGCGCGACGCCGACGGCGCCCTGCACTACGTCGGGCGCGCCGACCAGCAGATCAAGGTCCGCGGGCACCGCGTCGAGCCCGGCGAGATCGAGGCCGCACTCGACGCGCTCGACGGCGTCGTGCGCAGCGTCGTCGCCCTGGCCCGTGACGACACCGGCGGTCGGCTGGTCGCCTACCTCGTCGGCACCGGGGATCTCACGACGGCGGCGGTCCGGGCCCGGCTCGCCGCGTCTCTCCCCACCCACCTGCTGCCCTCCGCCGTCGTCGTCCTCGACGCCTTCCCGGAGACCGCCAACGGCAAGGTCGACCGGGCCCGCCTCCCGGCGCCCGGCGGTCCCGCTCCCGGCGCAGGCCGCAGCGCCGACGGCCCGGCCGAGACCGCGGTGTGCGGGATCGCCGCCGACCTGCTCGGCGCCGACGCGGGCCCCGACGACGACTTCTTCGCCCTCGGCGGGCACTCCCTGCTCGCCGCCCGGCTGGCGTCCCGCGTGGGCGAGCGGCTCGGCGCGGAGCTCTCGGTGCGCGACGTGTTCGACGCGCCGACCCTCGCCGACCTCGCCGCCCGCGCCAAGCCCGGGAGCGCCCCGGCCACCACCGTCGCGCAGGACGACGTCCCGGACGACGGCCCCGCGCCGCTCTCGCCCGCCCAGCGCAGCCTGTGGTTCCTGCACCGGCTGCAGGGTCCGACGGCGACCTGGTCGATCCCGCTCGTGGTCCACCTCGACGCCCCCCTCGACGACGCCGGAGCGGACGCCCTCGAGGCCGCGGTCGGGGACGTCGTCGCCCGCCACGAGCCGCTGCGCACCGTCCCGCGCGAGGACCCGGACGACCCCGGCGCGGTGTGGCAGCACGTGCTCGCCCCCGACAACGTCACGGTGCCGGCGGCGCGGGTGTGGGTCGATGACGACGTCGCGCTCGACGCCGCCGTCGACGACGCCGCCCGCACCCCGATCGACGTCGCGACGACGATCCCCGTGCGCGCCACCCTCGTGCGCGGACCGGGCCGGGCCGCGCTCGTCGTCGTCGTGCACCACCTCGCCGGGGACGAATGGTCCCTCGCGACCCTGCTCGACGACCTCGCCGCCGCACACACCGCGCGCCTCGCGGGCCGTGCTCCCGAGTTCCCGCCGCTGCCGACCACCTACGCCCGCACGACGCGGGCCGCGGCCGTCCGCCGGGGCGACCCGGCGGACCCGTCCTCGCCGGCCGCCGCCGGGCTCGCCCGATGGCGCGACCGGCTCGCGGGCGCCCCGACCGAGGTCACCGTCGCCCACGACCGCCCCCGACCGCCGCGCCCGTCGGGGGCCGGGGGCGAGGTGCCGGTGACGATCGACGCGGCACTGCACCGCGGCGTGCGCGCGCTCGCCCGGGAGACCGGGACGACGACGTTCATGGTCGTGCACGCGGCGCTCACCGCGGTGCTGCGCGCGCTCGGGGTGGGGGAGGACGTCGTCGTCGGGACCCCGGTCGCGCGGCGCGAGGACCCGGCCGCGGAGCCGCTGGTCGGGCTGTTCGTGGGGCTCGTGGCGCTGCGGGTGCCGACCGACGGGGTGTCGAGCGTCCGCGAGCTGCTCGGGCGGGTGCGCGACGCCGACCTCGACGCGGTCGGCGATGCCGGCGTTCCGTTCGACGAGGTGGTGTCCGCGCTCGCGCCGCCGCGCCGGCCCGGGCGCCACCCGCTGTTCCAGGTGATGCTGTCGCACCGCGAGGTCCGCCCGCCGTCGGAGGTGCCGCACCTGGCCGGGCACCCGGTGCGCACCGAGCTGCGGGGGACCGGCACCGCGAAGCTCGACCTCACCGTGGAGCTGACCGAGACCCGCGGAGCCGACGGGATCACCGGGCGCCTGGAGTACGCGAGCGAGCTCTACGACGCGTCGACCGCGTGGGCCCTCGTCGACGCGCTGGTCGCGGCGTTGCGCGCGATGGCGGCGGACGTCGACGGCCCGCTGCCCGATCTTTCGGACCCCGCCGTTCCGCACGAGGGGAACCCTCACCCGCATAGAGCGACGGGATCCTCCCCTCGCGCGCCCGGGGCCGACCCGAGCGCCGCGCACGAGGGGAACCCTCGGGTTGATAGAGCGACCGAGGGTTCCCCTCGCGCCGAGTCGGCGGAGGCCACCCGCGCGCTCGCGGCGGTGTTCGCCGACGTGCTCGGGGTGGCCTCGGTCGACCCGGACGGCGACTTCTTCGCCCTGGGCGGGGACAGCATCGCCTCGATCCGCGTCGTGGCCCGGGCGCGCGCGGCGGGGTGGGCGGTCGAGGTCGCGGACGTCCTGGACCTGCGCACCGCGAGCGCGCTGGCCGCCGTCGCCCGCCCGGAAGGCGCAGCGCCCGAGAGGACGAGCGAGGCTCCGGCCCGGTTGGTGGACCTCGACGACGACGAGCTCGACGACCTCGGGTTCGACGACGATCCAGCTGACGACGAGCCCGCCGACGCCCTGCGGAGCGGGCGGTGAGCGGGCAGACCGGGCGAGGGGTCAGCGACGTCCTGCCGCTCACCGGGCTGCAGCGCGGGCTGCTCTACCTGGCCCGCCGCGACGGCGAGCAGGACACGAGCGCCGTCGACCCGTACACCATCCAGTTCGTCGTCGACGGCGACGGCCCGCACCCCGAGCGGCTGCGGGAGGCGCTCGACTCCGTGCTCGACCGCCACGACGTGCTCCGCGCGGCGGTGCGCGACCGCAAGAGCGGCGAGCCGGTCGCCGTCGTCCCGACCCGGGCGCGGGTGGCCTGGCAGGAGGCGGACGCCGCGACCGCCGACGCCGTCGAGGAGCTCTGCCTCGACGAGCGCCGCCGCCCCTTCGACCTCGCGCGCCCCCCGCTGGTGCGGGCGCTGCTCGTCCGGGGCCCCGGGCACGGGTGGCGCCTCGCCGTGACGCTGCACCACCTGGTGGTCGATGGCTGGTCGCTCGGGCCGCTGGTCCGCGAGCTGCTCACCACCGCCGACACGGGCGCGGCGCCCGGATCCGACGCGGTGCCGTTCCGCCGCCACCTCGAGCACCTCGCGACGCTCGACCGCGACGCCGCCGCACGCCGGGTCGCCGACGACCTCGCCGGGCTCGACGAGCCCACACGCCTCGTCCCCGCCCTCCCGGACACCCCGGCCGACCTCCCGGCCTCGGTCACCGTCGACCTGCCCACGCTCGACACCTCGCGCTGGACCCTCGCCACCCTGCTCCAGGCCGCCTGGGGGATCACGCTCGCCCGCCTGACCGGACGCGACGACGTGGTCTTCGGCACCACCGTGTCCGGCCGGCCCGCTGCGCTCGACGGCGTCGAGGACATGATCGGTCCGTTCGTCGCGACGCTGCCGGTGCGCGTCGACGCGACACCGGGTCCCGACGGCGGGCGCACGGTCGCCGACCTGCTCGACGGCCTCGCGGCCCGCGGCCGGTCCCGCCTCGCGGACGAGCAGGCCGACCTCGC
This sequence comes from Actinomycetospora sp., assembly GCF_036497245.1. GTDB lineage: Bacteria > Actinomycetota > Actinomycetes > Mycobacteriales > Pseudonocardiaceae > Actinomycetospora. Next base: position 5,088 of record NZ_DASXJS010000125.1, on the reverse strand, counting down.
GACGGTGTCCCGCCTGTCCGGGATCGAGGGCGAGGCCTTCGACACGCTGCTCGTGATCGAGAACGTCGGGCTCGACCCGTCGCGGCTCGCGACCCTCGCGCCCGGGCTCGGGGTGCGCTCGGTCGGCATCCGCGACGCCACGCACTACCCGCTCAGCATCGTCGCGCTGCCCGCCCACGGGGACCAGCCCGCCCGGTTGCGGGTCGTGCACCGGCCCGACGCGCTCTCCGCCGACGACGCGCGGACGCTGGCGCACCGTGTGCTGCGGGTGCTGTGCATCGTGGCTTCGGACCCGTCGTCCCGGCTCGTCGACATGGAGGTCACCGACGACGCCGAGCGCCGCTGCCTCGTGGTCGACCCCAATACTCCGGGACCGGACGAACCGCGCCGCAGCGTCCCGACGACGTGGCCCGGGCTCTTCGCCCGGGCCGCCGCGCTCGACCCCGCCAAGCCCGCCGTGCGCGACGGCGAGCGGACGCTCACGTGGGCGGAACTCGACGCCGCGTCGGACCGGCTCGCGCGCGGGCTGGTGGAGCGCGGGGCCGGGCCGGGCGAGGTCGTCGGGGTGGCGCTGCCGCGCACGGTGGACCTGATCGTCGCGCTCGCCGCCGTGCTGCGCTCCGGTGCCGCGTACGTCGCGCTCGACCTCGACTACCCGGCCGAGCGGCTCGCGCTCATGGTGAGCGAGGCGGCACCCGTCGTCGTGCTCACGGACGGCGATCCAGCCCTGGAGTTGGGCGAGGATGTGGAGCTGCTGACGTTCGACGTCTTGGCGATGCGCTCTGAGCACGCCGATAGGGCATCGCTGACACCGGGACCGGCCGCGCCGCTGCCCGAGCCCCACCCCGACGACGCCGCGTACCTGATCTTCACCTCGGGCTCCACCGGCCGGCCGAAGGGCGTCGTCGTGCCCCACGCCGGCATCGCCGACCTCATCGCCACCGCCACCGATCCGGCGCGCCTCGCGGTCACCCCGGACGCCCGTGTGGCGATGTTCGCGAGCGTCAGCTTCGACCTGGCGTTCTTCGAGATGTCGATGGCGCTGTGCGTGGGCGGGACCTGCGTGCTGGTCCCGACCGCGCTGCGCAGCCCCGACCACGCGCTCGCCGCCTACCTGCGCGACGAGGGCGTCACCCACGCGGCGCTCCCGCCGAGCGTCTCGGGAGCCCTCCCCGCGGACGCCCCGCTGCCCGAGGGCATGACGATCCTGGTCGGCACCGAGGCGGTGCCCCCGGAGCTCGTCGCGCGCTGGGGACACACCAGGCGGCTCTTCGACGCGTACGGCCCGACCGAGGTCACCGTCAACGCGACGCTCGGCCGCCTCGATCCCGACGCGGTCGCCCGCACCGGCGCGGCCCCGATCGGGCGCGTCGACGTCGGCGGGCGCGCCTACGTGCTGGACCGGCGCCTGCGACCGGTGCCCGACGGCGTCGTCGGCGAGCTCTACCTCGCGGGCGCCGGTCTGGCGCGGGGCTACCGCGGGCGTCCCGACCTCACCGCCGAGCGCTTCCTCGCCGACCCGTTCGGCGACGCCTTCGACGAGCCCGGCGCCCGGATGTACCGCACCGGCGACCTCGTCCGCCGCCGGCCCGCGACGCTCCTCGGCGGGGAACCCGACCCCTGGCCCGGCCAGCTCGACTACCTCGGCCGCGCCGACGAGCAGGTCTCGCTGCGGGGGTTCCGGGTCGAGCCGGGCGAGGTCTCCGCGGTGCTCGCCGAGGACCCGGACGTGGGGCAGGCGCTCGTCGTGGTGCGGCGCGACGGGGACGGGCTCAGCGCCGGAGGACGGCCGCGGCTCGTCGGGTACGTCACCGGGAAGGCCGACCCCGCCGCGCTGCGCGCCCACGCGGCCGCGCGGCTGCCCGAGCACATGGTGCCCGCGGCCGTCGTGGTGCTCGACGCGTTCCCGGTGACCGCCAACAACAAGATCGACCGTGCGCGACTGCCCGCGCCCGACTTCGGCGCCGCCGCGGGTGCGGGCGGGGAACCCACGACAGCGGCCGAGCGCGCCCTGTGCGCGGTGGTCGCCGAGGTGCTCGCCCTGGACGAGATCGGGATCGACGACGACTTCTTCGCCCTCGGCGGCGACTCCATCGTCGCGCTCGCGCTGGTCACGCGGGCGCGCCGGGCGGGTTGGACGGTGACGCCCCGTCAGGTCGTCGAGCGGCGCACCGCGCGCGAGCTCGCCGCGGCGGCGACCGCGATCGGTGCCGCGGCGACGGCGGTGGCCGACGACGGGACGGGGACGGTCGCGCTGCTGCCCGTCGCGCGGGCCTGGCTCGCCCGGTGCGCGGCCGTGGACGCCCCGATCGCGCGCTACCACCAGCGGGTCGTGCTGCAGGTCCCGCCGGGGGCGCGGGTCGCCGAGGCCGTCGACGCGGTGCTCGCCCGCCACGACCTGCTCCGCGCCCGGCTGGTCCGCGGCGACGGCGACCCGGTGCTCGAGGTGCCCGCCGCCGGCGCGATCACGGCCGCTGACGTCGTGCGCACGTCCGCCCCGGCCGCGGATCTGGATCACGATCAGCCCGGCCATGATCGCCAGGACGACGAGGATTCGGACGCCCAGCCATCAGGCCCTCGTCATCCCGGTGATCATGAACGGGCCGGCATGCTCGACGCGGCCGTCGAGGACGCCGCGTCCCGCCTCGACCCCGAGCGCGGACGCATGGTCGCCGCGACCCACATCGACGCCGGCGAGGGCAGACCCGGCCGGCTGGTGCTCGCCATCCACCACCTCGTCGTCGACGCCGTGTCCTGGCGCGTGATCACCGATGACCTGCGCGAGGCCCACGAGGCGGTCGTCGCGGGCCAGGAGCCCGGCCTCGACGTCGTGCCCACGTCCTTCCGGACCTGGACCGCCGACCTCCCCGCGGCGGCGACGGCGCGCGCGGGGGAGCGGGAGCACTGGCTCGCCACCGCGCCGGGCCCCGACGACGTGCGGATCGTCCGGCGCCGGACGACAACCGGCACGGTCGCCCACCAGCGCCACCACCACGTGACGCTGCCGCCCGAGGTCGCCGGTCCGCTGCTCGGCGCACTGCCGGCGAGCATCCGCGGCGGGGTCGACGACGTGCTGCTCGCCGCGGTGCTCCTGGCCGTGACGCGGCATGCGGACGGCACGGCGCTCGTCGTCGACCGCGAGCGGTACGGACGCGAGGGATCGGTGGGGCACGCCGGCCCGGACCTCTCGCGCACCGTCGGCTGGTTCACCGTCACGCACCCGGTGCGGCTCACGCTGCCCGCCGACGGGCGCCCCGGCCGCCTCCTGAAGGCGGTCAAGGAGCAGCTGCGCGCCACTCCGGGCGACGGCGCCGGGCACGGTCTGCGCCGGGAGGTGGCGCACGACGCCGACCTCGGCGCGACCTCCGCACTGCTCGTCAACTACCTCGGCCGCTCGAGCGTCCGCGCCCCCGACGACGCCGCGTTCGCCCCGGCACCCGAAGCCCCCGTCATGAGCGGCGGCGCCGACCCGGCCACGCCGCTCTCGCATCCACTCGAGGTCAACGCCCGCACCGAGGACCGCGACGACGGGCCGCACCTCGTCGCGCGGTGGTCGTTCGACGCCGGACGGCTCGACGAGGCCGAGGTGACCGCGCTCGCCGACGGCTTCGCCGACGCGTGCCGGGAGCTGGTCGCCGCGCGCGCGGACGTGGGCGGGCCGACGCCGTCGGACTTCGCCACCGTCGCGCTCACCCAGGACGACGTCGACGCCCTGGCGGCCCGGCCGGCCGGGCTCGACGGCGACGGGGCGGTCGTCGCCCCCGCCCCCCTCGCCGAGGGACTGCTCGCGACGTCCGCGCTCGCCGGCGCCGAGGACCTCGCGGACGGCGACGACGTGTACGCGGTCGCCCTCGAGATCGACCTCTCGGCCCCGCTGACCGGGGAGCACCGCGCCGCGCTCGACCGGGCCGCGACCGCGCTCGTCGTCCGCCACGACGCGCTGCGCGAGACCTTCCCGCAGGTGTCCTCGGGCCGGTGGGTGACCGCGATCGGCGCCGCGCCGACCAGCGAGCTGTGGAGCTACCGCGTCACCCACTCCGGCCTCGTGATGAGCGCCCACCACGCGATCCTCGACGGCTGGTCGACGCCGGTGCTGGTGCGCGAGTGGTTCGCGCTGTGGACCGCCGCCCTGGCCGATCCCGACGCCGGGCCGACGGGGCTCGTCGAGCGCGCCGGCCTCGGGGCCACCTACCCGCACCGCGCCCACCTCGCGCGCCTGGCCACCCGGTGGGCCGGCCCCGAGGGGGAGGCCGCCCGCGCGGCGTGGACGCGCTCGCTGGCGGGGCTCGACGCCCCGACGCTGCTCGCTCCCGGCGGGTCCGACCCGGACGGCGGCCCGGCGGCGGCGCTGGAGCGCGACCTCGACCCGGGGCTCGCGGCCGACCTGCAGGCCTTCGCCCGCTCCCGGGGCGTCACGGTGGCGACGCTGCTGCAGGTCGCATGGGCGCTCGTGCTGGCGCGGACCACGGGACGCGACGACGTCGTCCTCGGGCAGACGGTGTCCGGGCGGCCGCCGGACGTCGACGGTGTCGACACCGCGGTCGGGCTCTACATCACGACGGTGCCGGTGCGGGTCCGGCTCGACGACGCCGAGTCGTTGACCGACCTCGTCGGGCGGATCCAGGCCGAGCAGGCCGCGCTGCTCGAGCACGCCGAGATCGGGCTGCAGGCGATCCAGCGCACGGCACCGGCCGGGACGGGGGAGCTCTTCGACACCCTGCTCGTCGTCGAGAACTACCCGCTCGACCCGTCCGCGGTCGACGCGGCCGCCCCGCCCGGCCTGCAGGTCACCGAGGTGCGCAACCACGACGCCCCGCACTACCCGGCGAGCCTCGTCGTGACCCCCGCCGACGGCGCCCTCCACCTCGCCCTGACCCACCGCCCGGACGTCGTCGACCCCACCGCCGCCACCGCCCTGCTCGACCGCACCGTCGCGGCCCTGCGCGCGTTGGCCGGGACGCCCGAGGAGGCGGTCGGCCGGATCGACCTGCTCGACGACGCCTCCCGGGCCGCGGCGCTCGCCTCCGGCCCGGTGCGCGAGCTCCCGCCGACGACGCTGGCGGCCCTCGTGCTCGACGGCCTGGCGGC
>NZ_DASXJS010000124.1:0-8149 GCF_036497245.1 Actinomycetospora sp. | reverse complement strand
GCTGTGGGCGAAGCTGGAGGACCGCAACCCCACCGGCTCGATCAAGGACCGCCCCGCGCTCCGCATGATCACCCAGGCCGAGGAGGACGGGCGGCTCACGCCCGGCACCACGATCCTCGAGCCGACCTCCGGCAACACCGGCATCTCGCTGGCGATGGCGGCCAAGCTCAAGGGCTACGAGCTGGTGTGCGTCATGCCCGAGAACACCTCGGCGGAGCGCCGCCAGCTGCTGGAGATGTACGGCGCGAGGATCATCTTCTCGCCGGCGGCGGGCGGCTCGAACCAGGCGGTGGCCACCGCCAAGGAGATCGCCGCGGAGCACCCGGACTGGGTGATGCTCTACCAGTACGGCAACCCGGCCAACGCGCTCGCGCACTACGAGGGCACCGGCCCGGAGATTCTGCGGGACATGCCGACGATCACGCACTTCGTCGCGGGCCTCGGCACCACGGGAACCCTCGTGGGGACCGGCCGCTACCTGCGCGAGCACAAGCCGGACTGTCAGATCATCGCTGCCGAGCCGCGCTACGGCGAGCTGGTGTACGGCCTGCGCAACATCTCCGAGGGCTTCGTCCCCGAGCTCTACGACCCCGACGTGCTGACCGGGCGCTACTCGGTCGGCGCGTACGACGCGCTGCGCCGCACCCGCCAGCTCGTCGAGCAGGAGGGCATCTTCGCCGGCATCTCCACCGGCGGGATCCTGCACGCCGCGCTGGCCCAGGCCGAGAAGGCCGCGGGCAGCGACGACGAGGCCGACATCGTCATGGTCGTGTGCGACGGCGGGTGGAAGTACCTGTCCACCGGGGCGTACTCCGGCACCCTCGAGGAGGCCGCGGAGGGGCTCGAGGGCCAGCTCTGGGCCTGACCGGTTCCTCACGCTCTCCCGGCATCCGCGGCGGTACTCTCGCTGGTGTGAGCACTCCCGGATCGGTGGCCCCGGCGAAGCCGCGGGTGTTCCCGGCGAACCCGCTGCGCGCGGCCATCGGGATGTTCTTCTTCCTCGCCGTGCTGTGGCTGATCGAGGCGGCCGACCAGTTCGTGTTCGGCGGCGCGCTCGACCAGGACGGCATCGAGCCGCGTCAGGTGGACGGGCTCGCCGGCATCATCTGGGCACCGCTGCTGCATGCGGGCTGGGCGCACCTGATCGCCAACTCGCTGCCCTTCTTCATCCTCGGCTTTCTCGTGCTCGCGGGCGGGTTCGGCCAGTTCCTCGCGGTCACGGCGCTGATCTGGCTGCTCGGTGGCTTCCTCACGTGGCTGACGGGCGGCTTCGGCGTCACGATCGGCGCGTCCGGAGTCATCTTCGGGTGGCTGGCGTTCCTGCTGTTCCACGGCTTCTTCGCCCGCTCCGGACGCCAGATCGCGCTCGCCGTCGTCCTGCTGCTGCTTTACGGCGGAGTGCTGTGGGGAATCCTGCCGGGCACGCCCGGCGTCTCCTGGCAGGCCCACCTGTTCGGGGCCCTCTCGGGCGTCCTCGCCGCTCGCCTGGTCGCCTCGGCCGACCGCCGGACCGCGCGCCGCAGCCCTCCCACCGGCCCGGTGTCGCCCTCTCCTATCGGACCGTAGGGTGCCCGCGTGGAATTGATCGTCCTGGGGTGCTCGGGCAGCGGAGCCGGACCCACCTCACCGGCGTCGGGCTACCTCGTGAGGACCCGGGAGACGACGCTCGTCATGGACCTGGGGAACGGCACGTTCGGGCCCCTCCAGCGCCACATGGACCCGTTCGACCTCGACGCGCTCGTCCTCTCCCATCTGCACCCGGACCACTGCGCCGACGTCTCCGGGTTCGTCGTGCACCGCCGCTACCACCCGGACGGCCCGGGCAAGGTCCTGCCGCTGCACGGGCCCAGCGAGTCGGAGGTCCGCCTCGCGGTGGCGTACGCCCCGTCGTCCGACGAGCGCGTGGCCACCGACCTCACCGACGTCTTCGATTACCACGTCTTCGCCGACGGCCCGGCCCGCATCGGGGACATCGCGCTGTCGAGCGAGCCGGTCGACCATCCCTGCGAGGCCTACGGGGTGCGCCTCGAGCACCAGGGCCGCACGCTCGTCTACTCCGGAGACACCGGGCCGTGCCGCGGCCTCGTCGAGCTCGCGAGCCGGGCGGACGTCCTGCTGTGCGAGGCGACCTGGACCGACTCCCCGGACCGCCCGCCGGGGGTGCACCTCTCCGGCACCCAGGCGGGCCGGGCGGCCCGCGAGGCCGGGGTGAAACGGCTGCTCATCACCCACGTCCCGGCCTGGTACGACGGCGAGGACCTGCTCACCGAGGCGCGCGAGCAGTTCGACGGGCCGGCCGAGCTGGTACGCCCGGACGCGCACTACACCATCTGACCGGGCCCGAACGGGGTCCGCGCCGCCCCGCCCCGCCGGCGGGTTCTCTAGGGTGGTCGCCCGTGGCACGCAGTGACGGCAGGTCCGACGACGAGCTCCGCCCCATCGAGATCCGCCGCGGGTTCCAACAGCATCCCGCGGGTTCGGTCCTCGTCTCCTTCGGCAGCACCCGGGTGCTGTGCGCCGCGAGCGTCACGGAGGGCGTCCCGCGCTGGCGCCGGGACTCCGGCCTCGGGTGGCTGACCGCCGAATACGCGATGCTGCCCTCGGCCACCCACACCCGCAGCGACCGCGAGTCGGTGAAGGGTCGCGTCGGTGGCCGCACCCACGAGATCAGCAGGCTCGTCGGGCGCTCGCTGCGCGCGGCGATCGACCTCAAGGCGCTCGGCGAGAACACCATCCAGCTCGACTGCGACGTCCTCCAGGCCGACGGCGGCACCCGCACGGCGGCCATCACCGGCGCGTACGTGGCCCTCGCCGACGCCGTCACCTGGCTCAAGGCGCACAAGCGCCTCGCCGACCCGCAGCCGTTGTCCTGCTCCATCGCCGCGGTGTCGGTCGGCGTCGTCGACGGCCGCGTGCGGCTCGACCTGCCGTACTCCGAGGACAGTCGCGCCGAGGTCGACATGAACGTGGTCGCCACCGACGCGGGCACGCTCGTCGAGGTCCAGGGCACCGGCGAGGGCGCGACGTACACGCGGGCGACGCTGGACGCCATGCTCGACTCCTCGCTGGCCGGCATCGCGCGGCTCACCGAGATCCAGGCCGCCGCGCTCGCCGAGCCGTACCCGGGCGAGCTGCCGTGAGCAGCGCTGAGGTCCGTGATCCGGCGACCACGCGGGACGTCCTGCTCGCGACCCGCAACGACGCCAAGCTGGCCGAACTGCGCCGCGTCGTGGCCGGGCTGGGCGTCGAGGGCGTGCGCATCGTCGGGCTCGACGAGGTCGAGGCCTTCGACGAGGCGCCGGAGACCGGCGCGACGTTCGCGGAGAACTCCCTCGCCAAGGCCCGCGACGCCACCGCCGCGACCGGCATGCTCGCCGTCGCCGACGACTCCGGGCTGGCGGTCGATGCCCTCAACGGGATGCCGGGGGTGCTCTCGGCGCGGTGGTCGGGGGGTGCCGGTGACCGGCGGGAGAAGGACGCCCGGAATCTGGCGCTCGTCCTGGACCAGCTCTCGGACGTGCCCGAGGAGCGGCGCGGGGCGGCGTTCGTGTGCGCCGCGGCCGCCGCGCACCCCGACGGGCGCGAGATCGTGGTCACCGAGCAGTGGCCCGGCCGCCTGATCCGCTCGCCCCGGGGCCTCAACGGATTCGGGTACGACCCGGCGTTCGTCCCCGAGGGCGAGACCAGGACCTCGGCGGAGATGTCGTCGGCCGAGAAGGACGCCGTCTCCCACCGCACCCGGGCCTTCCGCGCGCTCGCCCCGCGGCTGCGGACCCTGCTCGCGGACTGAGACCCGTGGCCGACCAGTACTTCGCCGAGCAGCCGACCACGCCGTCGTCACCGACCCCGGCGCGGCTCGACGTGCGGGGGCTGTCGCTGGAGGTCACCACCGACTCCGGGGTCTTCGCGCGCGGGCGCCTCGACAAGGGCACGCGGGTCCTGCTGGAGCACGCGCCCGAGCCGTCGGCCGGTGGGGACCTGCTCGACCTCGGCTGCGGTTGGGGACCGATCTCGCTGTGGCTCGCGACGATCCGGCCGACCTCGACGGTCTGGGCGGTCGATGTGAACTCCCGGGCGCTCGACCTGGTGCGCGCGAACGCCGAGGCGGCGGGCCTGGGCAACGTGCACGCGTGCCGCCCGGACGAGGTGCCCGAGGACGTCGTCTTCGCCGGGATGTGGTCGAACCCGCCGATCCGCTCCGGCAAGGCAGCGCTGCACGACCTGCTCGTCGAGTGGCTGCCGCGGGTGGGCGGACCGTCCTACCTCGTCGTGTCGAAGAACCTCGGGTCGGACTCGCTGGCGCGATGGTTGGGCGATCAGGGGTACTCGGTGTCGAGAGTGTCGTCGAACGCGGGCTTCCGGGTGATGGAGGTCCGCGCCGGAGGGGTGTGAGGTCGTGCTCGCCGTCGAGCGTTCCGGGACCGGGCCTGCCGTGCTGTGCCTGCACGGCTGGCCGGGCGGCACGTCGGACTATCGGCTCCTGACCCCGCTGCTCGCCGGCGAGGCGGAGGTCGTCGTCCCGCACCTGCCGGGCTTCGGGGAGTCGTTCGCACCGGGCGACGAGCTGCGCCCGCCGTCGGACTTCTCGCGCGAGGCGATGGTGACGGCACTGATCGAGCTGGTGGATTCGCTGTCGCTGGAGCCCGCTGTCGTCGTGGGATACGACGTCGGGGTGACCACGGCGATCGCGCTGACCCGCAGGGCTCCCGAGCGGGTCCGGGCGCTCGTCGTCGGGAACGCGCTCGCGCCGTCGACGTTCGTGTCCGCCGCTCTGGACCCGCATCGGCGGGCCGAGTTCTGGTACCAGGACTTCCACCAGCTCGAGCTGTGCTCACGGTTGGTCGACGGCAACCCGGGAGCCGTGCGGGCGTATCTCGAGCACTTCTGGTCGCACTGGGGTGCGCGACCGGCCGCGGCGGTGGACGAAGCCCTGGTGGAGGCCTACTCGAGGCCGGGCGCGTTCACGACGTCACTGAACTGGTACCGGTCCGGCTCGTCGACCCTCTACGGAGCGCTCGCGATCGCGGAGGGCGGCCCGCTGCCGGAACCGGTGGACGTCCCGGCGAGCGTGGTGTGGGGAGCCCTGGACCCGCTGTTCCCGCCGGACTTCGCACCGAACGTGACCGAGTTGCTCCCGCGGGCCAGCGTGCAGGTGCTCGACGACGTCGGCCACTTCACCCCGCTCGAGGCGGCGGCGGAGATGGCCGACGAGGTGCGCGGCTATCTGTAACCCGGCCCCGAGTGGACGCTCACGGTCGTCATGGCAGCCGTGAAGGTCCGCTCGGTGCGCCGGACACTAGGGTGGTGAACCCGAGCCGGTGTACTCCAAATGGCAGAGAGAGCGGCTTTAGGTGCCGCCCAGTGCGGGTTCGAATCCCGTCGCCGGCACTCAGAGCTTCAGATCGCGCAGCAACCGGCCCACATGACCGGTGGCCTTCACGCCGTACTGCGCGTCCTCGACCTTGCCCTCGGCGTCGACCAGGAACGTCGAGCGGATGACGCCCATCGAGGTGCGGCCGTACATCGTCTTCTCGCCCCAGGCGCCGTAGGCCTGCATCGTGGCCTTCTCCGGGTCCGAGAGCAGCGGGAACGTCAGTCCCTCGTCGGCGCGGAACTTGGCGAGCTTCGCCGGCTTGTCAGGGGAGATGCCCACCACCGAGATGCCGGCGTCGTTGAAGGTGGCCAGGTTCTCGGTGAAGTCGCAGGCCTCCTTCGTGCACCCCGGCGTGCTGGCGGCGGGATAGAAGTAGACGATGACGCGGCCGCCGCGGTAGTCCGCGAGCGACACCGTCTCGTCGGTGTCGGAGGTCAGTGAGAACTCCGGGGCAGCGTCACCCGGGGTCAGACGGTTATCGGAGGCCACGGGCGGGCAGGATACCGCTCGCATGTGATCGCGGACCGTGCGGCGAGTCGTCGCGGGTGCGCACGGCCGTCGCGTGACGTTGCGGCCACGATGGGCGGCAGCAGGCAACGGGCTGCGTCGAGAATCAGACCGGCAGCCGGGAACGGCGCAGTCGGACCGGACAGGACGAGGGAGGCTCCGTGGCACGCGACCCGGACACCATCGAGCGGGAGATCGAACAGGCGCGCGAGGCTCTGGCCGGAGCGCTGGACGAGCTCTCGGATCGCGCGAACCCGCAGCGGCTCAGCGAGCAGGGCAAGGAGATGGCGGCCGAGAAGTGGGCCGACCCGAAGATCAAGTACGGCGTGATCGCCGCAGGTGCGGTGATCGGGCTCCTGCTGCTGCGCAAGCTGCTCAAGTAGGCCACGATCGGCCGAACCGACGGCTGTGGGCGGGTGCCCCGAGGTGATAGGAACCTCGGAGCGCCCGCCCTTGTCGTTCCCGGAGCTCTCGGAGGTTCCCCGCTGTGACGTCGTCGTCGCCCCTGACTCCCGCCGCGCAGCGGTTCCGCGCCGCGCGCGACCTCCTGGTCGAGCGCCAGACCGACTACGACGCCGCGCGTCGCGATTTCGCCTGGCCCGAGCTGGACGAGTTCAACTGGGCGCTCGAGCACTTCGACGCGATCGGGGCGGACCCGGCGTCCGCCGACCGGCCGGCACTGTGGATCGTCGAGCAGGACGGCAGCGAGGGGAAGTTCTCCTTCGCGGAGATGACCCGGCGGTCCAACCGCGTGGCGAACTGGCTGCGCTCGCACGGCGTCACGCGGGGCGACCGGATCATCCTCATGCTCGCCAACCAGGTCGAGCTGTGGGACACGATCCTCGCCACGATGAAGCTCGGCGCGGTGCTCATCCCCTCGACGCCGATGCTCGGTGCGGCCGACCTGCGCGACCGCATCGACCGGGGCGCCGCCAAGCACGTCGTCGTCCGGGACGCCGACGTCGACAAGTTCGACGACGTGCCCGGTGACTACACCCGGGTCGCCGTCGGGCCCTCGACGCCGGACGGCTGGCTGGACTTCGCCGACGCCGACTCGTCGTCGGAGACCTTCGAGCCCGACGGCCCGACGAAGGCGTCGGACACGCTGCTCCTCTACTTCACCTCGGGCACCACGGCGAAGCCCAAGCTGGTGCAGCACACGCACGTGTCCTACCCCGTCGGGCACCTCTCGACGATGTACTGGATCGGCCTGGAGCCCGGCGACGTCCACTGCAACATCTCCTCGCCGGGCTGGGCGAAGCACGCGTGGTCGAACGTCTTCGCGCCGTGGTGCGCCGAGGCGACGATCTTCATCTACAACTACAGCCGCTTCGACGCCGACGCGATGCTGAAGACCCTGGTGGACAAGGGCGTCACGACGTTCTGCGCGCCGCCGACGGTCTGGCGCATGCTCATCCAGGCCGACCTGGGCCGCTGGACCGTGCCGATGCGCGAACTCGTCGGCGCGGGTGAGCCGCTGAACCCCGAGGTCATCGAGCAGGTCCGCGACGCGTGGGGTCTGACGATCCGCGACGGGTTCGGGCAGACCGAGTCCTCCCTGCAGATCGCGAACACCCCGGGGTCGCTGGTGAAGGACGGCTCGATGGGCCGGCCGCTGCCGGGGTTCGAGATCGCGCTGGTGGACCCGGTGAGCGGGGAGGTCGGCGAGGAGGGCGAGATCTGCGTCGACCTGTCCCGTCGGCCGATCGGGTTGATGGTCGGGTACGCCGACGACGACGAGCGCAACGCCGAGGTCATGCGCGGCGGGTACTACCACACCGGTGACGTCGGCTCCCGTGACGCGGACGGCTACATCACCTATGTCGGCCGGTCCGACGACGTCTTCAAGGCCAGCGACTACCGCATCTCGCCGTTCGAGCTGGAGAGTGTGCTGCTCGAGCACGAGGCCGTGGCCGAGGCCGCCGTCGTGCCGTCGCCGGACCCGCTGCGCCTGGCCGTACCCAAGGCCTACGTGGTGCTGGCCCGCGGGTGGGAGCCCGACGAGAAGGCCGCGCGGGCGATCCTGGAGTACGCCCGCGAGCACCTCCCGGCCTACAAGCGGGTGCGCCGCCTGGAGTTCGCGGAGCTGCCCAAGACGATCTCGGGGAAGATCCGCCGGGTCGAGCTGCGGGGCCGGGAGACCGAGCTGCGTCCCTCCGGAACGGAGGTTCCCGAGGGCGAGTGGTCCGACGAGTCGCTGGGTCTGCGGTCGTCGTGAGCGGGTTCTCGTTCCCGGTCGTACCCCGGTACGCCGAGATCGACCAGCAG
>NZ_DASXJS010000123.1:0-42257 GCF_036497245.1 Actinomycetospora sp. | reverse complement strand
GCAGCATCTCGGCCACCAGGTCCGGGTGCTCGACGTAGTTCTGGGCGTGCCCGAGCAGACCGGGGATGAGGACCGAGTCGCCGAGGCGCTCCCGGAGCGCGGCGTCGTTCCAGATCCTCCACTCGTGGGAGTGCCGCGGGTTCGCCACCTCGAACGAATAGGCCCCCGCCCGGATCGCCAGCATCGGCCCGGCCACCTCGGCCATGGTGATGTCGTGGACCCGCGGCCCGTGGTTGAGCCCGTAACAGGTGTGCAGCCGGATCTTCTCGGTCGGGATGTCGCGCAGCGCGTGGTTGACGATCTCCGCGTGCTCCGCGGCGGTCCGCTGCTGCTCCTCGGGCGACAGCGCCGGGTCGGACAGGATCTCGATGAGCCACGGGTCGTCGATCTGGAGCAGGAACCCGGCGTCGACGATCGCCAGGTACTCCTCGCGCAGCGCCTCCGCGACCGCGGTGTAGTACTCGCGTTCGGTCGCGTAGTACTCGTTGCGCCCGAAGCCCCGCGGTGAGGTCGAGGGCATGAACGCCTCGGTGTGGTCGACCCCGACGAGGGCGGCGCGCAGGTTGTCGATGTCGGTGCGCAGCTGCTCCTGGCCGGTGTAGGAGACCGGGCCGACGCAGGCCACGGTCACCATCGGTGCCACGGTCTTCGAGTACTTGCCGAGGTACTGCTCGTAGTACTCGGGGAAGGCGTCGATCTCGAGCTTCCAGGACGGCGGCAGCAGCTTCTCCCCGGAGGTCGGCGAGAACCCGTCGAGGCGGTCCTGGACGTAGGTCGCGAAGCTGACCTTGCCCATCTCGCCGTCGGTGACGACGTCGAGCCCGACCTCGACCTGCTTCGCGACCACGTCGGCCACCGCCTGCGTGACCTGCTTGGCGAAGACGGCCTCGTCGTAGGGACGGCCGTGCTCCTTCTCGCGCATCGTGTCGAGCAGCGCCTCCGGACGGGCGAGGCTGCCGACGTGGGTGGTGAGGATCCGCTCGCTGCTGCGCTGCATGGGACCGACGCTAGGAACGCGGCCCGCTCCCGGACACCGCCCTGTTCGCGGGACCGGAACGGGCACCGTCCACGGCGCGCCGGATCGCGATCACCGCCCGGTCCCGCTCGGCGACGAGGTCGTCGAAGGTCCGCTCGGTCGCGGTGCCCGCCACCATGGCGTCGCGGAGGTCCGGGGTCAGCTCCGGCGCGTCGAGCCGGGTCCACGGGGCGAGCAGCGACGGCCCGAAGTGGTCGAGCATGTGGGCCATCCCGCCCTCGCCGCCGGCCAGGTGGAACGTCCGGCACGGCCCGTGCACCGGCCAGCGCAGCCCCGGGCCCTCGGTGATCGAGGCGTCGATCTGCTCCACGGTGGCCTCGCCGTTGGCGACCATGTGCAGCGCCTCGCGCCAGAGCGCCTCCTGCAGCCGGTTCGCGACGAAGCCCGGAACCTCCCGGTCCATCTCGATCACCGACTTGCCGATCCCGCGGTAGAACCGGGCCGCGGACGCCACGACGGCGGGGTCGGTCGCCTCGCCGCCGACGACCTCCAGGAGCGGGATCAGGTACGGCGGGTTGAACGGGTGCCCGACCACGAGCCGGGCCGGGTCCTCGGCGAGCGTGGCCATGTCCGTCATCGGAAAGCCGGAGGTGGAGCTCGCGACGGTCACGCCCTCGCCGGTCGCGGCGATCAGGTCGGCCAGCAGGCGACGCTTGAGGTCGAGGTCCTCGGGGGCGGACTCCTGGACGAACTCGGCGTCCCGCACGGCCTCCTCGAGCGAGCCCGCGACGGTCAGCACGCCCCACCGGTCGTCGGGGAGGCCCAGCTCGTTCAGCGCCGGGCGGGCGGCCTCGACGATCCGGCGCAGCCGGGCCTCGGCGTCAGGGGCGGGGTCCCAGGCGACGACGTCGAACCCGCGCGCCAGGAAGTAGGCGGCCCACCCGCCGCCGATGACGCCCGCGCCGATGCACGCGACGGTGCGGTTCATCGGGGCCCTCCGGCCAGGCCGAAGATCTCGCGGGCCTGGTCCGGGGTGGCGACGGACGCGCCGAGCCCCTCGACGATCGTCACGGCGCGGTCCACGAGCGCGGCGTTGGTCGCCTTCACCCCGCGGGAGAGGTAGAGGTTGTCCTCCAGCCCGACGCGGGCGTGGCCGCCGAGCAGCACCGACTGCGCCACCCACGGCAGCTGGTCGCGGCCCAGCGCGAACGAGGTGAACTGCGCGCCATCGGGCAGCAGGTTGACCATCGCCTGGAGCAGTCCGGGATCGGCGGGCGCACCGTACGGGACCCCCATGCAGAGCTGGATCAGCGCCGGGGAGTCGATGAGGCCCTCGTCGTGCATGACCTTCGCGAACCAGAGCTGGCCGGAGTCGAAGACCTCCAGCTCGGGCTTCACCCCCAGCTCCTGGAACCGCTTCGCGCCGGCCCGGAGCATGTCCGTGGTGGACACGTAGAGGGCGCTGCCGTCGCCGAAGTTGTACGACCCGCAGTCCAGGGTCGCGATGTCGGGCCGCAGCTCCTCGACGTGCGGCAGCCGGTCCATGGCGTTGACCAGGTCGGTGCCGTCGACGGGCTCGAGCGGGTCCTGTTCGTCGACGACCAGGTCGCCGCCCATCCCGGCGGTGAGGTTGAGGACGACGTCGACGTCGCTCGCGCGGATGAGCCGGACGGCCTCGCGGTAGAGGGCGACGTCACGCGAGCGGATCCCGGTCTCCGGGTGGCGGACGTGCACGTGGACGACGGCCGCACCGGCCCGGGCGGCGGCGATAGCGTCGTCGGCGATCTGCGCCGGGGTGACCGGCACGTGCGGGCTCTTCCCCACGCTGTCGGCCGCGCCGGTCAGGGCGCAGGTGATGACGACGGTGTGGTTCATGGCTTCTCCAGGATCGAGTGCTCGAGGAAGTCGTGGAGGGCTGCGCGCATGTCGTCGGCACTCGACGCGCCGCTCATGACGCCGATGCCCAGGCCGTCGACCAGCGCGGTGAGCTGGCGGGCGCGGACGGACTGGTCGCCACCGCGGAAGGCGCCGCTCGCGGCCCCGTCCTCCAGCGTCATGACGACGGTGCGGACCCACCGGTCCTGGGCCTCGCGGTACAGGTCACGACGGGACGGGTCGACGACGGCCTCCGACCACACCTGCATCCAGATCGACCACTCCGGCTCGAGGACGGGGCCCTCGGGCATCTGCAGGTCGAGCAGCCGGACGAGGCGCTCGCGCGGATCGGGGAGGTCGGCGAGGGCGGCGGACTGCCGTTCGAACGCGAGCCCGACGTTGTGGCGCAGCGCCTCGGTCAGCAGCGCATCCTTGCCGGGGAAGTGGTAGTGGACGGCGGCACTGCTGGTCCCGGCCGCGTCGGCGACGTCGGCGACCCGCACCCGGTGGTACCCGCGGGTGGCGATGAGCGTCCAGGCCGCGTCGAGGATGCGCTGCCGGGCGCCATCGGGGTCGTCGGCCCGGGCCGGGGTGACCGACGGTCCCGGGGTGGCGGTGACGGCAGGCCGTTCGCCGTGCACGAGCTCGGCGAGCGGGACGTCGGCCCGTCGGCTGATCGCGGCCAGCTCGTCGGTGGTGAAGCGACGACGCCCGCTGAGGGACTTCGACAGCTTCGTCTCCTCGAGCCCGATCGCGGCCGCGAACTCCCGCCGGGTTGCGCCGGTCCGCCCGATGGCGCGGCGCACCCGCTGGGCGATCTCGTCGGTCACGGCCGGCGACGCTACGGGTGGACTTGCTCTGATCGCAAGGCTGGCTGATCCATCAGTCAGTACCGAGTGGGCCGTCGTGGTTCGGCCCGAAGCCCTGGAGGTCCGCTCGATGGGCTGCGAGACTCGGCGGCGTGGCCTACGCGAACGACGTCGGTGGGATGCACGGGTTCGGTGAGCTCCCGGACGGACACCGGGGCGGGCCGACGTTCGAGTCCGTGTGGGAGGCGCAGACGTTCGTGCTGAACCAGGCGTTCGTGGCGGCCGGCGCGTACACGCTCGACGAGTTCCGGCACACCATGGAGCGCATCCCGCCCGCGGAGTACTACGCGATGCCCTACTACGAGCGCTGGCTGACCGCGCTGGAGCACCTGGTGGGGGAGGGCTCGTGAGCTTCGGGGTCGGCGACCGGGTGCGGGTCCGCACGATGAACCCGCCGGGCCACAACCGGGCGCCCCGCTACGTACGGGGCCACGTGGGGGAGGTCGTCGGGCTGCTCGGGGACGGCCGGTTCCCCGACGACGCCGCCGTCGTCGGCTCCGCCGCGCGCCGGGAGGACATCGTGACGGTCGCGTTCGCGGGCCAGGAGCTGTGGGGCCCGGACGCCCGCGACGGCGACCGGGTCCACGTCGATCTCTTCGTCAGCTACCTGGAGCAGCCATGAGCGGGTCGGGGCACCATCGCAACGGCGAGCTGCAGGCGCGCGTGAACCGCCTGCTCGACGTCGCCGAGGCGCGCGGGGTGATCACCCGCGACGAGGTCGACGGGCGGATCGAGGCGTTCTCCGACCGCGTCACGGCACGCAACGGCGCCGAGATGGTGGTGCGGGCGTGGAACTCGCCGGAGTACCGGGAGCGGTTGCTGGCCGACGCGGGCGCGGCGGGCGCCGAGCTGGGCCACCTCGGCGGCGGCTTCAGCTCGGACATCCGGCTGCACGCGGTGGCGAACAGCGCCGAGGTGCACAACGTCGTCGTCTGCACCCTGTGCTCCTGCTACCCGGTGGCCTGGCTGGGTCCGCCGCCCGCCTGGTACAAGAGCGAGGCCTACCGGTCGCGGGTGGTGCGCGACCCGAGGGGTGTGCTCGCCGAGTTCGGGCTCGTGCTGCCGGACGCCACCGAGGTGCGGGTGTGGGACGCGAGCGCCGAGGCGCGCTACCTCGTCGTGCCGCAGCGCCCGGACGGTGCGGAGGGGCTCTCCGAGGCCGAGCAGCGCGACCTCGTCACGCGCGACTGCCTCATCGGCACGGCCGTCCCGACGGTGCCGTCCCGGGTCTAGGAGCTCGCCCGGTCCAGCGCCGCCGTGATCCGCTCGGCGGCCCGGCGCACGCCCTGCACGACGGCGGGCTTGCGCGGCCCGAGCACCCGCGACGTCGACCCGACGATCGACACCGCGGCCACCGCCCGTCGACGCCCCTCGCCGCCGGTGAGGATCGGCGCCGCGATCGAGGACCAGCCCAGGTCGTACTCGTCGCGGCACGTGGCGTAGCCCTGCTCGCGGGTCTGGACGAGCGTGCGGCGCCAGCGCTGCGGGTCGACGATCGTGAACGGCGTCCGCCGCTCCAGTCCGCGCTCCAGGATCGCGAGCGTCAGGTCCCGGTCCGAGGCGGCGAGGATCCGACCGATCGACGACGAGTGCGCCGGGTTGCGGTGGTAGTCGGTGCGGAACCGCAGGCCCGCGCCCGCGGTTTCGAGCCGCTCCAGGTAGAGCACGTCGGTGCCGACGGCGACGCCGAGCTGGACCGTCTCCCGGACCGTCTCCCGGAGCTCGCCGAGCAGCGGCATGGCGACCTCGCGCAGCAGCAGCCGGTCCACCGCGAGCTGGCCGTACTCGAACAGGCGCAGCCCGAGCCGGTAGCGCCCGGACCCGGAGCGTTCGAGCAGCCCGCCCGCCGCGAGCGCGGCGAGCATCCGGCAGGCCGTCGACTTCGCGATCCCCAGCCGGGCGGCCACCTTCGTCGCGCCCAGCTCGGGCTCGGCGGCGAAGCAGTCGAGGACGGCCACGGCCGTCGACACCGACCGCAACGGGGAGTCGTCCGCGTCCTCGACATTCCCCGTCGCTGCGCTCGCCCCGGCGGAAAGCACGGGTGAGAAGGGAAGCACCGTCATGGCTCACGCCTCCCAGTTCGGGAACTCGTCGGCCGGGGGCACGTTCACCTCGGTGACGCGATTGCGGTACGAGACGAACGCGGACCGGCCACCCTCACGCATCTTGACCCGGATCTCCTCGGTGTTGAGCGGCTCGCCCGGGTCGTAGCCGTGCGCCCAGGTCGCGAACGCCCGCATCGGGCCGGAGTGCGTCGCGGCGAGGATCCGTCGATGGGTCAGCGTGCCGTCGGCGCGACGGGACTCGTCCATCAGGCGGTGGAACCCGCGCCAGAACCGTCGCACGCACATCGCCGGCGGCTCGAAGTACATCATCGGGACCGTCAGCCATTCCTGGATCGGGTCCGCCCCGCCCAGCTGGGTGCGGTAGAAGCGGTCGATCTCGACCAGCCACCGCGGCCGGTCGCCGACCGCGAGCCGCTCGAGGGTCTCGTTGGTGGCCTGATACTGCCGGAACGCCGAGGTGACGTCGCGCAGCCCGTCGGGGGTCCACACCCCGAAGTTGCGCAGCTCCGGGATCGGCTCCGGGTTGGTGACGTCGGCGTCGATGCCCCACATCGACAGCCCGTCCTTGGCCCCGCGGAAGAGCTGGTCGGCGGTCTGCCGAGCACGGTTGGTGTCCGCGCAGACCAGGCGGACCTGGTCGCCTGCGTCGAAGCGCCGCGCCAGCTCGTGGCCGCGGCGGTGGGCCTGCCAGGCACCCATCGGGGTCAGGCCGGCGTCGGTCGAGTACCCCTGGGTGATGCCGTGCCGGATGATCGAGATCTCGCAGACGATCTTCTCCGACGCCTTGCGCTCGATCGGCGCCGCGATCTCCTTGCCCCGGCTCGCCTCCGCGAGCGCCGGGGTGAACCGCTGGCCGTCGTAGCTGACGCTGGTGTCGATCGCCCCGCCCGGGGACGACCCCGACGACGGCGAGGGCGCCTCGGTCGTCGTCGTGGCCCGCTCCCGGAAGCGGCGCAGGTAGAGCGGCGTCCCGTCCTCGGGGGCCTCACCGTTCTCCGTCGCGCTGCGGCGGGACCGGTACTTCGAGAGGTAGTCCGGCGTCTCGTAGCGGTCGACGGACCGCGGATCCCGCGCCATCAGGAGTGCACCGTGAAGAAGCGCTCGTTGACCTGGCGGTGGTAGTAGAAGATGGCGCGGCCCATCTCCTCCTCGGTCCAGGTGATCGGCTCGAAGTCCGGATCCACCCAGTAGCCGCCGGTGAACAGCTCGTTCCGGTTGCCCGCGGGGTCGAAGAAGTAGGTGGTGTAGCCGCGGGTCACGCCGTGCCGAGTCGGGGCCACGTCGATGTTCACCCCGTGATAGGCGAGGGTGTCGGCCGCGTCGCGGATACCGTTCCAGTCGTCGAGCCAGAACGCGAAGTGGTGCAGCGCGCCGTTCGGCCCGGTGATGACGGCGATGTCGTGCGGGGTGTGGGAGTGCTCCAGGAACGTCGCGAGCTGGTGCCCGTCGTTGGCGAGGATCTGCTCGGTGAGCCGGAACTCCAGCAGTTCGCAGAAGAACGCGGTGAACGCCTCGACGTCCTCGGCCATGACGAAGATGTGGTCCAGCCGGGGCGGCGCGATCCCGACGAGGTCCTGCGGGCGGGGCGGCGGGTTGGTCATCGGCAGCATGTTCCCGACCCGCTCCATGCCGTGCACCAGCTCGACCAGGTGCCCGGACGGCGCCTCGAACCGGATCGCCTCGCCCCAGCCCGGGCCGAGCTCGCGGGAGGCGAACCGCTTCACGGGCACCCCGGCCGCCTCGAGCTTCGTCGTGAAGTGGTCGAGGTCCTCGTGGGCGTGCAGCTTGAACGACATGTGGTCCAGGCCGTAGGTGGGGGCGGCGCGGAGGATTACCGAGTGGTGCTCGCGCTCGTCCCAGCACTTGAGGAACACGCGCTCGGCGCCGTCGCGCTCGTCGCGGGCGGTCTCGATGAGGCCGAGCACCTCGGTGTAATAGGCGGTGGCGAGCTCGAGGTCGGGCACGCGGATCTCGACGTGCTGCAGCCTGAGGATGCGGTCGGACGTGGAGTTGGTCGGCACGGTCTCTCCTCAGGTGTGCATGCGCAGGAACCGCTGGCTGATGACGTTCTCGTAGTAGAAGAGGCCCTTGCCGAAGTTGTCCTCGGTCCAGGTGAGGATCTCGGTGTCGGGGTCGACCCAGTAGCCGCCGGTGAAGACCTCGTTGCGGATCCCGAGGGGGTCGAAGAAGTAGATGGTGTTGCCGCGCGTGACGCCGTGGCGTGTGGGGCCCTGGTCGATCTGGACGCCGTTGTAGGCCAGCGTGTCCGCGGCCTTGCGCACGTGGTCCCAGTCGTCGAGCCAGTACGCCCAGTGGTGCAGCGCGCCGTTCGGGCCGTTGACGATCGCGATGTCGTGCGGCGAGTTGGTCCGGCCGGCGAGCCAGACGCCGAGCTGGTGACCGTTCCCGTCGAGGACCTGCTCGGTCATCCGCAGACCCAGCACCTCGGTGAAGAACCGCGCGGACTCGCCGACCTCCTCGGCGTTGACCAGCATGTGGTCCATGCGCGGCGGCGCGATGCCCGGCAGGTCGGGCGGAGGGATCGGCGCCGGGTTGTGCTTGCCGAGCATGTTGCCGGTCTTCTCGATGTCCCAGACCAGCTCCATGACCTGGCCCGAGGGCACCTCGAAGCGGACCGACTCGCCCTGCCCGAGCGCCTCGCCCCGGCTCACGCGCGACGTCGGGCAGCCGTACGCCTCGACCTTGGACTCGAAGTCGGCGAGGTCGTCCTCGGCCTCCACGCGGAAGGTGAAGGAGTCCAACCCGGTGCGCGGGTTGTAGCGCATCCGCAGCGAGTGGTGGTCCTCCTCGTCCCAGCACTTGAGGTAGACCGCGTCGTCGGTGCGAGCGACCTGCTGCAGGCCCATGACCTCGGTGTAGTAGGCCGTCGACAGGTCGAGGTCGGGAGTCCGCACGTCCACGTGCGCGAGTCGCAGGATGCCCACGTCCGGTCCTCTCGGGTGGGGAACCGGCGGGACCCGCCGGTGTGCTTGACGTCACGACGCTAGCCGCCCTAGCGTTCCGGAGAGAAGAGCAGCCGTTCCGGCATCCGGAAAGCGAGCCGGAACGAGATCGACCCGAGCGGGAGGTGGCGACGTGGCCGATCCGATGGCGATGCGCCGCGCCGTCGCGGGCTACGTCGACGGCATCCACCGCGCCTACGCCGGGCAGGCGTCGACGTTCCCGCCCGCGGTGCGCGGCCGGATGCCGCTCCTGGCCGCCGGCCGGTTCACCGTCGTCGCCGCCGGCGCGCGGAACCTGCACGTCCTGGCGACGACGGAGCCCCTCGGGCCCCTGCAGGGTGAGGAGGTCGAGCTGCCGGGGAAGCTCGAGGGCATGGACTGGACGGTCCGCTTCTACGACCCGGTGGTGCTGCCCGCCCTGGGTCTGATCGACGAGGGGGACCAGGCGCGCCCGAGCGAGGTCCGGGGCTGCCTCGGGATCTCGACGGTGCTCTACCACGTGGTCACCCAGCCGGGATCGGGACTCTCGCCGCACCACGCGGGCCACGTCGGGTCCGGCCTGGCCAGCGGGCACTCCGCCGCGGCCCGGGACTTCGACACGCTGCGCTCGCGGGCCCGCGGCCGGGAGGTGCTCGTCGACGAGATGCAGGGCGCCGCGGTGGCCGGGCTCGCCCGGGCCCAGGTGCTCCTCGCCCGGGCGATCGCGCCGCACAATCCCGCCGTCGGCGAGGCGGTCGACGCCGCGCTGCGCCCCGGTGCCGACCTGGACCCCGACGGCGTGCGCCGGGTCCTCGTCGGGGCCCTCGGAGGCACCGCGGCGAGCACGGTCGGGGCGGTCTGAGTGGACGCTCCGCTGCAGTCGGTCACCAACGCCGCGCGCCTGCTCAAGGCGTTCCTCTCGCGGGAGGAGACCCTCGGCGTCTCCGAGCTCGCGCGCCGGCTCGGGCTCGGCAAGAGCGCCGTGCACCGGCTGCTGACGACTCTCGCCGCGGAGGGCCTCGTCGCCCGGGACGCCGACGGCGGGTACCGGCTCGGCCTGGTCGTGTTCGAACTGGGCGAGGCCGTGCGCTCCCACATGGACCTGCACGCCGCGGCAGGCCCGGTGCTGGCCGAGCTGCGGGAGCAGACCGGCGAGTCGTCGCAGGTGGGGGTGCTCGACGGCGACGAGGTCGTCTACGTCGACCGCCTGGAGAGCACCCACTCGCTGCGGCTGTTCCACGAGACCGGCCGACGGGTCCCGCTGCACTGCACCAGCTCGGGGAAGGTGCTGTTCGCGGAGATGCCCCGGGACCGCCGCGAGCGGATCCTCGCCGCGGGGCTGCGGGCGCACACCCCGCACACGATCGTCACGCCGGACGCCATGCGCGCCGAGCTCGCGGGAGTCCGCGATCGGGGGTGGGCGGACGCGGTGAACGAGCGCGAGATCGGGGTCGCCTCGCTCGCGGCCCCCGTCCGCGGGCCCGGCGGGGCGGTGGTCGCCGCCATCAGCGTCGGCGCCCCGATCACCCGCTTCCGCGCCATTCCGCGCCAGCGCCTCGCGCGCTGGGTGGTGGAGGCGGGGGAGGCGGTGTCGCGGCGGTTGGGGTGGTCCGAACCGGGGTGCCCCGCCCCGTCGTCCGGAGCAGGATCCTCGTCGTCCACCGTCCGCACGCCGAACGGCCAGGAGGCCGCGCATGCCCGAGTCTGACCCCGCCGGATCCGAGTGGGCCGGCCTCGACGCGCCGGGCAAGGCCCGTGCGCTGTACGAGGCGCGGCGCACCCGCGTCCCGATCGCGCCCTTCACCGACAGCGACCCGTCACTGGGGATGGCCGAGGGCTACGCCATCGCGCGTGAGCTGCTCCCGCTGCTGCTGGCGGACGGCGACCGCGTCGTCGGGTACAAGGTGGGCCTGACGTCGACGGCGATGCAGCGGATGGTCGGCGTCGACTCGCCCGACCACGGGCCGGTGCTCGCCTCGACGCTCTACCGGGACGGCGACCCGCTGCCCCTCGACCGGTTCATCGCCCCCAAGGTGGAGGCGGAGATCGTGTTCGTGATGGGGGACCGGCTGCTCGGTCCCGGCATCGGCCCCACGGACGCCGCGCGGGCCGTCGCGGGCGTGGCCGCGTCGATGGAGATCGTCGACTCCCGGATCGCGGACTGGCGGATCAAGCTCGCCGACACGGTGGCGGACCTGGCGTCGAACGGGGCGGTGGCGGTCTCGTCGCGGGTGGTCCCGCTGGAGGGGCTGGACACGCGGCTGATCGGGTTGACGCTGACCCGCAACGGCGAGCTGATCGACACCGGGGCGGGCGCGGCGGCACTGGGCGATCCGCTCGCGGTCGTGGCCTGGCTGGCGAACGTGCTCGGCGAGCACGGCGTCGCGCTGGAACCGGGGCACCTGGTGATGACGGGGGCGCTGCACGCGGCCGTGCCGATGGCCGCGGGCGAGGTGTACCGCGCGGAGTTCGACCGGCTGGGGCCGGTGTCGATCCGGGTGACGGCAGGTTCCGAGGGTGAGGTGGCGGCGTGATCGACATCAACGAGCTGGCGGCGCGGCTCTCGAAGGCGGTCGCGGAGCGCACGGCGATCGAGCCGCTGTCCGACGACGTCGCGGACCTCGACCTCGAGACCGGCTACGCGGTCCAGCGGGTGCTCCGGGAGCAGGCCGGCCCGACGGCGGGCTGGAAGCTCGGGGTGACCTCCCGGGCGAAGCAGGCGCAGGTCGGGGTGTCCGCGCCGGTGTGCGGGTTCCTGCCCGCCGCGGGGGCGCTGGACCTGGGCGAGCCGCTGTCGGTGTCCTCGCTCATCCAGCCGCGGGCGGAACCGGAGATCGTGTTCGTCCTGGGTCGGGACCTCTCGGGGGCGCACGCCACGGCGGTCGACGTGCTCTCGGCGACCTCCGGCCTGGCGGTCGGCATCGAGGTGCTCGACTCCCGCTTCCGCGACTACCGGTTCACGATGGCCGACGTCGTCGCGGACAACACCTCGGCGGCGCGGTACGTGGTCGGCACCCCGGTACCGCCGGCCGGGATCGACGCGCGCCTGGTCGGCGTCGTGCTCGAGAAGAACGGCGAGGTGATCGCGACGGCGTCCGGTGCGGCGTCGCTCGGCCACCCGGCCGCGGCGGTGGCGTGGCTGGTCCGTCGCCTCGCCGCGTCCGGGGAGGGACTGCGGGCCGGCGAGGTGGTGCTCTCCGGAGGGCTGACCGCCGCGACGCCGGTGACGCCCGGGGATGTGGTGACCGTGTCGATCGACCGGCTCGGCACGGTGGAGATGGCTGTCGCCATGTGAACGGAATCGGTCGTCATGGCGACCACATCCGTTCACGTGGCCCGACGAAGGAAGGCGCCCTCATGCCTCTGGTCCAGATCACGCTCGCGCGCGGGCGTACCCCCGAGCAGCTCGCCGCGCTGGGGGAGAAGGTGACCGCGGCCGTCTCCGAGGCGGTGGGCGCCCCGGCGGGCAACGTCCGCGTCGTCGTCACCGAGTGCGAGCCCGAGCACTGGTTCGTCGGCGGGGAGTCGCTCGCGGATCTCCGGTCGTCGGGCCGGCGGTGACCGGAGTGCTCGTCGACCTGGGCGAGCCGGCCGGGCGGTCCGCCTGGACGGTGACCGCCGACGACGGGCGGGTGTTCGCGGTCTTCGTGCTCGACGACGGCGGGCTGCGGGTCACCGACGCCGCCTGCCCGCACAACGCGGGCCCGCTCGTCGAGGGGCAGGTCCGGGCCGGCGAGGTCCGCTGCCCGTGGCACTGGTACCGCTTCGATCTCGACACCGGCGCCTGTCGCACGACGGATCTGTTCGCGCTCGCGGTCCACCCGGTGCTCGAGGTCGACGGGCGGCCCCACGCGGACGTCGGGGACGCCCCGCCGACTTTGTCCTGGTCCGAGCGGCTGCGCGCACACGCCCGCGATGGCGGGTGACCGACCTAACCGGGAGCGCACTTCCGTTTCAGGTGCTAGCGTCGAGCGCGACGCCGCCCTGAGGAGTGATCCCGTGTCCGTCACCGAATCCACCGAGCTGCCGCTCCACGTCCAGCGCGACCGGTTCGACCCGCCCGCGGGCATCAACGCCCTGCGCGACAAGCCCGGCCTGGAGCGCGTCACGGACGCCCTCGGGCATCCCGCCTGGCTGGTGACCCGGTACGACGAGGCCCGCGAGGTCCTCGGGGACGCGACCCGGTTCTCGAACGAGCGCGTGCCTGCCGTCCGGATCCCCGGCGCCGACCCGGCCGTCTTCCGGGCAGGCAACCTGCTCATGAACGACCCGCCCGAGCACACCCGGCTGCGGCGCCTACTCACCGGCGAGTTCACCGTCAAGCGGATCCGCCGCCTCCAGCCGCGGATCTCCGAGATCGTCACCGAACGGCTCGACGCGATGGCGCGGACGGGCCCGCCCGCCGACCTCGTCGCCGACTTCGCGCTGCCCGTCCCGAGCCTGGTGATCTGCGAGCTGCTCGGGGTCCCCTACGCCGACCGTGACGACTTCCAGTCGCGGGCCGGCAAGCAGATCGACCTCACCCTGCCGCTGGAGGAACGGGGGAGGGTCGCCGCCGAGTCGCGGGCCTACATGGGCGAGCTGGTCGACCGGGCGTTCGCCGCGCCCGGGGAGGACATGCTCGGGATGCTGGTCCGCGAGCACGGTGAGGACCTGACCCGCGACGAGCTCATCGGCATCGCCTCGCTGCTGCTCATCGCCGGCCACGAGACCACCGCGAACATGCTCGCCCTCGGTACGCTCGCGCTGCTGCGCCATCCCGAGCAGGCCGCACTGGTGCGCGACGACCCGGAGGCCACGGCACCGGCCGTCGAGGAGCTGATGCGGTACCTGTCGATCGTGCACGCGAGCGTGCCGCGGGTCGCGACCGAGAACACCGAGGTCGCCGGACAGGCGATCGCGCACGGCGAGATGGTGCTCGTCGCGCTGGCCGCCGCGGACCGCGACCGCGCGCTCGTCGAGGACCCCGACCAGCTGGACATCGGCCGTGCCGCCGCCCCGCACGTCGCGTTCGGGCACGGCGTGCACCACTGCCTGGGCGCCCCGCTCGCGCGGATGGAGATGGCGACGGCGTTCCCGGCGCTGCTCCAGCGTTTCCCGACTTTGGCCGCCTCGGTCGACGTCGAGCACGCCGACTTCCGCGAGGGCACGTTCATCTACGGGATGCGCAGCCTGCCCGTGACCTGGTAGGTGGCTCAGGGCACCACCGTCACCGGCCACTTCCCGGCCTTGATCAGCCGCCCGGCGAGCGAGCCCACGAAGCGGTGCCCCGCCTTCATCGACGCCCCGACGACGACGGCGTCAGCGCGCAGATCGTCCGCGGCGCGCACGATCTCGAGGTACGGGTCGCCGTGCACCATCATCAGGCGGGCCTCCATCTCGAGGAGGCGGAGGTACTCCTTCGCCTGCTCGTGCAGGTCGGCGGCGAGATCGTGGGCGGACTCGGCCAGCACCGTGACGGCATCGGCGGACAGCGAGGACATCGCGGGGGTCGTCGTCACCGTGATGACGACGAGCTCGGAGTGTTGCCGTCGGGCCAGGCCCACCGCGTAGGCGCCGCCGCGCAGCGACGTCGTCGAACCGTCCACCGCCGCCAGGATCAGCGACGGGCCATCGGTGCCGAGCTCGAACCCCACGACGCCGATTCTGCTCCCCGCCGCGCCGTTCCGTCGATCATGCGGCGCGACCGGATCGCGCGGTCAGTGCGGCGGCTCGTGGCCCACGACCGTCTCGCCCGTCGGGACGATCTCGCCGGTCCAGCCGCAGGCCGCGCACCAGCAGTAGAAGCGCCGGTCGTCGCCCTCCCAGAACTCCGAGGCGAGATCGACCGCGCCCGCGCAGCCGGGACAGAAGCGGGGCGCGTCGCGGCGATGCGCCTCCGCGTCGGCGGCGAACCGCCGGTCCGGCGGCGAGCTCACCCGACCTGCCCGGAGTCCACCTGGGCCTCGGTGCCGGGGGCCAGCGTCGCGTCCCCGATGCCGCCCCTGGGCGTGAACGGGTCACGGCCTGCGGCCTTGTCCTTCGTGACCTGGTCGGCGGCGCTGAGGTGCACCTTGCGGATGGTGTCGAGCATCGGCGAGAAGCGCGTGGAGCCCATGTCGCAGAAGTCGAGGGCGAACTGTGCACCGCCGGCGTGGAACTTGTCCTTCTCGCAGGGCAGGTCGATCCGCTCGTGCGGCTCCCGGATGGTGCCCAGCGGGTCCTCGCCGTTCTCCACGGCGGCCATCTGCTGCTTGAACATCTTGCGCAGCATCGAGACGCCGATGTCGGAGCGGCCCAGGTGCTCGGTGGTGCGGTCCGCGATCAGACCCTGGGTGCACCACGCCATCATGTCCTGACCCTCGACGTAGTTCACGACGTGGGAGCCGCGCTCGTCGAACACCGGGACCTCGTAGTCCGGGATCGCCGGCTGCGCCAGCGGCTCGTACCCCTCGGGGGCGTGGACGGTGTAGAGCATGAACCGCGTCGTGGTGCGGTTGATCGGGATCCGCAGCTGCATCTGGTGGATGCCGCCGCCCCCGACGCGCATGTTGTACGGGAAGACGAGCGGGTGCCCGACCTTCCAGTCGTCGTTGTCCTCGCTCGCGCCGGCCAGGATCCGGCGCTTGATGATTCCCCAGTCGAAGGCGTCGAAGCCGATGCGCTGGTGCTGCTTGCCGAACGACGGGGGAGCGACGAAGCCCTCGTGGCGGCCGATGAACTCGAAGTACCGCCCGTGCAGGAACTCGACGTGGTGCGGGTCGACCGCGTTCTCCATGATCTGCACGTAGTTGCACGGCAGGTCGGCCCAGCCGATGTCGCGGAACCCGTCCATCACGTAGACGTCGAAGCGGGGCAGCTCGGGGGCGGGGGCCGGGCCGACGTAGGCCCACACCAGCCCGCCCATCTCCTCGACCCGGCCCGCCGTCGCGCGGACGCGGTTCGCGAAGTTGGTGTTCTCCTTCTCCGCGGGCTGGTCGATGCACGCGCCGTCGGTGTCGAACTTCCAGCCGTGGTACGGGCAGCGCAGGCCGTCGTCCTCGACGACGCCGTAGGCCATCGACGCCTTCCGGTGCGGGCACGGCTCGGGGATGATCCCGTAGCGGCCCGACGGCGAGCGCCAGAGCGCGAAGAACTCCCCGAGCAGTTCCACCCGCTTGACGGGGAACTCGGCGAGCTCGCGGGTGAACGCGACGGGGTACCAGTAGCGCCGCAGGACCTCGCCCATGCGGGTCCCGGGCTCGACGGCGGTGAGCTCGTCGTTCTGCTCGGCGGTCAGCACGGCAGCCTCCCCAACGGTGGTGGTGGTCCACCTCACGCTAAGGAGGCCCCGGCCGGGAGGGAAGCGGGCTGTGCCGCATCGCGGGACGCCGCAGGTGCGCCGGCGCGCTCACGAGCCGGAGGCACCTCGGTTCAGCCGGGCCAGCATCCGGTTGTAGGCGGCGAGCGCATCCTCGTCGTCGTCGAGGTCGTCGCCGGACCCGGCCTCACCGGTCTGCTCGGAGATCGCCGAGCGGCGCGCCGACTCCAGCCACGGCCCGAAGTCCACCCGCCCGCTCGGGTCGGAGACCCACAGCCGCCCGATCAGGACCATGATCACCATCATCAGGGCGTCGCCGCCGACCCACATGATCGCGCCACCGAGGTGCACGCCCTCGACGTCGTAGGCGGGGAACATCGTCGCGGGCGCGAGCATGAGCACCACGCCGACGAGGGTGTCGACACCCATCGCGATCAGCATGAGTACGAACCGCGAGAAGTACGCGGGCCGGTTCGGGATCACGTCGACGCCGATGGCGGTGTGGAAGAACAGCAGCCCGGTGAGCAGGTAGAGCGCCTGTTCCGAGTAGTGGAGGCCCATCGAGCCGGCCATGACCTGCATGAACCCGGTGAGGTGGGTGAGGACGACGACGACGGCGTAGACGACGAGCACGGTGCCGGGGAAGGTGACCGCCCGCGCGACGGGGCTCGCGACGGCGGCGTCGAACCCGTGCGCCGCACCGCCGCGGAGGTGGTGGCGCGCCAGCTCCAGCGGGCGCCCGGCCACCCAGAAGGCCGGCACGACCATGATCAGCATGAGGTGCATGACCATGTGCACCGCGAACGCGCCGTGCCCGAACACCGCGATCCCGGAGTTCCAGGTGACGACGGCGGCCGTCAGCGCGGCGAGGAACGAGGCGGTGCGCCGCAGCGGCCAGGAGCCGTGGCGCACCGCGCCCACCAGGTAGAGCGCGCCCAGCACGACGAGCACGGCGTCCACACCCCAGGCGGGCTCCCAGGTGGTGAGCACGTCCGCCCACGCCGGCCCCGGGGTCGGCCCCATCGGCCCCATCAGGTGAACAGCTCCAGTCACGGGTCCCATCGTGCTCCGCCCCCGCCCACGCGGCAGCGCGCCGGGGTCCTACACCGGCAGCGCCGAGAGCTTCTGCCACTCCGGCCAGGTGTACGACCAGTCGTAGATGTCGGTCTGAGGCATCGCGACCGGGCTGCCGGTGACCTCGACCGGGTCACCGAAGATCGCGGTGTTGAAGTAGTTCTCGGCGTCCTGGGTCGAGAGGTTCACGCAACCGTGGGTCACGTTCTCGTTGCCCTGGGCGCCCTCGGAGAGCGGGTTGGCGTGGATGAACTCGCCGTTGTTCGAGATCCGGACCGCCCAGTGCTCGGGAACGTTGTTGTAGCCGTACGCCGGGTTGGACATCAGCTTGGTCTGCTGCTTGCCCATGACGACGTGGACGCCGTTGGTGGTGTTGCGGTTCGGGTCGGCGCCCAGGCCGTAGCTCGCGGGCACGGTCATCACGGGCTTGCCGTCGCGGACCACGACCATCTGGAAGGACTTCACGTCGGCCTTGACGATCTGGGAGCGGCCGATCGTGAAGTGCGAGGTGACGTTCGCGGTGCCCCAGGTGCCGCCGCCGGCGTCGACGCCCTGCAGGTTCGCGGCGACGTCGACCTGGGTGCCCGGCTTCCAGTAGCCCTCCGGGCGCCAGTGGGCGCGCGAGCCCTGCTCGGTGTCGGGCAGCCACGCCCAGGAGCCCGGCGTCGGGACGGAGGTCTGCACCGAGAGCGCGCGCTGCGCGGCGGCCTTGTCGGTGACGGGCCCGTTGAACTGGACGATGATCGGCGCCGCGACCCCGACCGTGGCGTTGTCCGCGATGTTCAGGTTCGCGGCGATCTTGTTCTGGGGGGTGACGGTGGTGAACGTGCCGGTCAGCGGCTGCGCCGCCCCGGTGGCGTCGGCGGCGGCGCCCTTCCACGTGTAGGTGGCGGAGAAGGCGAGCGGTGCCGTGCTGGTCCACCCGTCCGGCGTCGGGTGCCCGGCGACGGCCGCGCCGTCGGGACCCACGAGGGCGATGTCGGTGAGCTTGCCGTTCGCGACGTGGACGGTGGCGGGCTGCGCCGGGCCGACCCCGGTGGCGCCGGCGGCCGGGGTGGTCGTGACCTGGACCGCCGGCGCGGCGGGAGCGTCCGCCTGGCTCTCCGAGGTGCTCCCACCGGAGGCTCCGGGCCCGGCGTTCGCCCGCTCGATCGTGCCCCACACGGTGACCGCGGCGAGAGCCACCGCGAACGTCACCATCACCCCGAGCAGAAGTCGCCCGAGCGCCATCGACCCACACCCCACACACGCGTCGTCGTCACCTGCGTCCCCGGGACTCCCGAGGGCCTGCACGTCGGACGTATCGGGTCCGACGCGGTTCCACCATGGTGCCCCGTGCGTGACACGGACGTGGTGCGGCACACCGGTCGCGGTCGGATTCGTGACCCGGCCGTCGCACGACGGCGCGAGCCGTGGCCCCGACCTGGGTCGGGACGAGCCCGGACCGCATGACCGCGGTCGCCGTCCCCACGGTAACCGGCCGGGGACACCCCGCCCCGCGCCCCGGGGGGGCGGGGTGGCTCTCCGGCTCGCGGCCTAGCGGCCGGGGATCGGCCGGCCCGAGAAGAGGTACTTCTGCGCGAGGGCCACCGGGTCGTAGGCGGGCGCGGCGGACACGGCGGGCTCCGGTTCCGCGGTCGTCACCGGCCGGGTCTGCACGATGCAGACCGGGTCGCCCGCGCGACGGTGCCTGCTGATCACCCACTCGACGTCGACCGCGTGCCCGTAGTGCTCCTCGATGGCGATGACGGCGGAAGCGATCGCGCCCACCTGCTCGTCGTCGAGCACCCGGCGGTCGGCGAGCTTGGCGGGCATCTCGATCTCGGTCACGGCCCCGACCGCGAAGTCGAACGCGCTCACGATCTTCTTGTGCGCCACGTCGTAGCGCAGCACCCGGCCGTCGGCCTTCCCGACCTCGACGTGGTCCGGATCGACGAGCCCCTGGACGATCGCCTCGCCCCAGCCCCAGCTGGTCTCGATGACGATGCGGTCGCGCTTGCCCGTGACCGGGTGCACCGAGAACGCCACGCCGGACGCGCGGGCGTGGATGAGCTCGATGACCCCGACCGCGATCGGCATGTCGTGGTGGCTGATACCGCGGCGCAGCCGGTAGGCCAGGGCGCGGCCGGTGAACAGCGACCCCCAGCAGCGCCGGACCGAGTCCAGCACCCGCTCGATGCCCGAGACGCCGAGGTAGGTGTCGAAGATCCCGGCGAACGAGGCGTCGGCGGCGTCCTCACCGGTGGCCGACGAGCGCACCGCGACCGGCACGTTGACGTCCACGCACCGCAGGCACAGCTCCTCGTAGGCCTCGGTCAGCCGCTCGGTGAGGTGCTCGCTCATCGCGGTGGCGGCGAACAGCTCGCGGATCGCGGCCGACGCCTGCTCGATCTCGGCGTCGGTGACCTCCCCGTCCGACCCGGTACCCAGCCCGTCGAGCACCGCGTCGATGCGTCCGTCGAGGCCCGAGTCCCGGCAGTGGCGCCGGTAGGCGTCGACGGTCACCGCGAAGCCCTGGGGGACCAGCACCCCGGAGGCGAGCAGCTCGGCGAGGCGACCCATCTTCGCCCCACCGCAGGCCACCGCCTCCTCGGGCGCCATCTCGTCGAGCCAGGCGAGGGCGTCGCAGCTGTGGCGCTCGGGCACGGGCCCCGCGTCGGCCCCCGCCGAGGTCATGCGGGGACCTCCGAGGACGCCTCGGTCGGTGGTGCGGCGGCGTCCGCGGCCCGGGTGAGGATCGTGACGGTGCCGTTGGTCCCGTCGATCTCGACCTCGTCGCCGTCGTTGACCGACATCGTCGCGACGCCGGTCGCGGTCACCGTCGGGACGCCGTACTCGCGGCCGACGATCGCGGCGTGGGAGAGCATCCCGCCGCCGTCGCAGGCGCAGCCGGCGATCTTGCCGAACGCCGGGGTCCAGTTCGGCGAGGTGGACTCGCAGATCAGGATCGAGCCGGGCTCGAGACGGTGCAGTTCGTCGGACGACTGCAGCACGCGGGCGATGCCGCGGGCGGTGCCCTTGGCGGCCGGCACCCCGGAGATCGTCGTCTGCGCCGCGGCGTCGGGGTCCTGCACCGCCCTGATGGACTGCGGGTTCAGCCCGAAGATCTCGATGAGGATCGGGTCCTCGACGGCCTCGGGGATGGTCCCGAGCACCTTCGGCATCTCGCCGCGGCGACCGTGCCAGTGGTCGAAGTACTGCCGGCGGGAGTCGACGAGGCTGCGCATGCCCGCGTCGTAGGGCCGCTCGCCGGTGGCGATGTCGCGCAGTTCGGGCCAGAACAGGTACAGCATGTCGTCGTGGTGGTCGGCCTTGACCCGGTTCGCGAGCTCCTGGCACCCCCAGCGCAGCGGGAGCATGACCTTGAGGTCGATGTAGTAGTTGTGGTCGTCCTGCCACCAGGGGAAGTTGGCCGCCTGGTTGGAGACGAGCCCGGCGTCGAAGACCCCCTGCTCCTCCCGGGTGAGCCCGGCGCGGGCGTTCTCGATCGCCTCCTCCCGCTCGGCCATCGCGTTGGCGGCGGCGCGGTCGAAGTCGTGGGGCTCCTTGCGCTGCAGGAACGTCTTCACGAGGTCCAGCGGGATCGTGTTGTCCTCGATCCAGCTCGGGACGCCGACGTCGCAGGTCGCCTCCGCGCGGTACCCGTAGATCACCAGGAACTCGTCGAACTCGGTGAGCCAGACCGACGCGGCGCCGCCGTGACGGGCGAGCGCGTCGCGCAGCTGCCCGCCGCTGTTGGCCTCGAAGACCGGCTCGAGTCCCGCGGCCCGCGCCTTGAGCGCGAGGTCGGAGAGCTTGCGGTCGGTCTCCATGATCTTCGTGTCCTCGCCCTGGAGGAACTTGCCGATCTCGTTCGGGTTGATGCCCATGTCCGCGCAGGCGCCGTAGAAGCCGAGGAAGTTCGCGAGCATCGGGTACATGACGCCGAAGTGGATCTCCATGGCGCGCTTGTGGTACCGGCGGGCCTGGCCGAGCAGGTCGGGCAGCTGGTCGCCGCGGGCCTGCGTGAAGTCGATGCCCCGGAAGTACGACCAGGTGCTCTCCAGCTCGTCCCGGCCGGATTCCCAGATGCTGCGGTAGTTCGTCAGGAAGTGGGGGAGGTTCGTGGCGATGCGCCCGGCGCGCGCCTCGATCTCGCGCGGGTCGGTCTCGGGCAGCGCGGATCCGTAGAGGTGGGTGCCGGCGAAGCGCGCGCTGACGCCGCGCCCCGGTGGCAGCGGCAGCGACTCCGCGGCGTGCTGGGTGCCCCAGCAGTAACCGTCGCCGCTCCACAACGTGGCGCCCAGCGGCGTGAGGCCCCGCGACCAGTGGAAGTCGAGGAACCAGAACTGGTTCTCGTCCCCGGGCTTGAACGGACCGGCCGGGTCGACGATCCACGGCATGTCGAAGAACTCCGGCTTGTACCCCGGGTACCACTCGCCCGTGCTGTACGCGTCGACCGGAACGACGTTGGCCATCTGACCCTCCTCGGCGGTGAGTTCGAGCAGACCGTGATCCAAGCTCAAGAGTGACGCAAGCAACACGTTCCCGGGGAGGGAACGTTGCTCCCGGAGGAACGGGCCGCTCCCGGGCCGTCCGGAGAGGGCCTAGCCTCCGGCCGATGAGCACCCCTCGAGCGCTGCTGCTCGACATCGGCGGAGTCCTGCTCACGTCCGGGCACGAACGGATGGCCTCGCTCGGTGCCCGACGGCCCGAGCTGGTGTCGTTCACCGACGTCCGCGGACTGCTCGGGCCGCGGCCCGACGCGGCGTGGGACCACGTGCTCGACGGGCGGGCGGGCGAGCGCGGCTACTGGGCGGCGCGCGCGGCGGAGTACGCGACGCTGGTGGGCGACCGGTCCGCGCGGGGCGTGCCCGCGCTCATGGACGTCCTCTATCCCGCCGGGGACGATCCCGCCGTTAATGCGGACGACGGCACCGGGCTCTTCCGCCCCGAGGTCGTCGCGCTCATGGACGACGCGCACACCGCGGGCCTCGTCGTCGCCGCCCTGACCAACGACCTCGCCGCCTTCCACGGTGACAGCGACGGCGACCTCACCGACCATCCGATCCTCGGACGCTTCGACACGATCGTCGACGGCTCCGTGACGGGGGTGCTCAAGCCGGATCCGCGCGCGTACCGGATCGCGCTCGACGCGGTGGGCTGCGCACCGGAGGAGGTCGTGTTCCTCGACGACATCCCCGGCAACTGTGCCGGCGCCCGGGCCGCCGGGATCATGACCCTCGAGGTGGACGTGCGGGACCCGTCCGCGGCCTTCGCCCTGGCGCGGGACGTCCTGGCGCTGCGGGCCGTCGCGTGAGCGGCAACGTCAGAAAAGTCCCGTTCCAGACGTCCGGTGTCCGGAAACCGTCGTCGATCACCGGGCCCGACGACGGGGGCGGCCCGGCGACGGCGGTCGTGGTCGGCGCGTCCGGGGCGCTCGGCTCGGCGATCGCCGCCCGGCTGGCGAGCGCGGGCCTCGTCGTCGTGGGCGTGGCCCGGAAGCCGCCCGACCCGGCCTCGGCCCCGGGCGTTCGCGGGTGCGCCGCCGACATCGGCGACGACTCCGCGGTCGACGCGATCCGGGCGGCGGTCGACGACGTCGGGGCGCCGGTGCGGATGGTGGTCCAGGCGGCCGGGCTGCCGGCGGCGGGACCGCTGCCGACGATCGACCCGGACGCACTGGGCAGCGCCGTCGCGCTCAAGGTCGGCGGGATGCTGCGCCTGGTCCGGGCGGTGGCGCACCGCCTCGGCCCGGGCTCGCGGCTGGTCGCGCTCGGCGGGCACTACGGCAGTGAGCCGTCCCCGCACACCTGCGCGGCCGGGGTGACGAACGCGGCGCTGGCGAACCTGATGCGCCAGCTCGCCGACCACCACGGCCCCGAGGGGGTCACCGCCCACCTGGTCGCCCCGGGCCCGGCCGACACCGACCGGCTGCGGCGGCTCTCGCAGGCCCGCGCCGACGAGCGTGGCGTGGACGTCGAGGAGATCCTCGCCGAGCGCCGGGCGGAGTCACCGCTGTCGGCGCTGGTGACGCCGGGGCAGGTCGCGTGGGCGGTCGCCACGCTGCTCGACCCGGAGGCCGACGCGCTGACCGGCTCCACCCTCGCCCTCGACGTCGGCGCCCGGCGAGGTCTCTTCTAACCGTCCAGCCCGGCCTCGGTGACGAGCCGGTGGAACAGCGCCTCGGCGTCGGCGTCGAGGCCGCGGGCGGTGAACCACTCGGCCATCCGGCGGACGTCGCGGACGAGCACCGCGGGCCCGTGGAGTTCCTGCCGGGGCCCGGCGGGCCCCGCGACCGGTTTTCCCGCCTCACGCGCCCGGGACCGGCGCACCGGACGGGACACCGGTGCTGACGTAGTCCTCGTAGTGGCGCCGCCACGCGGGCGTCGGGCTGCCACCGGGTCCGCCGACGGGGCTGCCCGCCAGTGCCGAGTCCAGGGCCTCGAGGCAGATCTCCCAGCCGGCGGCGGTGCGCGCCGCGGTGTCGCGGTCGGCGAGCAGGGCGGTGAACGTGAGCCGGCACCCGCCGTCGGAGAGCGGCTCGAGCAGGAGGCGCAGCTCCTCGCCCGCCCACGTGAGCGTGAACCGGTGGGGCGGGTCGTGCTCGACGACGGTGCCCGTGCCGCCGTCGCCGTCCTCGTCGAAGGAGTACCGCACCGGGGCGCCGGGGGCCGGCTCGCCGAGATCGGGGAAGGCGACCCGGGCCGGGAACCAGGCGACCAGTTCGGTCGGGTCGGTGACGGCGTCCCACACGCGCTCGGGGGAGTGCGGGTAGTCGCGCACGAAGCGCAGCGCGGGCCTGCCGTCGATCTCGGTGTAGGTGCCGGTCGTCATCGGGGTTCCTCCGGGGTGCGGTCGAGGTGCTCGCCGAGTGCGTCGAGGGCGTCGCCCCAGAGCAGGCGGTAGGGCGCCAGCCAGGCCTCGAGCTCGCCCATCGGGCGCGGGTCGATCGCGTAGACGCGGCGCTGGGCGTCGACCGTCGCGCGGACGAGGCCCGCCTGCCGCAGCACGGCGAGGTGCTTGGACGCCGTCGGTTGGGCGAGATCGAGACGCGCGACGACCTCGCCGACGGCGTGCGGACGCTCCCGCAGCAGGTCGAGGATCGCGCGCCGGGTCGGGTCGGCGAGAGCGGTCCAAGTGGTGGACACGGCCGCGAGTATGCCGTGAACGGCATATGCCTGTCGAGGCATGTGACGGATGGGGTCTCATTCGGAGCAAGGGGGGAACCTGCGACCCTGGGTCCGCGTCCGTTCTCGAGGACGGTCTCTTGATCGAGACAGCTCCGCGTGGTCGGGCCGGGCCCGCGCGGTGGACGGCGATCCGGCGAAGGTGCGGGGGAACGCTCGAGTGGCGACGGTGGCGACCGATCCGGCGACGACGGGGACGGCCGGGGACCGGGTGGCCGCATGGATGACGCGGCGCCTCGGCTCGATGGTGACCGTCTACCTCACGGTCGGCCTCTCGGCGATCTGGATGGTGCTCGGGGCGCGCGCGGTGTTCGGGTTCGACCCGTACCCGTACCCCGTCCTGCTCTTCGTCGGGAACGTCGTCCAGCTGCTGTTGATCTTCGTGATCCTCGTCGGCCAGCGGACCCTCTCGGAGTCGGGCGAACGGCGCGCGCTGCAGACCTACGACGACGCCCAGGCGATCCTCGGCGAGTGCCACCGCCTGCAGGCGCTCATCGACGACCGGGCGCGCCTGCTCAACCGCGGCGCCGCGGCGGGGCGGGAGCTCGACCCCTGCGACACCGCACCGATCATGATCAGCCCGCCGCTGGCCGTGGAACCCGCGACGTCGACCGTGAACCGTCGGATCGCCGCCTGGCTGGTGCAGCGCCTGGGCGGGCGGTCGGCGGTCGTGGTCACCGCCGGGATCGTCCTGGTGTGGATGGCTCTGGCCCTGCTCGGCGTGATCCCGGACTCCTACCCGTTCCCGTTCCTGCTGTTCTGCTCGAGCCTCGCGCAGCTCGTCTTCATGTTCGTGATCATGGTGGGCCAGGACGTCCTCGGTGAGGTGTCCGAGCGCCGCGTCGCGGAGACGGCCAACCACACCGCTGTCGTCCTCCAGCAGTGCCGCCACCTGCGTCAGCACCTGCTCGCCCAGGACTCCCTGCTCGACGCCGTGGTGGATCAGGCCGTGAGCGCCGGGCAGCCGGACCGGGCCGGCGCGCCCGCCCCGCGCGCGCACGTCGACCGCCCCGAGGACGTGGGTTCCGGGAGCCGCTGAGCCGCCGTCGTCGGCTGGTCGTCAGCTCCGTGGCGGCCCCGCCCGACGAGGGGCACCTGGGGCAGCTTCGTGGTCGCTCGCGCATGCCGCCTGTGCTCCTGATCATGGGCGGCGGGGTCGTCTGGGCCCGCCATCCGGCACGATGCTCGGCATGGACCTCGGCCTCACCGGACGCACCGCGATCGTCTGCGCCTCCACCTCCGGCCTCGGCGAGGCGACGGCCCGGGCGCTCGCCGCGGAGGGCGCCCGGGTCGTCGTGTGCGGCAGGCGGGCCGAGCGCGCGGCCGAGATCGCCGCCGAGCTCCCCGAGGCGGTCGGCGTCGGGGTGGACCTCACGGCTCCCGACGGGCCCGACACCCTCGTCGCGGCGGCCACCGAGGCGTTCGGGTCGATCGACGTGATCGTGCTCAACAGCGGCGGCCCGCCCCCGAGCCGGGCCGCGAGCATCGACGCCGAGGCGATCACCGAGGCCCTGGTCC
The DNA here is from genome assembly GCF_036497245.1 of Actinomycetospora sp. Taxonomy (GTDB): domain Bacteria; phylum Actinomycetota; class Actinomycetes; order Mycobacteriales; family Pseudonocardiaceae; genus Actinomycetospora. The sequence goes on along the minus strand of NZ_DASXJS010000123.1, from coordinate 16,489 downwards.
CGCTGCTGCTCGCCCAGCAGCGACTGGTCGCGGCCGTCCTGCCCGGGATGCGGGAGCGGGGCTGGGGCCGGATCCTCGGGATCGGCAGCGCCGGCACCGTCGAGCCCATCCCGGGGCTGGCGCTGTCCAACGTCGGGCGCGCCGCGCTGGCGGGCTACCTCAAGACCCTCGCCGGGGAGGTGGCCTCCGACGGGGTGACGGTGAACCTGCTGCTCCCCGGCCGGATCGCGACCGCCCGCACCACCGGGATCGACGCGTACATCGCCGAGCGGGAGGGCACCACGGCCGCCGACGTCGAGGCGCGCGCCCAGGCGGAGATCCCGGCGGGCCGGTACGGGACCGCCGCCGAGTTCGGCGGCGTGGCGACGTTCCTCTGCAGCCAGGCCGCGTCCTACGTCACCGGCACGGCCACCCGCTGCGACGGCGGGCTGGTCGGCGGCCTCTGAGACTCACACCCGCGTCGAGCGGGCGACGATCTCCTCGCGGCGCTTCCTCGAGGCGGGCACGCCGCCGATCGCCCAGTCCTCCGGCGCGACCTGCGCGACCCGTCCGCGCACCCGGGAGCGGGTGGCACCGAGCACGTCGCAGATGGCGTCGGTGATCTCGGCGAGCAGCTGCTGCCGTTGGGACGCCGGGCGTCCCTCCAGCACGGCGGCCACGAAGTACGGGGCCGGGTCGCCGTCGACGGCCGCCGTGATGCCGCCGGTGGCCCACAGCTCGGGCGGGTGCATCGTGACGAACGCGCGGACGCGGTTGATCGGCGACTCGAGCACGGCCGCGTACCGCTCGCTGACCCTGCGCAGGAGCTCCTCGATGCGGGCGGGCAGGTGCTCACCCTCCACGAGGTGGATCTCCACGACCGGCATCTAGCCCCCGTTCCGGATCGCCATCACGACCGCCTTGGGCTCGGTGAAGAGCTCGCGGCCGAACGTACCTCCTCCACGATCCCCATCACCCCTCCTCGCGCGTGCGGGCCAGTTCCATGGCCACGTCGATGATCATGTCCTCCTGGCCGCCGACGAGGCCCAGCTCGCCGCAGCGGCGGAGGATCTCGTGGGTGGGGACCTCGTAGCGCTCGGCGGCGTGCTCGGCGTGCAGCAGGAAGCTCGAGTAGACCCCCGCCCAGCCCTGGACGATCGCGTTGCGGTCCATCTTCGGCCAGCGGTGCAGGTACGGGCGCACGACGTCCTCGGCGGCGTCGAGCAGCGCCATCACGTCGAGGCCGGTGCGCACGCCGAGGCGGTCGAACACCGCGGCGAGCACCTCGGTGGGGGAGTTGCCCGACCCGGCACCGAGCGCGCAGAGCGACCCGTCGATCTCCTTGACGCCGACCTCCGCGGCGATGACCGAGTTGGCGACGCCGAACGAGAGGTTCTGGTGGCCGTGGTACCCGACCCAGGCCTCGTCGCCGACCTCGGCGACGAGCGCCTCGAACCGCGCGCGGGCCTCGTGCATGAGCAGGGCCCCGGCGGAGTCGGTGACGTAGGGGCACTGGCACCCGGCGTCGACCATGATCCGGGCCTGCTTCGCGAGGTCCTCCGGCGACGTCCGGTGGGCCATCATGAGGAACCCGACGGTCTCCATGCCCAGCTCGCGGCCCAGCCCGAAGTGCTGCGGGCTGACGTCGGCCTCGGTGCAGTGGGTGGCGACCCGGACGACCTCGGCGCCCGCGTCGTGCGCGCGGCGCAGGTCGTCCGCGGTACCGATGCCGGGCACGAGCAGCACCGCGATCCGGGCGGTGCGGGCCTCCTCGCGGGCCGCCGCGATCAGGCGGAGCTCGTCGGTGCGGGAGAACCCGTAGTTGAAGGTGGAGCCGCCCAGCCCGTCGCCGTGGGTGACCTCGATGACCTCGACGCCGGCCCGGTCCAGCGCCCGCACGGTGTCCCGCACCTGGTCCTCGGTGAACTGGTGGGCCTGCGCGTGGCTGCCGTCGCGCAGGGTGGTGTCGGTGATGCGGACGTCGTTCCTGATCTCGGGCCTCGTCATGCCGGCACCCCCGAGTCGATGAGCTCCCGAGCGATCAGCTCGCCCACCCGGGTCGCCGCCGCGGTCATGATGTCGAGGTTGCCTGCGTACTCCGGCAGGTAGTCGCCCGCGCCGCGGACCTCGAGGAACACCGCGACGCGGCCGCGGCCGCCCCACTCGGGACGCGGCGGGTCGAACTGCGGGTCGGCGCGCAGCGTGTAGCCCGGCACGTAGGACTGCACGCGGGCGACCACGGCGTGCACCGAGGCCGAGACCGCCGTGGTCGTCGCGTCGTCCCAGCGCTCGCCCGGGATCGCGCAGAACACCGTGTCCCGCATGATCATCGGGGGCTCGACGGGGTTGAGGATGATGATCGCCTTGCCCCGCGCGGCGCCGCCGACCTCCTCCACCGCCCGCGCGGTGGTCTGGGTGAACTCGTCGATGTTGGCCCGCGTGCCGGGCCCCGCCGAGCGGGACGCCGCGGAGGCCACGATCTCGGCGTAGGGCACCTCGAGGACCTGGGAGACCGCGGCGACGATCGGGATCGTGGCCTGCCCGCCGCAGGTGATCATGTTGACGTTCGGGGCCTCGAGGTGGTCGGGCATGTTCACCGCCGGGCAGACCATCGGCCCGAGGTGCGCGGGCGTCAGGTCGACCGCCCGGATGCCCGCGGCCTCGTAGCGCGCCGCGTTCGCGGCGTGCGCCCGGGCCGAGGTCGCCTCGAAGACGATCCGCGGCAGCGGGTCCTGGGCCAGCAGCCAGTCCACGCCCTCGGCCGAGGCGGCGATCCCGGCCGCGCGCGCCCGGTCGAGACCGGGGGACTCGACGACCCCGACCATCGCCGTCACCTCGACGGTCGAGCTCCGGGCGAGCTTGGCCAGCAGATCGGTGCCGATGTTGCCGGGGCCGACGACGGCCGCCGGAATCCTCGTGCCGGGCGGAGCGCTCATGGCGCGACGGTGACACGGGTCACCGACACTGCGGAACCGCCGCGTTCGCGAGCGGGCAAAGGGCCCCGGCCTTGCGCCCGATCGGCGTCAGCGGCGCGGCCGGCGGGGCCGGCCCCTGCGTCCGGAGGGGTGATGCCCCGTCGGACTCGACGTGAGGGGCGGGTGGTCCCGCGCGCGCCCTGTCGTCGGGGACGCATGGCTGCTAGACCATGGGTCATGGCGACCCCGGTCACGACCCAGCCCGCCACGCCGCCGTCGGAGGGCACGGTGCGCGCGGAGGTCGACGGGGTCGTCGCCCGGGTCGTGCTGACCGCCGCCCGCCGGCGCAACCCGCTCTCGGTCGCCACGATGCGCGCCGTCACCGCGGGCCTGCGGGAGGTGTCGGGCCGCGAGGGCGTCCGCGTGATCGTGATCGCCGCGGAAGGGCCCGCGTTCTCGGCGGGTCACGACCTCTCGGAGATGGTCGACCGCACCCTCGACGAGGAGCGCGAGGTCTTCACCGTCTGCACCGAGATGATGCGCGCGGTCCACGACGTGCCGCAGCCGGTCATTGCCGCCGTGCAGGGCATGGCCGTCGCGGCCGGGTGCCAGCTGGTGGCGACGTGCGACATCGCGATCGCGGCGGACCACGCCGTCTTCGGCACCCCCGGCGTGAAGATCGGCCTGTTCTGCTCGACCCCGATGGTCGCGGTGAGCCGCGCGATCGGGCGCAAGCGCGCGATGCGCATGCTGCTCACCGGCGAGACGATCGACGCCGCGACCGCCGTCGAGTGGGGCCTGATCACCGACGCCGTCCCGGCCGACGAGCTCGACGGGGCCGTCCGCGACATGGCCGAGAAGGTCGCCGACGCGAGCGGTGTGACGCTGCGCATCGGCAAGGAGGCCTTCTACCGGCAGATCGACCTCTCCGAGGACGACGCCTACGCCGAGATGAGCGAGGTCATGGCCACGAACGCCATGACCTGCGACGCGCAGGAGGGCATGTCGGCCTTCCTGGCGAAGCGGTCGCCGGTCTGGCAGCACCGCTGAACGACGCCCACGACAGTGGCAAAGGAGCCCACCCGATGACCTTCCCCGGTCTGCAGCACGTCGCGATCACCGTCTCCGACCTGCAGCGCTCGACCGATTGGTACACCCGCCTGTTCGGTGCCGAGCCGGTGCTCGACGAGGACGAGGAGGGCGGCGAGTTCCACCACACCGTCTACGTCCTCGACGGCGGCATGCTGTTCGGCCTGCACACCCACATGGGCCGTGAGGCCAAGGACGCCTTCGACACGCGCCGCACCGGGCTCGACCACATCTCGTTCGGGCTGCCGGACTCGGCGTCGCTGGAGTCCTGGGGCAAGCGGCTCGACGAGCTGGGTATCTCCCACGGCGGCATCAAGAAGGCGCACTACGGCTCGGGGATCTCGTTCGCCGACCCGGACGGCATCGCGCTGGAGTTCTTCATCGCGCCCGGCACCTGATCTGCGTCGGGCGTAGTGAGCGAGGGGCACCTCCGGTCGGCTGGATCGACCGAAGGTGCCCCTCGCTCGAATCCGGAACGACCGACCACCCGTCCTGATGACGTGCCTCACGGTCCTACAAAGTGACTTGCCGGTCGATCCGGGGTACCGTCCGGCGCATGGCTCCACGGCGCGACTACTTCGACGGATGCGCGGCGGCCCACGCCCTCGACCTCGTGGGCGAGCGCTGGGCACTGCTCGTGGTCCGCGAGCTGCTGCTCGGCCCCAAGCGGTTCACCGACCTGCGGACCGGGCTGCCCCACGCGAGCCCGAACGTCCTCTCGCAGCGCCTGCGTGAGCTGGAGGACGCGGGCGTGCTCCGGCGCCGCCGGCTGCCCCCGCCCGCGGCCTCCGCGGTGTACGAGCTCACCGAGTGGGGCTCCCAGCTCGAGCCGGTGCTGCAGACCCTGGGCCGGTGGGCGTCGCGCTCGCTCCCGGAGGCCGAGCACATCGGCGTCGACTCCCTGGTGCTCTCCATGCGCACCATGTTCTCGTCGCAGAAGGCGGAGGGCGTCGACGAGGTCGTGCAGTTCGTGCTCGCCGACCAGCCCTTCGTCGCGCGCATCCACGACGGCACGTTCTCGATGGAGCGAGGGGAGATCACGACGGCCGACGCGACGGTGACCGCCCAGGCGCCCGAGGCGTGGGCGGCGGTGCTCTACACCGGCCATCCCGTGGACTCCGCGATCTCGGACGGCATGCTCACCCTGACGGGGGACCGCGCGTCCGTCGAGCGGCTGCTCGACCTGTTCCCGATGCCCGAGCCGCTGTCGACCCCGGACGCCGTCGGGGTCTGAGCACGACGCCGGGCGGACGGACCGAGGAGTCCGGCCGCCCCCGGGCGGGGCATGCCACGATCACCGGTATGGACAGCGCTGCCCCCACCGACCCGCCCGTCCTCGTCGAGCGCGACGACACCGAGGCCGTGACCACCGTCCGCCTCAACCGGCCGGACTCCCGCAACGCCCTCACCCTCGAGCTCAAGGTCGCCCTGCGTGACGCGCTGCAGGAGGTGGCCGAGGACCGGTCGGTGCGCGCGGTCGTCCTCGCCTCCAGCGGCCCGGCGTTCTGCGTGGGTCAGGACCTCCGCGAGCACGCCGAGTCCCTCCGGTCCGAGAGCGCGCCCGGCGGGTCGCTGTCCACCGTCACCGAGCACTACAACCCGATCGCGGCGGCGCTCGCCGGCATGCCGAAGCCGGTGGTCGCCGCGATCACCGGGACCGCGGTCGGGGCCGGCCTCGGCTTCGTCCTGGCCTGCGACCTGCGCGTGGCCACCGCCGGGACGAAGTTCGCGACGGCGTTCTCGGGCATCGGCTTCGGCGGCGACTCCGGGCTCTCGGCCAGCCTCGCGCACTGCGTGGGCTCCTCCCGGGCCACCGAGCTGCTCATGCTGGGCGACACCTTCACCGCCGAGCAGGCCCGCGACTGGGGCATCGTGCGGGAGATCGCCGCCGACGCCGAGGCCACGGAGACCGCCGCGCTGGCGCTGGGTCGCCGCCTGGCCGCCGGTCCCACCGTCGCGTACGCCGCGATCAAGCGGGCCGTCGCGCTCGGCACGGTGTCGCCGTTGGGTGAGGTCCTCGCCCACGAGGCCGAGGCACAGGTCCGGCTGGGCGCCACGCAGGACCATCGCGACGCCGTCGAGGCCTTCCTCGCCAAGCAGAAGCCGACCTTCCACGGCCGCTGAGCGCGGCCGGGCGATCAGACGGACTGCAGCCCCACCACGCGCAGCAGGTCGAGCTTCTCCGCGTCCGGGCTGCCCGGCGCCGCGGAGTAGACGATCAGCACCTGGCCGTCGTCGGGGACCTCCAGGGCGTCGCAGTCGAGCGTGATCCGCCCGATGCCGGGCAGGTCGTAGGACTTGCGGTCCACCCGGTGGTCCTCGACGGGCCGCTCGGCCCACAGCCCGGCGAACCGCTCGCTGCTCCGGGACAGCTCGTCGACCAGATCGCGGAGCACGGCGTCGTGGGGGTAGCGCGCGAGCGCGGCCCGGGCGTCGGCCACCGCGGACCGGTCGAGGCGCTCCCGGCCGCCGTCCTCGTCGAGCACGGGGCCGCGGCCCTGGTGACCGTCCGGGCCGAAGCGCATCCACAGCAGGTTGCGTCGTTCGCGGGGGATCGCCGAGATGTCGCCGACCAGGGCGTCGGCCAGCGGGTTCCAGGCGAGGAGGGTCTTGCGGGCGTCGATGAGCATGGCCGGCAGGTCCTGCATCCGGTCCAGCAGGCGCAGCACGCTCGGGCGCACCACGTCGATCACGCGGCCCGGCCCGGGGAGGGTCACCCCGGCGAGGTCGAACAGGTGCCCGGTCTCCGCCGAGGAGAGCCGCAGCGCGCGTGCCAGCGCCCCGAGCACCGACGTCGACGGATGCGGCCCCCGGTCCTGCTCGAGGCGGACCACGTAGTCGACCGACACCCCGGCGAGGCGGGCCACCTCCTCGCGGCGCAGGCCCGGCGTCCGGCGCCGCGGCCCGGCCGGTAGTCCGACGTCGGCCGGGGTGAGTCGCTCGCGCCACTGCCGCAGCGCGGCCGCCAGCTCGGTCGTGTCGCCCCGGGTCATGGCCCCAGACTGCCCCCTCACGCGTCCGAGAGCCTGGTATCACGAGTCCCCGGCTCGGGCGCTCAGGGCGCGAGCGCGTCCCGCAGGTCGCGCTTGAGCACCTTCCCGACGGCGTTGCGGGGGAGCGGCTCGGTGGTGGTGGAGATCCAGGTCGGGACGGCGAACGCCGCGATCCGGGTCGCGACCCGGTCCCGCAGCCGCTGCTCGTCGGGCACGGCGCCGGGCGCGTGCACGACGACGGCCGCCACCTCCTCACCGAGGGTGGGATGCGGGATCCCGATGACGGCCGCGTCGAGCACCCCGTCGACCTCGAGCAGTTCGGCCTCGACCGCGGCGCAGTAGACGTTCTCGCCACCGCGGATGACGACGTCCTTGAGCCGGTCCACCACGCGGATCACCCCGTCGTCGACGCGCCCGAGATCACCGGTGCGGAACCAGCCGTCGACGAAGGCGGCCGCGGTCGCCTCCGGGGCGTTCCAGTACCCGCGCACGACGTTGGGACCGCGGAACCACAGCTCGCCGACGACCCCCTCGCCGAGGTCGGCGCCGGTCTCGGGGTCGACGGCACGCACGTCTGCGCTGGGCACCGGCCGCCCGACGGCGTCGGGAGCCGCGAGGTAGTCCTCGCCGGCGTTGAAGGCGATGCCCGCGGTGGTCTCGGTGAGTCCGTACCCGTTCGACGGCGCCCCGAAGGGACTGACCCGCCGGACCAGCTCGGGCGGGATCGGGGCACCGCCCATCCCGATCCCGACCAGCGAGGACAGGTCGGCGTCGCGGTCCTCGCCTGCCGCGCGGACGAGGTCCCGGGCCACCGTCGGGACCCCGGCGAGGGAGGTCAGGCGCTCCGCGGCGATCACGCGCAGGGCCTCGGTGGGGTCCCAGCGGTAGAGGGTCGCGAGGGTCGAGCCCGCCGCCGTCCCGCTGACCATCGCGCAGAGCCCGGCGACGTGGAAGATCGGGAAGGCCAGCAGCACACCGGGAGCGGCCGGGGGCGTCACGCCGGTGAGGCGTGCGCCGACGGCGACCGTCAGTCGCCGGTTGTGCACGTCGGTACACAGGTTCCGGTGGGTCCCGACGGCGCCCTTGGGGCGGCCGGTGGTCCCCGACGTGTAGAGGATGAAGGCGTCGTCCTCGGGGTCGAGGGCGACGTCCGGGAACCGGTCGTCGGTGAGCCCGCCGAGGAACGCCGGGAAGGCGACCGTGCCGTCGGGTCCGTCGTCCGTGCCGCGCACCACGACGACGGGAACGTCGTCCGGGGTCACCGACCGCAGGACCGCGGCACGCTCGCTGTCGGCGACGACGAGGCGCGGGGCCGCGTCGGCCACCGCGTGCTCGAGCTCCGCGCCCTGCCACCAGGCGTTGAGGGGCACCACCACGAGTCCCGAGACCCACGCGGCCCAGCACAGCGGGGCCCATTCGGGGTAGTTGCGCAGACAGATCGCCACCCGGTCACCCCGGCGCAGACCCGCCTCGGTGTAGCGACGGGCGAGCGCCGCGACCCGCAACCGGTGCTCGGCGTAGGTCACGTGCTCGCCGTCGTACACCGTGGCGTGGCGGTCCCCGTACGCGGCGGTCGCGTCGTGCACGTCGCGCAGGACCCGGGGGTCGGTCACGTGGACCCGCAGCCGCACGCCCCGTACCACCGCCTCGCCCAGCTCGGAGGGGCCGCCGGGGGCGGTCAGCTCCGCGATCACCTCGGTGCGGGTCGGACCCGCCTCGACGCCGGCCATGCCCGCAGTCTGGTCCCGATCGGGCGAGGCCGCCCGACGTCGCGTGACCGGTGCGCACCCCGGGGGTGTGGGGCGCTCCACGAACGGGTAGGCACAAGTGTTCAGCACGCGGACGATCTGCCCGTCGAACCCCGACCGCGTGACCGATCCTTCCCGCGCCGCCGATCGCGGCGGCCGGCGAGGAGGAAGCCATGACCCTCGACGCGAGCCCCGCGGGCCGGGTCGGCCTGCCGGTCGACGCCCGCGGTGAGCTCCCCGACGCGGCCGCTCTCGCGGACCGCCTGCGCGCGGCGATCGACCGCGCGGTGAGCGCCGGCCTGGACGTCGAGCTGCACGTCGACCCCGGTACCGACGCGCTCCCGGCGCCGTTGGCGGAGGTCGTCACCCGTGCGCGGGAGGACGGCGCGCGCCGCGGCGTGGACGTGCGCGTCGTGTCCTGACCCGACGTCACCACCCGATCGAGTGACAAGCAGTCGTCATCAGATCGTGACCATGCCGAGATTCATCGAAACTCCTCAGGAATCCTCGGCGTGTCGGGCGAGTCGTCGCTGGTCGTCGGCTTGATCTGCTTCGCCCGGTATGTCGGCTTGATGCCGGTTCAGGCGCAGAAGCCCAGCTCAGAAGGGTGACCCGGCTCCGTGACGGGCGCATCCGGTGTGCACACTCCTCGCCGTCGTACCGAAACGAAACCGGCCCGTGAGCGTTGAGAGACCGGACCGTTGCGCATCACTGACCGCGAAGGGGCACACCATGGGTCGTCACCACGCGAGCTCTCGTTCCCGGAACGGGGGACATGGCCTGCGACGCGGCGTGGGATCCGCCGGCGCCGTGGGCGCCGTGGGTGTCGGCCTGATCCAGCTCGCCGGGGCCGCCCTGGCCGCTCCCGCTCCCGCCGCACCGGCTCCGGCCGCTGCCCCCGCGCCCGCCACCAAGAGCGCGACCCCCTGCGCGATCACCGCCAAGGCGTGTGTCGACATCTCGCAGAAGAAGGCGTGGCTGACCGACGGCAAGGGCCACGTGATCGACGGGCCCGTCGCGGTGACGACCGGTGCCAAGGGCTACGAGACCCCGACCGGCACCTTCAGCGTCATGTGGAAGGACAAGAACCACAAGAGCGACGAGTACGACCACGCTCCGATGAACAACTCCGTGTTCTTCGCGCCCGGCGACGCGTTCCACGAGGGCAGCCTGCAGCGTGACTCCGCGGGATGCGTGCACCTCTCGCACGCCGACTCGGAGAAGTTCTTCGACAACCTGCAGCCCTACGACCAGGTCCAGATCCTTCCCTGACCGCGCCGCCTGACAGGCTGCTCGGCATGGCCGGGAACCCCGACGAACGCGACGAGCGCATCGCGCTGCTCCTCGACTACGAGAACCTCGCGATCGGGGCCCGCGAGGGCCTCGGGGTGAGCCCGTTCGACCTGACGCCGGTGGCCGATGCCCTCGCGGTGCGGGGCCGGGTGGTCGCGCGGCGCGCCTACGCCGACTGGTCCTCGTTCGACGAGGACCGTCGCCTGCTCGCCCGGGCACAGGTCGAGCTCATCGACATCCCGCAGCGCATCGGCGGCTCCCGCAAGAACGCCGCCGACATCAAGATGGCCGTGGACGCCATCGAGATCGCCTACGAGCGGTCCTGGGTCACGACGTTCGCGATCGGTACCGGCGACTCGGACTTCACCCCGCTGGTCCACAAGCTGCGGGAGCTGGACAAGCGCGTGATCGGGATCGGCGTGGCGTCGTCGACCTCACGGCTGCTCCCGCCGGCCTGCGACGAGTTCCTCTACTACGACCGTCTCCTCGAGGCCGCTGCGCCGCCGCCCGAGCCAGCCCCGGACCCGGGCGCGCCCACCCCGGTCACGGGGTCCGAGGCGGAGACGGCGGCGGCAACCCCCGACGACGACGGCGAGGCGGTGGAGCGGCTGGTGACCCGCACGCTCTCCGGGCTCGCGCGCCAGGGCGACGGGCCGGTGCTCGCCTCCCGGCTCAAGCGGGCGATCCTGCGCCAGGACCCGACGTTCGACGAGGCCGAGCACGGCTTCCGGGGGTTCGGCGAACTGCTGCGCCACCTGCGTGACCAACGCATCGTCGAGCTCTCCACGGGATCGGCGGCCGGGGACCCGGAGGTGTCGTTCCCGGAGAACGAGCCCGCCGAGGACGACGCGTTCCGACTCCTGGCCGAGACGGTGGGCGATCTCGGGCGGGCGGGCGGTGCCGTGCCGCTCTCGGGGCTGAAGGACCAGGTCCGCAAGCGGCGTCCCGGGTTCTCCGAGAAGACCTACGGCTTCGCGTCGTTCCTCAGTTTCGCCAAGGCCGCCCGGGCCCGCGGGGTGGTCCGCATGGCGTGGGACGAGGCCGCGGGGGACTGGCGCCTGCAGCCGGCCTGAGCCGGTGTGGTCCGCCCTCCCCGTCATCGTCATCAGCGCCACACTTCATCAAGTGCTCAGATATTGACTGTGTGAGTCGCGCGGCCTTAGCGTCGTGCCGTCGGCCCCCTTTCCTCTGGAGGACCCCTGTGACCACTGCCGGTGCTGCCGCGCGCGCTCGCGTGACGGCGACGTCCGCCGCGACGAACATGCCCTACCTGATCGGCTCGCTGGTCGTCGGGCTGCTGCTGTTCTACTTCATCGGGTTCGACGAGGGCGCGACCTCGCTGTTCGGGAACACGATGGTCGTCCACGAGTTCGTGCACGACGCGCGGCACTTCCTCGGTTTCCCGTGCCACTGATGCACGCGAAGTCGGTCATCCCGCGGGCGGCGCTCGCGGGCGGGGCCGGCGGCCTGGTGGCGTTCGGGTTCGCGCGGATCTTCGCGGAGCCGCTGATCCAGCAGGCGATCGACTACGAGGACCGCCGCGGCGAGGCCCAGGACGCCCTCGCCGCCGCGGCGGGGCAGCCGGCCGCGGAGGCGGGCCCGGACATCTTCAGCCGCACCGTCCAGGGGACCGTCGGCATCGGGGCAGGGATGGTCCTGGCCGGTGTGGCCCTCGGGCTGCTGTTCGCGGTGGTCTACACCGTGCTCCAGGGCCGGGTGACGGCGCGACCGCGGGTGCTGGCGCTGCTGGTCGCGGGCGCCGGGTTGCTGACGTTCTACGCGACGCCGTTCGTGAAGTACCCGGCGAACCCGCCCGCGGTGGGGCACGAGGAGACCATCGGGGACCGCTCGGGGCTGTTCCTGGTGATGATCGTCGGCTCGGTGGTCTTCCTGGTCGTGGCCGTGATCGTGGGGCGGAAGCTCTCGGCGCGCCTGGGCGGGTGGAACGCGGCGCTGGTCGGCGGGCTCGTCTACGTCGTGCTGGCCGGGGTGCTGATGGCGGTCCTGCCCTCGCTGGGGGAGCTGGCGGCGAACGTGGCCACCTACGGCCCGGCGGCGACCGAGACTCCGCAGCCGTTGCGTGACGCGGCGGGTCGGATCGTGTTCCCGGGCTTCGACGCGGACCTGCTGTACTCGTTCCGGGTGTACTCGTTCACCGCCCAGCTGCTGATGTGGGGCGTGCTGGGTCTGGTGTTCGGGGCGCTGGCCGAGCGGGCGAGCGGCCGCGCGGACGGGGAGTCCGTCGAGGCGGGCGAGGCTCCGGAGACCATCGGGGCCTGAACCACGGCGAGGCGATCACGGCGGGTCCGGGGGCGACCCCGGGCCCGCCGTCGTCGTCCCGCGAGCTCCCGACGGGCCTCTGTACCCGTCGAACAGGTTGACGTCGGAGGGCATGGTCAGCCGTCCGAGGGTCTCCTGGGCGATCCGGTGGGGGAGCGGCTGGGTGTCCGGACCGTTGTCCCGCATCTCCGCGCCCCCGAACCTGCCGGCACCGTCGACACCGTCGGGGGGCACCGAGCGCATGTGCCGCCCGGCGGGGTCGGGGTCAGGGCCGTCGCGGCGATCGTGGCCGTCGGTCCCGAACCACTGGTTCCCGTCCTGCGCGGGGTGATCATCGACGGGCGCCGTGGACGCCACGACGATGCTTCCCCCGGTCGGCGTCGGGCCCGCGTCGACCGGCCCTGCCGAACCGTCGGCGCGGGCCAGCGCCTCCCGCAGATCCCCCACCGGCAGCGGGCGGGTCCGTGTCGTCGTGGTCGCGATGCGGGCGTCGAGCCGGACGCCCGGGTGCCCTTCGGAGGCGAGCGCCAGGCCCTCGGCGATCCGGTCCGCCAGCTCGGCGAGGTGACGGGACGAGGCTCCCGGCACCACGACGGCGAAGGTGCGTCGGTCCAGCCGGACCGCGACGTCGACCGACCCGAGGGGCTCGCTCAGCGCGGCGGCGACCCGGTGCCCGACGTGGTAGGCGGCGCGGGCGTCGTCGAGCGCCGGGTCGTCGAACCCGGCCACGTCGAACAGCGCCAGCCCGACCTGCAGGGCGCCCGGTCCGCCGCGCGGGGCCCAGCGGTCGAGGAACTCGGCGGTGGGCAGGCCGGTGGCGGAGTCGGTGGCGACGGTGGCACGGGTCCCGGCCGCGTCGTGGGCGTCCGCGAGCTGGTCGCGGAGCTCGCGGGTGCCCGCGTGCGCGTCCCGCATGCGATCGATCATGTGATAGAGCGAGGTGGTCGCCCACATCTCGCCCGGCGCCCCGGCGGACCCGGCCTGCTCGCCTCCGGTGGGCATGGTCCGCGCGAGCAGGTCGTCGACGATGCGGGCCAGTGCGGGATCGAGTCGGGCGCCGAGCGCGAAGCGCAGCCGCGCGAGCTCGGAGGCCGCCTGCGTGCGGGAGAACCCCCACCGGCCGTCGAAGACGCGGCCCATCTCGGCCGCACGCTCGACCGGGTCGTGCGCGTGCTGGTCGGTCGCGACGAGGAACGCGCCGGCGTTCGGGCCGAGCGCGACGACCGTCCACTCGTCGGCCATGGTCTCGTCCGGTGCGAGCTCGACGACGTCCACGCCGCGGGGCGGTGCGGGCTCCTCCCCGGACACGAAGCCGACGACCACCGTGACCCCGGCCTCGGCCATCCGCTCGTAGACGGCGCGCTCCCGGTCGAAGTGCGCGAGGCGCTGGAAGAGCGCGACGACCACGGTGGGCTGCTCGACCCGCCCCGACATCACGGCCTTCTCCACGGCGTGCGAGATGTCCACGAGGAGCCGCTTCGACAGGCGCTCGGGGCGGGAGCCCGTCGCCCGGTCCCGGGCGACCCGCGTGGCGGCGCCCAGGTTGTCCACGAAGGCGCGCTCGGCACGCGTCCGGGCGGCGTGGGCCAACGGACCTTCCACGACAGACCTCCTCGGGGCGCGGACGCGCGGCCACAGCAGACCGAGATCGGCCGACGCCGGGATACCGCCGGGAGGTGCACGCCACGCAGGCGGACGGTCACACCCTGCGAGTGGTCGCCGCTCGTCGGTGGGCGGACGATGAGCGTCGCCCCAGGTCACCGTCGGTAGAGCAGCGTCAGGCAGCGGTAGGGGTAACCGATCGGCATGCTTCCCGCGGTCTCCGGGGTCCGAGCGAGGTGGCCGCGGAGGTGGCCGAGCACCGCGCGCCGGTCGTCGGGCGCCCGCGTGCTGACGCGGCTGAACGTGGAGAACAGCAGGAGCAGTTCCCCGGGCGTGAGGTCCTGAGTCCAGCGGGTCTCGACGAGCTCCGGGGTCCCGAAACCGGGGAGGGTCGGCGGGGTCGTCCGTGCGGTGACCTCCGGCTGCCCGGAGATCCGGTTCAGCTCGGCGACCCAGCCCGCGGTGACGTCCGGGAGGTTCCAGAGCAGCGCGAGCACCCCGCCCGGATCCAGCACCCGGGCGGCCTCGGCGGACGCCGCGACGGGGTCGACCCAGTGCCATGCCTGCCCGTACACGACCGAGGCGGCCACCCCGTCGGCCACCGGGAGCCGCTCGCCGGTGCCGTCGCGGACGTCGACGCCGGGCAGGTCGTGCCCGGCGAGCACCGTCCGCATGGCCGGGTCCGGCTCGACCGCGACGACGGCGTGCCCCGCCGCCACGAGCGCCGTCGTCAGCTTGCCGGTGCCCGCGCCCACGTCGACGACCGGTCCCGGGCGCAGGGGCGCGATCGCGGCGGCGGGGTATCCGGGGCGGATCCGGTCGTAGTCGGCGGCGACCCGGCCGAACGACCGGGCCCGCTCCGCCCGGGTCTCGTCGTCCCTCGCGGCGTTCATCACGGGGAGTGTCCCGCGTGCGGATCGAGCATGATGGACCGGACGCAGCGAGGAGGGCGGACCATGGCGGACGACACCGCGGGCGAGCGCGCGACGGGCGATCCGGACGTCGTCGACGTCGAGGCCCGGCACCGGTTCGAGATGCGGGTGGACGGCGCGACGGCGGGCTTCGCCGAGTACCACCGCCGCGGCTCGGACATCTCGTTCGTGCACACCGTCGTCGACGACGCCTACGCGGGGAAGGGGCTCGCGGGTCGGCTGGCCCGGGCGGCCCTGGACGACGCCCGCGCCCGCGGCCTGGCCGTGCTGCCGTTCTGCCCGTTCGTCCGGGGCTGGATCGCGAAGCACCCGGAGTACGTCGACCTCGTGCCCGAGGGCCGCCGCGCCGAGTTCGAACTCTGACCCGTCGCCGGGCGGGCCTCGCGCCGACCTGACGCGGACCACACGAACGAGGTAGTTTCTCGTGCTCACGACATGGGTGTCGGACGAGGCGGGAGACCGGGCATGGCGACCGAGGCCGGAGCATCCACGACCGGGGGCGCGAGCGCCGTCCTCGAGACCCTCCCACTGTCCCGATGGCACAAGCTGATCGTCGTGCTCGTGGGCATCGGGTCGTTCTTCGACCTCTACGAGGTGTTCCTCGGCGGCGTCCTGGCCCCCATCCTCGCGAAGGAGTTCGCGCTCGGATCCGCGGGCAAGGCCGCCGTCGTCGCGAGCGGCTTCCTGGGGATGTTCGTGGGCGCCAACGTGCTGTCGGTGGTGGCCGACCGCGTCGGGCGGCGCCGGGTGTTCCTGCTCAACCTGTTGATCTACTCGCTGTTCAGCCTGCTCGCGGCGTTCTCGCCGAACATCGAGGTGTTCCTCCTCCTGCGGTTCCTGGCCGGGATCGGGCTGGGCTGCGAACTGGTCCTGGTCGACACCTACCTCGCGGAGTTCCTGCCGGCGAAGGTCCGCGGTCGCTACATCGCGTGGGCCTACACGGTCGGTTTCCTCGGTGTCCCCGTCGCCGCGCTGCTGGGCGGCAAGCTCGTGGCCGCCCAGGAGATCGCGGGCATCGACGGCTGGCGCTGGCTGCTCGTCGCGGGGGCGCTGGGAGCGTTCTTCGTCATCTGGATGCGACGGGTGCTGCCCGAGTCGCCCCGGTGGCTCGAATCGCGCGGCCGTCGGGACGAAGCCGAGGCGGTCGTGCGCGACATCGCGGCGCGGGCAGGCGCCCCGGAGGCCGCCGACCGGATCCCGGTGCGGACGGCCGAGCCCCCGCCCGGCGCCGGACCCCCGGCCCGGTCCACCCGCGAGGTCCTCAAGATCGCGTTCACCGGGAACTACCGGACCCGCACGATCATGCTGTTCATCTTCCAGATCCTGCAGACGGTGGCCTACTACGGCTTCGGCACGTTGGCCCCGTTGGTGCTGGTCTCGAAGGGCTTCGAGATCACCGAATCGCTGGGCTACGCGGCGCTGAGCTTCGCGGGCTACCCCATCGGCTCCCTGCTCTCGGTGCCGCTGGTGGAGCGCTTCGAGCGCAAGTACCTGATCATCGCGTCGGCACTGGCCATCGCAGTGTTCGGGATCGTGTTCGCCGCGGCGGCCTCGCCCTGGCTGATCGTCGCCGCGGGATTCCTCCTGACGACGGCGAGCAACATCTTCTCGAACTCGTTCCACATCTACCAGGCGGAGATCTTCCCGACGTCGATCCG
>NZ_DASXJS010000122.1:0-18236 GCF_036497245.1 Actinomycetospora sp. | reverse complement strand
GACACCCCAGTCGAACGTGAAGGGCAGCGCCTACCTCAAGACCGGCATCTACCGCGACGAGTCGATCAAGCAGGACAGCACGCTGTTCCTGAACGACCTCAAGGTCGGGAAGACCCTCGACCAGGTCTCCGGTCTGGCCGGCGCCGGCGGTGGGTCGGGGACCGCGAGCGCGACGGACGCCGCCGGAGGGGCGTCCCGTACGACACCCGCCTCCGACGGTGCGTCCACTGCGGGAGCGGTCGCCGCGCCGACGTCGACAGCGCCCTCGTCCGCGTCCGCGTCGGCCGACACAGGAGCCACGGCATCCGGGACGGGCACCGGAGACGCCGGTTCCGGGACCGGTACGGGTGCCGCGGGATCTGCGACGGGTGCGGGTGCCACGGCATCCGGGACCGGCTCGACGGCCTATGACTCGTCCGGCTCCGGCTCCGGCTCGGCGGCGTCCCGTTCGAGAACCTCCGCGTCACCCGCGTCCGCGTCGACGGGCACAGAGGCGACCGCTATCGGTTCGCCCGCCGCATCGACGTCCAGCCGCGCGACGGCCGCCGGATCTGCAACGGCCGCCGGATCTACGGCCGCCGGCTCGGCGGGCGGGGGTTCGACCGAGTACGGCTCGACGGCTACCGGCGCGGCGGGTGGGGGTTCGACCGGGTACGGCTCGACCGGGGTGGGGACGGCGGCGACCGCCACGGCGGGGCCGACCGCAACGACAGGGGCCGGCGTCGCGACGGCCGCGTCACCCGCGGACGCCGGATCACCGACGGCCCGAGCCGGCGCCGGCTCCTCGACGGGCGCCGGCACCGACACGGGTACCAGCACCGGCACCTCGACGGGCACGGCGACCGGCGCCGGCGCCGGGTCGAGCAGCCCCACCACCGGCACGGGGACGGCCGGCGGCGGACAGGGCGCCGGCGGACAGGGCACCGGCGGACGGCAGGTGTGCGACAAGTTCGGGTCCACCGACGTCGACGGCGGCCGGTTCATGGTGCAGAACAACGAGTGGGGAGCCTCGGACGGTCAGTGCGTGACCGCGACGACCCAGGGCTTCACGGTGAACTCCGGCGAGCACGCCAAGAATGACGCTCCGGCGTCCTACCCGTCGATCATGTCGGGCTGCTGGATGGGGACCTGCACGCAGGGCACGACCCTGCCGACGCGCATCAGCGACCTCGGCCCGATCAGCTCGAGCATCGCGGGCGCGATCCCCGCGGGTACGAAGTCCAACCTGGCCTACGACGTCTGGGCGGACAGCACGCCGAAGAAGAACGGGCACAACGACGCCATGGAGCTGATGATCTGGCTGAAGGAGACCGGTGGGATCAAGCCGATCGGGCAGCAGTCCGGCACCGCGACGATCGGCGGCGCGACCTGGGAGGTCTGGAAGGGCACGAACGGCGGCGTGAACGTCATCTCATACGTCCGCCAGGGCTACGTCGACCAGGCGAACGACCTGCCGATCACCGACTTCGTCAAGGACGCGGTCGCGCAGGGCTCGGTCCAGGCGACCGACTTCCTCACCAACATCCAAGCCGGGTTCGAGCCCTGGACGGGCGGGCCGGGCATGGCGCTGAGCCGGTTCGAGGTGGGCTACGGGGGCGTCGCGGCGACCCCGGGCCCCCGGTGAGCGATCTCTCGGGCCCACGGCTGGACGAACCGGCCGCACCACGGAGGATTGATGGCGACCGGAGCGAGGCCGACGGACGGGTGAATCCGGGCCGTCATGGGGTACAGCACCGGTCGTCAGCGATCTGTGGGGAGCGTGACCGTGAGGGCCAGCGATCTGTTCGTGCGGTGCTTGGAGGCCGAGGACGTCGAGTACGTGTTCGGCGTGCCGGGTGAGGAGAACGCCGACCTCCTGATGTCGATGCGGGATTCGAAGATTCGGTTCGTGCCGACGCACCACGAGGCCGGCGCGGCATTCATGGCCGACGTCTACGGCCGCCTCTCGGGCAACCCGGGGGTGTGCCTGTCGACCCTCGGGCCGGGCGCGTCGAACCTGGTCACCGGCGTGGCGAACGCCAACATGGACAACTCGCCGGTGGTCGCGATCACCGGGCAGGGCGCGACGACGCGTCTGCACAAGGAGTCCCACCAGGCGATGAACGTCGTCGAGATGTTCACGCCGATCACCAAGTGGACGACGTCGCTGCGGGACGAGACGACGATCCCCGAGGTCATCCGCAAGGCGTTCAAGCTCGCCGGGGCCGAGAAGCCCGGCGCGACGCACGTCGAGCTGCCCGAGGACATCGCCAAGCACGAGGTCGACAGCGCGCCGATCGTGCCGCCGGAGAAGGTCCGCAGGCCGGTGCCCGACGACAAGTCGATCCAGGCCGCTCTCGATCTCATCGCCCGCTCCGAGCGCCCGGTGCTGCTCGTGGGCCAGGGCTGCGTGCGCACCCGGGTGAGCCGCCAGCTGCAGCGGTTCGTCGACGAGACCGGCATCTACGCCGGCATGACGTTCATGGGCAAGGGCGCGCTCTCGGACCGTCACGAGCGCAGCCTCTACGCCGTCGGCCTCGGCTCCCGGGACTACGTGACCGAGGTGTTCGAGGCCGCGGACCTGGTCATCGCGGTCGGGTACGACATGGTCGAGTGGCCGCCGTCGCGCTGGAACATCGGGCGCAGCAAGCGGCTCCTGCACATCGACTTCGACCCGGCCGAGGTCGACGGGGCCTACCGCCCGAACGTCGAGATCGTCGGGGACATCGCGGCCGCCCTCTGGGCGATCACCGAGGGGCTCACCGACGAGCAGCGCTTCCCCGACGTCGAGGCGCACGCCCGCGCGCGGGCCCACCTCACCGAGGAGATCAGCGAGGGCGGGTCGGCCGCGGAGGCCGAGACCGGCGACTTCCCGATGAAGCCACAGCGCATCCTCGCCGATCTGCGGGCCGAGATGGGCGACGAGGACATCCTGATCTCGGACGTCGGGGCCCACAAGATGTGGATCGCGCGCCACTACCCGACCTACGATCCGAACAGCTGCATCATCTCCAACGGCTTCTGCTCGATGGGGATCGCGGTCCCGGGCGGCGTGTCCGCCTCGCTCGTGCATCCCGACCTGCGCGTCTGCGCGATCTCGGGGGACGGCGGGTTCCTCATGAACGGCGCCGAGCTCGCGACGGCGGTGCGGCTCGGGGTCGCGCCGGTAAACCTCGTCTGGGAGGACAACGGCTACGGGCTGATTTCCTGGAAGCAGGAGGTGGAGTTCGGCAGGCATTTCGGCACCGACTTCCCCTCGCCGGACCTGGTCAAGATCTCCGAGGGGCTCGGGTGCCACGCGCGCCGACTGACCTCGGCCGACGAGCTGCGCCCGGCGCTGAAGGAGGCGTTCGACCAGCGCGACCGGCCCTCGGTCATCGTCGTCCCGGTCGACTACCGGGAGAACGTCAAGCTGACCCGGCGTCTCGGGCAGCTGATCGCGCACTGACACGCCGGCGGGTCAGGTCCGTTCCACCTCGCGGACCTGGCCGCCGGGCCGCCACGACGTGATGATCAGGCGGTCGCCCGACGGGGCGATCCTGGTCAGCACGATCTCGGTGACGTCGACCGCGAAGTAGGACCCGTCGGGGCCCTCGCCGGGCCGGGCGATCGCGTGCAGCCGACCGGACACCCTCGCCTCGCCCGGCCACCCCGTCGGGTCGTCCGCCGGCGGGTCGACCGAGGGCGAGTGCAGCGCGACCCGCGGGTCCCGTCCCACGTCCGCGAGCTTCATCGATCCGGGCATCATGCCGAGCGTCAGCTCGCCGTGCTCGAACTCCGTCTCGATGCCGCTCAGGCGCGGCGACCCGTCGCGGCGCAGCGTCGCCATCGTCTTGTGCTTCCCGCGCCCGAACAGTGCCCGCACCACGGCGGCGGGCTCGGGAGCCGCCTGCTCCACCTCTGACCAGCTCGTCACACCGCAGGTCTAGCAGCGCCCCCCGACGACGTCACCGGTTGCTGGTCGTCCCCGGCCGATGCGGCACGGCCGACACCACGTCGTCGATCGAGCCGTAGCGGGCCTCGGGCAGCCCGGCCAGCGCGGTGAGCGTGGCATCGTCGATCTCGCCGCGGTCGGTCGCGTACTCCACGAGCTGGTTCCGCGTCGCGGGGAAATCCATGCCCTGCAGGGCCTTGCGCACGCGCGCGTCGTCGTGGTCGGTCATCGTCGTCCTCCTCGACTCGAGGCCCGTCCGCGGGCTGTCCGGGAGGCACCGGGCCATGTGTCTGGCTGCCCGGCGGGAGGCGAGGCCCACACGTGCACCTGCGGGCGCGTCGGGCACCGGTCGGTGAGAGTGGGGAGTCGTGACCACGCCCTCGGCCAGTCGGGAGCGGCCCGCGGCCGCCCCGCCCGTCGGCGGGCCCCTGCTCGCGGCGGCCGTCCTGCTGGTCGCGCTCAACCTGCGGGGACCGATCGTCGCCGTCGCGCCGGTCGTCGATGCGATCCGGGCCGACCTCGGGGTGTCGGCCGCCGTCGCGGGCCTGCTGACGAGCCTCCCGGTGCTCGCCTTCGCCGTGGCCGCGCCGCCCGCCTCCTGGATGATCGGCCGGCTCGGTCCGGAGCGGGCGATGCTCGTCGGGCTCGCGGTGCTCGGGGGCGGGACACTGCTGCGCTCGGCGGACGGGGTGGCGGGGGCGCTCGCCGGGACCGCCCTGATCGGGGCGGGCATCACCGTCGGGAACGTCGTCGTGCCGGTGGTGATCGGCCGGGACTTCCCGCACCGCTCCGGTGCCCTGCTCGGCGCCTACACCGCGACGATGAACGTCGGCTCGATGATCACGCTGTCGATCACCGTGCCCCTCACCGACGGCGTCGGGTGGCGGATCGCGCTCCTGGCCTGGCTGGTCGTCGCCCTCGCCGCGGCCGTGGTCTGGACGGTGGCGACCCGAGGACGCAGACCGGGCGCCGCCGTGAGCTCCACGCCGGACGGGACCACCTCCACCGAGCGGAGCCCCTGGCGCCGACCCGTCGGGTGGCTGCTCGTCGCGGCGTTCGCCTGCCAGTCGTTCAGCTACTACGGACTCACCGCCTGGCTCCCGGAGATCCTTGCGGACCTGCGCGGGCTCGGCGCGGCGAGCGCGGGCGTCGCGTCCTCGTTGTTCCAGATCTTCGCGGTCGCCGGCGCCCTGGCCACCCCGCTCGTCCGGAACCGGACGGGCAGCCTGCGCCTGGCGTTCGTGCCGGTCGCGCTCGGCTGGCTGGCCCTGCCCGGAGGCCTCCTCCTCGCGCCCGCGGCGTGGCCGCTGTGGTGCTCGCTCGGCGGCGCGGCCCAGGGTGGCGGCTTCTTCGTCTTCTTCTCCGCGGTCCTCGCGGCGTCCCGCACCACCACCGAGAACCGCCGCCTCGGCGCGTTCATGCAGACCGGCGGGTACGCGATCGGTGCCCTGGGACCGACGGTCGTCGGCGCGCTGCACGCGACGGCCGGGGATCCGGCGGAGGCCTGGGCGCCGGCGCTGGCTCTCGTGCTGGGCGCGCTCGTGGTCCTGACGGCCAGCGGGTGGGCCGCGGCCCGGCCCCGCACCTGAACGACGACGCGGCCGCCGCCCCGGAGAGGGACGACGGCCGCGTCGGGTCGTGGCGAGAACCGGATCAGGTCTTCCGCACCTCGGTGAGATTCGCGTAGACGATGACGTTCGACAGGTAGTTGTGGTCCGCCCTGTCGAGCACGCCCCCACAGGTGATGAGCCGGAGCTCGGAGTCCGGGGTGTCGCCGTACACGTCGTTCGACGGGAAGCTCGACTTCGGCACGGTGTCGACGTGCGAGACCGTGAAGACCGCGGTCTGGCCGTCCGTCCGGTCGACGAGGATCTGCTCGCCGGCCTGCACCCGCCCCAGATCGGCGAAGATGCCCGGCTTCCCGTTCCCGTTGATGTGCCCGAGGATCACGGCCGGCCCGAGGGCGCCCGGGGTCGGGCTCCTGTCGAACCAGCTCGCCTGCATCGGGGCCGACAGCGGCGGGACGGCCAGCTCACCGTCGGACTGCAGGCCGAGCGGGATCAGCGACGAGGTCGCCTCGATCGACGGCACCGTCACCCGCGTCGGCGCCGACGCGGCGAGCAGGATCGGGGCGCCCCCGTTCTTGCCCGGACCCGACGTGATCCCGACGACGAGGGCGACCAGGCCGAGCAGGACGACGATCGCGATCGAGATCTTGTTGGTGGCCGAGTTGGTGCGGCTCTCTCCCCTGGGGGGAGTCTCCAGTGTGGTGCTCACCATCTGTCCCGTCTCCCCGTCACGGACCGTACGAACCGTCGCCGGTGTCCACGCCGCCCTTGGGCATGGTGGTCACCTGGGTCACGGAGACTGGCGCGTCGTCCGACCCGCTGCCGGTCGAGCAGCTGCAGTAACGGTGGCCGTGTCCGCTGTCCCAGTACCTGTTGCCGGTGTAGCTCTTCCCCGGGCCGTAGTACTGCGGCGGGGCGTAGATGGTCTCGGTGCTCGGGCCGGAGGTGGTTGTCGTCCCCGGCAGGCCCGGCAGGGTGAAGCCGAGCGCCCCGCAGAAGATCGCCGCCGGGCTCTGCAGCGCGGAGGACAGGCCGGTGGGGTCGAGCCCGCCGAGCGTGGAGACGACGGTGCTGCACGCCGTCGTCGGGTCTGTACCTGTCAGGTCGGGCAGCCCGGGGATGGTCGGCAGCGTCGTCGGGAACGACGGGAAGGACGTGATGCTGCTGGGGATCGAGATGAGGGCGTTCGGGCTCAGGAGCCCGGCGGACGACGACGACCCGGTGTCGGGGTCGAGGGCGTCGGTCGGCAACGGGAGCGACGGGACGGAGATCGATCCGGACGAGCCCGAGCCGCCGGAGCCCGACGACGAGCCGCTCGACCCCGACGAGCTCCCGGATCCAGAGGACCCTGAGGAGTCCGACCCCGAGGAATCCTGCGACGCAGAGGACGACCCGCCGGTCATGCCGCTCACGAGGCCGCCCACGGGATCACTCGGCTGCGAGCTCCCGCCGCTGCCCTCGTCGGCGAAGGCGACGCCCGTGTAGGCCGACCCGACCAGTACGACTCCTGCGGCGATCGCGCCCAACCTCCGCGCGAGGGTCGCCCTACTGGGACTCATGTCTACCGTCCTCATCCACGCTGATCGACAGGCCCCGACGCCGATGTGTCGGCGGCCTCACCAGCGCTGTTACAGCGAGAACGACCTCATCGTGAAGAAAGAGGACACAACCTGGTCACGGTGTTCGATCATGACCGACGGACAGCGCCGCCCGATGGGCGTCGAGGGGGGCCCGGACGGGAACTCCGGCCGACGAGACGCCGACCCCAGGAGGACACCGTGGCCGAGATCCTGCAGCACCGGGCGGGCGGGAAGGCCCTGGCGAGCACCGGGGACCGGACCGGCGACGTGACCGACCCGGCGACGGGCGCCCTGACGAAGCAGGTCGCCTTCGCCTCGCCCGACGACGTCGAGCGCGTGGTCGGCGCCGCCCGCGAGGCCTTTCCCGGCTGGCGCGACACCTCGCTCACCAAGCGCACCCAGATCGTGTTCCGGTTCCGCGAACTGCTCAACGCGCGCGCGGGCGAGCTCGCCGCGATCATCACCTCCGAGCACGGCAAGGTGCTCGCGGACGCCGCAGGCGAGGTCGCGCGCGGGCAGGAGGTCGTCGAGTTCGCCTGCGGGATGCCGCACCTGCTCAAGGGGTCGGCGACGGCGAACGCCTCGGCAGGCGTCGACGTCCACTCGATCCGGCAGCCGCTCGGCGTCGTCGGGATCATCTCGCCGTTCAACTTCCCGGCGATGGTCCCCATGTGGTTCTTCCCGATCGCGATCGCCGCGGGCAACACCGTCGTGCTCAAGCCGAGCGAGAAGGTTCCGGGCGCGGCGCAGTGGATGGCCGACCTGTGGGCCGAGGCCGGGCTGCCCGACGGGGTCTTCACCGTGCTGCACGGGGACAAGGTCGCGGTGGACGGACTGCTGACCCACCCGGACGTGAAGAGCATCAGCTTCGTCGGCTCGACCCCGATCGCCCGCCACGTCTACGAGACCGGGACCGCGCACGGCAAGCGGGTGCAGGCCCTGGGTGGGGCGAAGAACCACATGGTCGTCCTGCCCGACGCCGACCTGGACCTGGCCGCCGACCAGGCCGTGAACGCCGGCTTCGGGTCGGCCGGGGAGCGCTGCATGGCGATCTCGGCCGTCGTCGCGGTCGGCCCGGCCGGTGATCCCCTCGTCGCGAGGATCGCCGAGCGCGCGACGGGTCTGCGCACCGGCGACGGCAGGCGTGGCACGGACATGGGCCCGCTGGTGACCCGGGCCGCGCAGGAGCGCGTCTCGGGCTACGTCGACGCGGGGGAGGCGGCGGGCGCGGACGTCGTCGTTGACGGCCGGACCGGCGAGTTCGACGCCGAGGGTGACGGCTTCTTCGTCGGCCCGACGCTGTTCGACCACGTCACCACCGACATGACGATCTACACCGACGAGATCTTCGGCCCGGTCCTCTCGGTGCTCCGCGTGGACACCTACGACGAGGCCGTCGCCCTGGTCAACGCCAACCCCTACGGCAACGGCACGGCCCTGTTCACCCACGACGGCGGCGCCGCACGGCGCTTCCAGCAGGAGGTCGAGGTCGGGATGATCGGGATCAACGTCCCGGTCCCGGTCCCGATGGCCTACTACTCCTTCGGCGGCTGGAAGAACTCGCTGTTCGGGGACACCCACGCCCACGGCACCGAGGGCGTCCACTTCTTCACCCGCGGCAAGGTCGTCACCTCCCGGTGGCCCGACCCGGCGTCCTCCGAGCACGGCGGCGGGCTCGATCTCGGCTTCCCGACCAGTGAATGATCCGTGGCCGGTTTACCGCAGGGTGACGAAAGGGTAACCGGCGGTCGCTGGTCGCAGGGTTGCAGCAGCCGTCTCCGTCAGGTGGTCGCAATGTGGTGGAACTCCATGGTGGGCCTGGGCCTCGAGCAGGCGGGCCGCGCGACCATCGGGCTCACGGGCCTGCGGCACCGCTCGGTCGGTGTCCAGGAGGCCGTCGAGCACCCGGGTGACGGGCCCGTCGTCCTCCTCGGGGGCCTCGGGGAGACCCGGCCGTGCCTGGACCCCATGACCCTCTGGCTCACCCGGCTCGGGTACGACGTGACGCCGTACACGATCGCCGCGGGGATGGGCTGCTCGCAGCGCACCGTCACCTCCCTCACCCGTCGCGTGCGCGAGCTCGCCGACCGGGCCGGGCAGCCGGTGCGCCTCGTGGGGCACAGCCGCGGCGGACAGTTCGGCCGCGCGGTCGGGGTCGAGGCACCGGACGCCGTCTCCCACCTCGTGACCATCGGGACCCCGTTCGACCTCTGGGGCCTCTCGGCGCCCATGGCCGCCGCGGCGTGGGCCCTCGCCGTGGCAGGCACCGTGGGCGTGCCGGGTCTCTACGGGCTGGGCTGCCTCGTCGGCGGACGCTGCTGTGCCCGCTTCCGGGAGTCGCTGCGCGCCCCGTGGCCCGACGACCTGCCCTTCACCAGCATCTACAGCCGGGCCGACGGCGCGGTGCCGTGGCGGGCCAGCCACGACCCCCACGCGCACAACGTCGAGGTCCGCCACGGGCACGTCGCCCAGCTGACCTCGGCGGCCACCCAGCGAGCCGTCGGAGCCGCGCTCGTCCGCGCCCCGTACGAGCCCCTGGCCGTCGCGGCCTGAGTCCCGAACGGCTGCGCTCGTCCGTTCCGTCCGATTGGTCGGGTCCGGACACGGGGGTGTGACGCGCGGTTCGGGTCGCCGTCACGGAGCGCGTTCATCGTGGGCGACGCCTCACCCGGCCTGGTGCCGGGACGCGCCGACCCGCTGGAGACCGCCGTGACGTCACCCGCGCCCCCGCAGGACGCCGTCCACCCCGTGGACGAGGTCCTTCCGCTGCCCCGGCTCCTGGTGCTGGGCCTGCAGCACCTGTTCATCATGTACGCCGGGGCCATCGCGGTCCCCCTGATCGTCGGCCCGGCGGTGGGGCTCGACGAGTCCGACATCGCGATCCTGGTCAGCGCCGACCTGCTGATCTGCGGGATCGCGTCGATCATCCAGTCGGCCGGCATCGGGCGGATTCTCGGCGTGCGGCTGCCCGTCGTCGCGGGCGCGACGTTCACCGTGCTCAACCCGATGATCATCATCGCGACGTCCTACGGGGGCCGCGACGGCCTGCCCTACGTCTACGGCGCCATGATCATCGCCGGCATCTTCGGGCTGATCATCGCCAAGCCGTTCTCGATGATCATCCGGTTCTTCCCGCCGCTCGTCACCGGCACGGTCATCGCGATGATCGGGCTCTCGCTCATCGGCGCCAACATCGGCCTCATCGCGGGCGACAAGACCTCGACCTTCACCGCCGAGATCCCGAAGCTCAACGCGGCGGGGCAGCCCTTCCTCGACGAGGACGGCAAGGTCGCGATGATGACCAACCCCGACTCCGGGCAGGTCTCCCACATCGTGCTCGCCGCCGTGGTCGTCGTCCTGATCGTGGCGTTCGCCCGCTTCCTCCGCGGTTTCCTCGGTCAGACCTCGGTGCTGCTCGCGATCGTCATCGGCACCATCATCGCCATCCCGATGGGGCTGGTGGACTTCTCCGCGGTCGCGTCGAGCGGGTGGTTCGGCATCGCGCAGCCGTTCCACTTCGGTCCACCGAAGTTCGCGGCGGCGGCGATCATCTCGATGTGCATCGTGATGCTGGTGACCTACGTGGAGTCCACCGCGGACATGCTCGCCGTCGGTGAGCTCACCGGGCGGGACCTGAGCCCGAACGACCTCGCCCGCGGCCTCGCCGTCGACGGTCTCTCGGCGTTCCTCGCCGGCTTCATGAACTCGTTCCCGGACACCGCCTACGCCGAGAACGTCGGCCTGGTCAGCATGACCAACATCAAGAGCCGTTGGGTCGTGACGGTCTGCGGGGTCGGCCTGGTGATCCTCGGCCTGGTCCCGAAGGTCGGCGCGATCGTGGCGGCGCTGCCCGGCCCGGTGGTGGGCGGCGCGGCGACGGTGATGTTCGCGATGGTCACCGCAGTCGGCATCCAGACGCTGCACAAGGTCACCTTCGGCGGGCCGAACAACCACAACCTGCTGATCATCGCGGTGTCGTTCTCGATCGGGCTGATCCCGACGATCCAGCCCGACTTCTACGACCACTTCTCGTCGGACTTCCAGGTCATCTTCGGCTCGTCGATCACGTCCACGGTCATCGTCGTGTTCGTGCTGAACCTGGTGTTCAACCACTGGCTGCCGAACTTCCCGCGCAAGGCGGGCGCGGTGGAGGCCGCCGTGGACGCCGGCGCGGTCAGCCCGGACGAGGAGGGGGCTCCCCAGCGGAGCGAGGTGTGAGCGACGCTCCGCCCGCCGCCGCTGCGCCGGCAGCGGGCGGAGCACCACCGAGGTGGCGGGCGAAGAAGTCCAGGATGATCTCCGCGCGGGTCACGCGGTGCCGTGGCGAGCCGCCGCGGGAGAGGTCGTGGCCCTCGTCCGGGAAGCGCCAGTACTCGACCTCCCGGCCGAGCAGGCGCAGCGCGAGATAGAGCTGATCGGCCTGTTCGGGCGGGCAGCGCAGGTCCTCGTCGGAGTGCAGCAGCAGCATCGGGGTGCGGATGTCGGCGGCGTGGGTGACCGGGGACAGCCGGGTGTAGAGGTCCGGCCGGTCGAGGTGGGTGAGCCCGCCGAACTCGAAGCGGAAGAAGCCCGCCGCGTCGGAACCGCCCCACTCCAGGGAGAGCAGGTTGTTCGCGGCGCGCTCGCTGCACGCCGCGGCGAACCGGTCGGTGCGGGCGGCGAGCAGCGTCGTCATGAACCCGCCGTACGAGCCGCCGAGGACGCCGACGTGCGCGTTGTCCAGGGCCGGGTCGTGGGCCAGGGCGGCGTCGAGCGCCGCGAGCACGTCGTCCGCGTCGACCCCGCCCCAGCCCGTGCCGGGGACCTCCGGTGCCTCCGTCGGCCGGATCGCCTGCAGGAACGCCTCGGTGTCGCCGGTCGAGCCGTGGGGGTTGCACCAGACGACGGCGTAGCCCGCGCCCGTCCACAGCGCGAACTCGTCGAACCAGGCCGTCGGGTACTGGGTCATCGGCCCGCCGTGGACGGAGAGCAGCACGGGGACGCGGTCGCCCGCAGGCACGCGCGGCCGCAGCAGCCACACGTCGATCTCGCCGCCGCCGGGCGAGGGCACCCGCAGGTGCTCGGGCTCGGTGCCGGGCACGTCACGGTGGAACCCGGCGGAGAGCGCCGTCAGCCGGGTCTCGACGCCGTCGCGCACCACCGCGAGCTCGGGGCGCTCGGTCGGGGACGTCGACACCACCGCGAGGGTGCCCGCGGCCTCGTCGTACCCGACGATCGCGCGGGTGCCGCCGAGCACCGGCTCGGGGGGAACCCCCGAGCCGACCGAGCCGTCGGTGCGCACGCGGTACAGCGGCTGGGTCCCGTGGTCCTCGACCGCGAAGAGCAGCTCGTCGTCGCCACGCCAGACCGGGGCCCGCAGACCGACCATCGGCGACGCCTGCCGGTCGAGGCCGCGGGTGAGCACCGTCGGGTCCCCGCCCGCCGTCGGGACGGTCGCGACGCGGCCGAACGACGGCACCACCGTCATCTGTTCGGCGAGCACCGCGATGCGGGTGCCATCCGGGGAGAACGACGGGTGCGTGAGCGACGTCGTCAGCTCCGCGGTGAGCGGGCGCAGCTCGCCCGCGTGCTCGCCGTCGACGTCGACGAGGTGCAGGGCCTCGATCATCGTCAGGTCGGCGTCCGGGACGTCCCGGACCGTCGAGACCGCGAGCGCGCGGCCGTCCGGTGACCAGGCCGGCGCACCGAGGTCGTAGCGGTGCGCGACCAGTAGCCGCGGCGGTGTGGGGGTGTCGGTCGCGACGACGAACACCGCCCGCGGCCGGTCGACGATCCAGCCCTCGCCGTCGAGCTTGGGGAACAGCCGGTCGATGCGGCGGGGAGGCTTGGAGGTGCCCTCGCCCGGCGCCGTCATCGGGGCGGCCTCCGGTCGCGGCTCCCGCGAGTTGAAGGCCAGGGTGGTGCCGTCGGGCGACCAGGCGAGCCCGCCCACGGGCTCGGCCCGGTCCGCGAGGACCACCGGCTCGCCCGGCTCCCCGACCGGCATGACCAGCAGCCGGTGACGCCCCTCCGAGGAGCGGGCGAACGCCAACCGGGAGCCGTCCGGGGACCAGGCCGGGTTCGCGTCGGACACCTCACCCGCGGTGAGGGGCCGCGCGGTCCGCGAGCCGTCGGCGGGGGCGAGCCACAGGGCGCTGCGGTAGCGGTCGGCTTCCAGGTCGACGCGGGTGACGACGACGACGATGCGGGTCCCGTCGGGGGAGACCCGCGGGCTGCTCGGGGTGACCAGGCGTCCGATGTCGGCGGGCTGCACGGTCCGGGACGCTAACGTCCCGCGCCGCGTCGCCGCGGTCGGATCCCGAGGGTGGTCTTCCGTCGCGGCGGCCGGCGGGGTGAGGATCGCGTCGTGGACGCGACGAGCACGCTGGACGAGGACGACCGGACCCGGTGCCTCGTCGAGGCCGAGCAGCACGCCGCTGAGCTGTTCGCCGAGATCGGCAGGCGCGGGCTGATCGCCCCCGGGAGGTGGGAGTCCGAGGTCAGCCTGGCCGTGCGGGATCTCGGCGCGGAGCTGTTCGGAACCTCTCGCCACTGGCACAAGCGGGTCGTGCGTTCCGGGGAGAACACGCTGGCGCCCTACGCGGAGAACCCGCCCGACCGCCGGATCGGTGAGGACGACATCGCGTTCGTCGATCTCGGCCCGGTGTTCGCCGCGTGGGAGGCCGACGTGGGCCGGACCTTCGTGCTCGGGGACGACCCCCGCAAGCACCGCCTCGCCGACGACCTGCCCCGCGTCTGGGAGTCGGGGCGCGCCTGGTTCGACGAGCGGCCGGACGTCACCGGTGAGCAGCTGTACGCCCACGTGCGCGAGCTCGCCCGGGATGCGGGGTGGGAGTTCGGCGGCCCGCACAGCGGCCACCTCGTCGGCGAGTTCCCGCACGAGCTGATCGACGCCGAGCGGCTCCACAGCTACATCACGACCGGCAACGACACCCCCATGCACCGGGCGGTGGACGCGTCCGGGCGCCGGTGCCACTGGATCCTCGAGGTGCACCTCGTGGACCGCGAGCACCGCATCGGTGGCTTCTTCGAGCAGTTGATGAGCTGAGGGGTCGAGCCCGACGACCCGCGTGGGCCCGGCCGGCTACCGGTCGGTGCGCTCGCTCGGGTAGCGCTCGGTCCCGAAGCCGTTGTTGCTCCCCACCCCGCCGGTCCGGTGCTGCTGCGGGCCGTACTGGCCGGCCTGGCTCGGGCCGAACCGGGCGGCGCCGGGGACGCTGGTCTCCTTGCGGACCTGGCGCAGTGCGGTGTCGAGCTGACGCCGGAAGCGGCCGTGGGTGCGCTGGTCGACGAACGTCGCGGCCTGATCGGCGTACCGGTTGACCTTGTCCGGGTTCTGCCGCGCGTACTGACGGGCGGCGGCCACGGCGGCTCCGAGGGCGGCCACGCGACGCATCAGGGCCATCTGCTGCACCAATCCGGTCGGGTCGGCCCCCGGCGTCGAGACCGGAGGCGGGTCCCTCCTGGGTACCACGAACGGGTCCGGGGGAACCGGCCGGGTCCCGGACCTTCCGCGCACCGATCGATCGGGCACCAGCCGGCCGGGCGTCATTTCCCCGGAATTCCCGCGATTCCCCGCGAATGGCACATGAGTAGCCGGGCAGCACACCTCCGGGCCTGGGGGGGTAGGCCCGGATTTCGTCGGGGGGAGACGTTGCTGCCCGGCTACCAGAACAGAGTAATCCACTCTGTGGGGCCCCAACAAGACAGCAGGGCTGTGAAAGTGGTGTGGGGCCCGTAGGTGTCGCGACCCGCCTGTCAGCAGCGGCAACGCCCCGGGCGGTTGCCCGGCGGGTCTGGTCGGACACTTCGCGATCGAAAGGCTGTTCGGAGTCCGGATCCCCTGTGTGTTCCACAATGCCAAGCGGTGATCCGTTTCTGCGGTCGCCCGCCGCGGAATCGCGCCGCGGATCAGTTCGGGCCGCTCGCGTGAGGAAAGCCGAGGTGATGCTGGGGGACCTCGGGCGACGCGGTGTCGAGTGGCACGGCGGGTGAACGCACGAGGCCCAGTTGGGCGCTCTGACGCGGCTGGACGGCCTCCAGCGCCCAGTCGGCGGCGGTACGGAGGCGATTGCCGGGCATGGCGGCCAGGTGGTAGGCGCGCGTCACGACCTTGGCCGGCAGGCCGGTGAGCGGCACGTGCAGCGGAGCCGCCGCCGCATGGAACCCACCCAGGTCCACGACGAAGCCGAGGTCACGGTGGCGGTACGGGCGAGCGGATCCGTGCCCGAGCGACGCGGCCAGGTTGCGGCCCGCGAGCGCCCCCTGGCGGACCGCGTGCTGAGCGGTCATCGCGGTGTACTCCCCGGGCCGGCTCGGGTCGGGCACCGCGGCGGCGTCCCCGCAGGCGTACAGCTCCGGGCGGCCGGGGACCTGGAGGGTCTCGTGGACCACGACCCGGCCGCCGTCGACCGCGATGTCGAGGCTCTCGATGAGGGGGTCGGCGCGCACGCCGACGCACCAGAGCAGGGTCCGGGTCGGCAGCCGTTCCCCCGAGCTGAGCAGCACGCCCTCCTCGGTCGCCTCCTCCATCGTCTCGTGGGTGTGCACCTCGAGCCCGCGCTTGCGCAGGACGGCGTCCGCGGTCCGTGAGAGGTGCGCGTCGAGGCCGGCGAGGACCTCGCCCCGGCTGACCAGGACCCAGCGCATCTCGTCCGGGTCGAGGCCGCGGCTGCGGGCGAGCGCGCGGGTGAACAGCTGGCCCTGCGCGGCGACCTCGGTGCCCGTGTATCCCGCGCCGACCACGACGAACGTGCACCGCGCCGCGCGCTCGCGCGGGTCGTCGCACATCGCGGCGAGGTCGATCTGCCGGATGAGGTGGTCGCGGAGGTAGAGCGCCTCCGGCACCCCGCGGAACCCGACCGCGTACTGGTTGATCCCGGGGACCGGCATCACCTTGTGCACGCTGCCCGCCGTGAGGACCAGCCGGTCGTAGGACATCCGGTGCTGGACCCCCTCGGGGTCGAGCCACCCGATCTCGCGGCCGTCGAGGTCGATGTCGTCGACCTCACCGGGCGCGTGGCGCACGCACGACGGCAGGGCGTCCGAGAGCGCCACGGCGATACGACGCGGCTCGAGGATGCCGCCCGCGACCTCGGGGAGCAGCGGCAGGTACAGGAAATAGTTCGTGGGGCTGACGACGACGATCTCGACGGCGCCGCGCATCCGTCGGGCCAGCGACTTCGCCGTGTGGAACCCCGCGAACCCGCTCCCGATGATGACCACGCGCGGCGGTCGGGCGCCGTGTCCGTCGACGGGGTCGTCGGCTCCCGGAATGCTCATGCCCGGAGGGTGCCCGACCGGAGCGCGACCGTGGGACCACGGCCCGTGATGACCGCGTGTCGGTCGCGTGACGGTCGTGTTGTGGGTGTGGCGTGGCACGCGGACCGGAAGGCGACCGCCCGCGCCGGCGGAGAGAGCCCGATCACGTCATCGCGCTCGTTGGAGTCCTCGCCCGGCCCCGAAGAGGCGGTCGACGCCGCGTTCGCCGTGCTGCGGCGGGGATGGCCTTCTGTGATCGATGACGCGCTGTGAGGTTCGTGGCTGTGCGTGGTGGGGAGGCGACGGGTATCGACGATCATGTGACGGCATCACTCGTGACCCTCGGAGACGAGCCCTACGTCTCGTTGACCACCTTCCGCCGCTCCGGCGAGGCCGTGGCGACCCCGGTGTGGGTCGTCCGCGACGGCGCCGCACTCGTCGTCTACGCCGTCGGCGAGAGCGGCAAGGTGCGGCGCATCCACCACGACTCCCGCGTCGAGCTGCGCGCGTGCGACCGCCGGGGTCGCGTCGCCGCGGACACCCCGACGGTGCGCGCGACCGCCGTCGTCGACGAGTCGCCCGAGGGGGCCGGTCTCACCGAGCGTCTGCTGCGGCGCAAGTACGGCTGGGAGTTCGGCGCGCTCCGGCTGCTCCAGCTCGCGGAGCCCTTCCTGAAGCGCTCGGGCCGTTCCCGCGGCCCGCAGACGCGGGTGTCGCTGCGCCTCACCCCGATGTGAGGTGCCGGGTCACCACGCGACGGGCAGCTCCACCAGGCCGTGGATCGCGCGGTGCGAGGCGAAGTGGACCTCGTCGTCGGGCACGGCCAGGCGCAGGTCCGGGAAGCGCCGCAGCAGCGCCGGGAACGCCACGCGCATCTCGAGGCGCGCCAGCGGCGCGCCCAGGCAGTGGTGGATTCCGTGCCCGAACGCCACGTGGGGTGCCGAGGCACGGGTGACGTCGAGGCGCTCGGGGTCCTCCAGCAGGGCGGGATCGCGGTTCGCGGCGGGGAGGTTGAACGAGACCAGGTCCCCGCGGCGGATCGTCACCCCGCCGAGGACGACGTCGGCACGCGCCAGCCGCGGTGACCCCGAGTTGACGATCGCGAGCCAGCGCAGCAGCTCCTCCACCGCGCCCGGCACCGCGTCCGGGTCGTCGCGGACCAGCGCCAGCTGCTCGGGATGCCGCAGGAGCGCGAGCGTGCCCAGGGCGAGCATGTTCGACGTGGTCTCGTGCCCGGCGACGAGCAGCAGGTTCGCGATCCCGACCAGCTCGTCGTCGGCGAGGTCGTCGGCGTGCTCGCGGACCAGCATCCCGAGGAGGTCCTCGCCGGGGTCGCGGCGGGCACCGGCGACGAGCCCCTGCATGTAGGCCAGCGCCTCCGCGGCCAGTGTGACCCGCTCCTCCTCCGGCAGCGTCATGTCGAGCTGGCGGGCGGTGCGGGCCTGGAACTCGTCCTGATCGGCGATCGGCACGCCGAGCAGCTCGCAGATCACCAGCGACGGGATGGGCAGCGCGTACGTCGACACCAGGTCGGCGGGCGGCCCGGTGCGCTCCAGCGCGTCGAGGTGCTCGGTGACGATCTCGACGATGCGCGGCTCGAGACGGCGCATCCGGCGCACGGTGAACTCGCCGGTGAGGAGCCGTCGCAGGCGGGTGTGGTCCGGCGGGTCGAGCGCGAGCAGGTTGCCCGCCCGCTCGCCGGAGAGCTGGCGCGGGTCGCGGCCGGTCTCCCCGAGGTCCGCAGGCGTCCAGCCGTTGGCGAAGTCGTCGGCGTCGCCGAGCATCGACCGGACGTCGTCGTACCGGGTCAGCAGCCAGGCGGTCGGCCCGAACGGGGTGGGGACCCGCACGATCCCCTCGCTCTCGCGGACCGCGACGACGTCGGGGGCCGGGCCGAAGCCGTCGCGGCGGGTG
>NZ_DASXJS010000121.1:0-39931 GCF_036497245.1 Actinomycetospora sp. | reverse complement strand
GGCTCTGACGGCCGTCGACCGGCTCGAGGACCGGCTGGCCGGCTATCACGCCTACCAGGCGACCCGGGCTGACCTGCTGCGCCGGCTGGGCCGCAGCCAGGAGGCGCGGGCGGCATACGACCGGGCCATCGAGCTGGCGGTCAACACCGCCGAGATCGCCGCCCTGACCCGCCGCCGCGACCGGCTGGGATAGCGGCCCGCGCAGCTCGACCTCGACTCCGGGCCCGGCCTTTGCGGCTGTGGCCGGCCCGCGGAGCGGCGCCGGCGTCGATGTACTGCGGCGGACAATCGATATGTTGCGGCGGATACTGGTGGCGGCCAGGATAGGGCTATGACAGCGGAGCAGCCGTCGGCCGAGGATGCCACGGCCCACTTGCCGGCCACCCAGTCCCCGGCGGTCCCCGCTATCCGGGTCTCGCATGCGGAACGCGACCAGGTGGTCGAGCTCCTGCGCGACTCGGCCGGCGACGGCCGGCTGACCGCGGACGAGCTCGAGGAACGGGTGGAGGCGGCACTGGGTGCGCGCACCCAGGCCGACCTGGATGCGCTGACGGCTGACCTGCCCGCGCCGGCCCAGCCGGCTCAGAAAGACCTGGTGAAGATCAGCCAGCGCTTTGGCGACGTGGAGCGCAAGGGCCGCTGGGTGGTGCCGCGCCGGATGGAGATCCAGGCCACCGCGGGCGACGTGAAGCTCGACTTCACCGAAGCGGTTATCACCTCCCCCACCCTGGAGATCGACGTCGACCTGGGCTTCGGGGCCGGGCTCACGCTGGTGACCCAGCCCGGGATCGTGGTACAGACCAACGACCTGAGCGCGCGGATGGGCGACGTCACCGTCCGCCAGTCGCGCGACGCCCCGCCGGACGCGCCCGTCATCCTCAGCATCGAGCTGACCGGCCGCCTGCACGGCGGCGACATCCTGGTCCGGCCGCCGCGGCGCCCGGCCGGCCAGTGGATACGGCGCAAGCCCCGGGACTAGCAACTCGTCTTCCGGTCTGGCGGTGAGTTTCCTGCCCCGGGAATGTCTACCTCTCGAACGGCAGGAGGACATGATGTTCCAGGATGAGCGGGGGGCGCTGTGAGCGGCAGCAGAGTACTGGTGGCCGGGGCGAGCATCGCGGGGCCTGCGCTGGCCCACTGGCTGCGCCGTCGGGGAGCCGCGGTGACCGTGGTGGAACGGGCCCCTGAGCTGCGTCCCGGCGGGCAGGCGGTGGATGCGCGCGGGGTGGCCAAGGAGGTCATCCGGCGGATGGGGCTGGACGCCGCCGTGCGCGCGGCCTGCACCGAGACCACTGGCGCCCACACGGTGGACGCGGACGGGAACGTGCTGCAGACCTTCCGCGCGGACGACGAAGGCGGCGACGGGTATATCTCGGAGATCGAGATCCTGCGCGGTGACCTGTCCCGGGTGCTCCACGACGACACCCGCGACGGTGTCGAGTACGTCTTCGGCGACCGGATCGCCGAGCTCACGCAGGACGCCGACGGGGTCGACGTGGCGTTCGCGGGCGGCGATCGGCGGCGCTTCGACCTGGTCATCGGGGCGGACGGGCTGCACTCGTCGTTGCGGGCGATGGTCTTCGGGCCGCGCGAGCGGTTCGTCCGCCACCTCGGGCACGTGCTGGCTTTCTACAGCGTGCCGAACGAGTTCGGGCTGGACCGCTGGCTGATCGACTACCAGGAGTCCGGGTCCGGGCGCTCCGCAGGCCTGCGACCCATCCAGGACGCGACCCGGGCGATGGCCATGTTCTCCTTCCCCGCGGCCGACTTCGACGTCGACCACCGCGATGTCCCGGCCCAGAAGCAACTGCTGCGTGACCGGATGGCCGGCCTGGGCTGGTCGACCCAGCGCATCCTCGCCCACCTCGACGACACTCCGGACTTCTACCTCGACCAGGTCGCCCAGGTGATGATGGATCGCTGGTCGAACGGGCGGGTGGGGCTGCTCGGGGACGCGGCGTGCAGCTCGTCGCCGATGTCCGGTCAGGGCACCGGCATCGCCCTGGTCGGCGCCTACCTGCTCGCCGGAGAGCTGGCCGCCGCCGGGTGGGACCCCGAGGCCGGGTTCGCCGGTTACGAGGAGCGGATGCGCCCGTTCGTCGAGGCCAACCAGGAGATCGGCCGGATGAACGCACACAGCCGCATCCCCGGCGCGGACGCCGACCCGCCCCCGGATTTCGAGTCCGAGTGGTTCACCGAACTGCTCGGGCGGGCGATCCACGGACCCGAGCTGCCCGACTACGCCGGGGTGCCGGACTCCGGGCCCCTGACCGGATCGCCCATCACCTCGCCGATCGGACCGTAGGCCGGCCCGCGCGGGCCCAACCGACCCCGAACGCCACGAACAGCCCGTGGAGCACGGTGCGCTCGAGCTCTCGTGGCAGGTGTCGGGCCCGACGGGGCTCGGGTAGCCGCCGGGTCATGAAGGTCGTCTACGTGTCCTACCCGCAGTCCGAGACCGTCGACGCCGATGTGCCGGCGAGCGCGGAGAACGCCCTCGGCCTGCGCCCGTTCCTCGAGTCGGGCGGTCACACCCTGGTCGCGACGTCCGACACCGGCGAGGCGCTCGACCGCGAGCTCGCCGACGCCGAGGTGCTCGTCACGACGCCCTTCTGGCCGGTCTACCTCGACGAGGCCCGCCTGAAGAAGGCGGAGAACCTGACCCTGGTCATCACCGCGGGGATCGGCTCGGACCACACGGATCCGGAGACCGCCCGGCAGCGCGGCGTCACCGTCGCCGAGGTGACCGGCAGCAACGTCGTCAGCGTCGCCGAACACAACGTGCTGCAGATCCTCGCCCTGGTCCGCAACTTCCTGCCCGCCCACACCGAGGCCCGCGAGGGCGGCTGGGACGTCGCGAAGATCGCCGCTCCGTCGCACGACCTCGAGGGCAAGACCATCGGCCTCGTGGGGCTCGGCGCGATCGGCGCCCGCACCGCGCTGCGCCTCAAGGGCTTCGACGTGCGGATGCTCTACTACGCCAACCACCGCCGCAGCGCCGGCGAGGAAGCGTCGCTGGGCGTGCGCTACGCCAGGCTCGACACCCTCGTCGCCGAGTCCGACGTGATCTGCCTGGCGCTGCCGCTCATGGACGGCAGCCAGGCCTTGTTCGGCCCGGAGCGCCTGAAGGCGATGAAGCCCGGCTCGTGGCTGGTCAACACCGCGCGGGGCGCGATCGTGGACCGGGACGCGCTCGTCGGGGCCGTCGGGTCCGGCCACCTCGCGGGCTACGCCGGCGACACCTGGTACCCGCAGCCGGCGCCGGCCGACCACCCGTGGCGGTCGTTGCCCGCCGGCTCCGAGGCGATGACGATCCACTGCTCGGGGATGACCCGTGAGGCGCAGGACCGCATCGCCGAGGGCGTGCACGAGATGCTCGCCGCGCACCTCGACGGCCGTGCACTGCCGGAGGACTTCCTCGTGGTCGACCCCGCCGCCTGATCACCGTGCGGGGCCGCACGCACCGCGGCAGCCGGCCTCCGTCGGCTTCCCACGACGGTGCGATCAGCAGCCACCCCGCCCGAACGGACGGCGTGGCACGTGTGGCTGCACCCGCCGATCAGCCGTCCGAAGAGCCCGCCACAGCAGGGCACGGACCAGCCGACCGACGTCATCGGGGAGCGCCCGCAGGCGCGGGGACGTGTGCCGCGAACGCGGCCGGGGCTGACGCCCGTCGGGACGCTCAGGGTCCGTCGGGCGGGGGACATGCGGTCCGGACAGCGACATCTCGATCTTCACCTCGGACGGGGTCTGGGTCCAAGTGCCCCAAGGAGGCGGGCGATGCCCGGAGAAAGCAACGTTCAGGACATCGGGCCGCCCCGCGGGCAGGCCACGAACACCGGGCTCGTGGGTCACCGGGCTGGAGGGTCAACCGGCGAACATCTCGCACCTTAGAGGGCTCGGAGCCCGGACGTCCTCCGGAAGCCGGACGGGCCGATGGGTTCCGACGCCCGGAGAACCGCCCGCCGCCCATGATCACGATCTCGGGCGCGACACGCGCAAGATTCGCGGCGACACGCTCCCGAGGTTCGGATCCACGATCTCGCGGGCGCTCGGTCTACGCGGCGTCGCTGACCGGGCGGAGCGTGGCGTGCCCGGGGAGTGGCCACACGAGCGATCCGTGCGAGAGGAGGCGCTCGCGATGGATCCGGAGGTGGTGGCCGCAGAACAGGAGTTCGCCCCCGGCAGGGAAGATCGCGATGAACGCGGCGCGCGCTATGCAGCGATCGCAGGTCTCCGGTGTCGTCTGCTGCGGTCCACCGTGGTTCTCGGTCATGTCGCTCGCCCCTTTCGTCTCGGCTGTCGGCTCGGCGTGCGACTTCCAGACTGGGCCGGCGTCGTCCCGACGGGCAGGGTGCGCTCCCTCCGACGGCGGGGGGCCAACCCCCGTTCTCGCGACGGCTGCCGGGGGGCTCAGGACCGCCGAGCCCGGCGCCGATCGTGGGGCGGTGGGTGCCCGGCGAGTCGGTGACCTGCTCGGCGTCGTGATCACGCCCGGGAAGCCACGGCGTCGGCGTCAGATTCCCGCGGTCGGCTCCGTCCCTGGGGGAGTCGGCGACCACGCCGGCCGACGACATGCGAACCCGGGAGCCAGGTCATGGACCAGTACGAGGTCGACGAGGAACTGTCAGCAACCGGGGCGCAGGAGCTGCTCACGACGACCGCCGCGGCCCACCTCGCCTACAACGGCGAGGACGGCACGCCACGGGTGATCCCGGTCGGCTTCTACTGGACCGGGAGCCAGGTGGTCATCGCCACGGCCTCCACCTCGCCGAAGGTCGCAGCCCTCTCGGCCCGCCCGGACGTCGCCGTCTCCGTCGACGCCGGCGACTCACCGGGTGGGGCGCGGGCCCTGTCCATCCGCGGCCGGGCGAGCGTCGAGATCGTCGACGGCGTGGTCGAGGAGTACCTCGCCATGGCCAGGATCAGCATGGCCCCCGACGCGGCCGCCGAGTTCGAGCAGCAGGTCACCGGCTTCTACGACCAGATGGCGCGCATCGCGGTCACCCCGAGCTGGGCGCGCTTCTACGACTTCGGCGCGGGGCGCGTGCCCCGCTTCCTGCAGGAGCTCGCCGAGCGCCACCAGCGCTAGCGTGAGGCCGATGACGGGCGACGCGCCCCCTCACGGGCGCGTGGGTCGCCCCCGGGCGCGGGCACCGATTCCTTCTCGGGGTGGCCGGGGTCTCCATGGGTGGGAGGCGCGGCCCCGCGCGACGGGCCGGCCTCTCCCCTGTGCGCCGACCGAGAAGGGCCGATAGCCCGTGAGCATTCCCGCGACCATGCACGCGCTGCAGCAGACATCCCTCGACGGCCCACAGGACATGGGCCTGGTCAACGACGCACCGGTGCCGAGCCCCGGCCGGGGCGAGGTCCTCATCCGCGTCCGGGCCGCCGGTGTCAACTTCGCGGATGTCTCGAAGGCCCACGGCACGTTCGGGAACGGCCCGCGGGCTCCGTACCCGGCTGGTTTCGAGGGCGCAGGCGAGATCGTCGTGGTGGGGGAGGGGGTCACCGACCGGCCGGTGGGGACCCGGGTCGTCGGCGTCGGGGACGGCGCTTTCGCCGAGTACATGGCGCTCCCCGCGGCCGCGGCCGTGCCGCTGCCCCCGGGCTGGACCGAGGCCCAGGCGTTGGGACTCGTCGTGAACCATCCGACCGCCGTGGCCGGGATCAAGGTTCTGGGCGGCGTCACCGACGGGCAGACCGTTCTCGTCCACGCCGCGGCGGGCGCGACCGGTCAGGCCGCGGTCAGGGTGGCCAAGCACTACGGGGCGACGGTCATCGGCGCCACCTCGGCGGGCAAGCAGGAGGCCGCGCTGGCTGCGGGTGCCGATCACGTCGTCGATTCCCGAGGCGACGACATCGCTGCCGAGGTGTTGCGGCTGACCGGCGGTGCCGGTGTCGATCTGGTGCTGGAGTCGGCGGGCGGCGCCACGTTCGAGGCGAGCCTGTCCGTCGCCAAGCGGGTGACCGGCCGTGTCGTCGTCTGCGGCGTGGCCGGTGGCGAAGCCGCGATCACCAACTGGGACCTGGTGTACCGGCACCAGGTCCACCTCATCGGCTTCAACCTCGGGGTGCTGATCCAGTCCGCGCCGCACATCTTCGGCGACGTCATGGGGGCACTGTCCACGCTCGTCGCCGCCGAGGTGCTGCCCCCCGGCCGCCCCACCGCCTACGACCTGGTCGACGGCCCGAAAGCGCTCGCGGAACTGGAAGCCGGAGCCACAATCGGCAAACTCGCCCTGCTGCCCTGACGCCATGTCCCGACCGACACTCGACCCGTGCCGCACTACGCTCCGCCGCGTGACCTCGCCTGCGCGGTCGACACCGAATGATGATCGGTTCACCGCCGAGACCGAGCGATTCCGCCGGGAACTGCTGGCTCACTGCTACCGCATGGTTGGGTCGGCGCACGATGCCGAGGACCTGGTGCAGGAGACCTACCTGCGCGCGTGGCGCTCCTTCTCCGGATTCGAAGGGCGGGCGTCGGTTCGTTCCTGGCTCTACACGATCGCCACCAACGTCTGCTTGACGGCGCTGGCGGCGCGCCCGATCCGGATGCTGCCCTCCGGTCTGACCGGCCCGTACGACGGACCCGATCGCGCGCCGGAATGCGCCGGGCCCGACGAGGTCCGATGGCTGGAACCGCTGCCGGACGCCTGGATCGCCCCGGCCGCCGACGATCCGGCCGCGGTGGTGATCGCGCGCGAGTCGCTGAGGCTGGCGCTCGTCGCCGGCCTGCAGCACCTGCCCGCCCGGCAACGGGCGATCCTCATCCTGCGCGAAGTCCTGGCCTTCTCGGCGGCGGAGACCGCCGCGGTCCTCGACACCACCGTCGCGGCGGTCAAGAGCGGCCTGCAGCGTGCCCGTTCCCGGTTGGACGAGGTGACGGAGCTCGATGAGCTCATCGAGCCGACCGACGAACGGGCACGCGCGCTGCTCGACGGATACATCGCCGCCTTCGAACGCTCCGATGCGGGGCTGCTGGAAAAGGTGCTGCGCAGTGACGCCACGCTGGAGGCGACGCCGTTCCTCGACTGGCAGTCGGGCCGCGCGATGTGCATCCACGTGCTCGGCGCATACGTGCTCGGTGCGCCGGGGGACTGGCGGATGATCGCGACCACCGCCAACGGCCAACCCGCCGCCGTCGTGTACCGCCGGAGCGTCGACGGCACGCTGCGCGCCGACGGCGCCGTGGTGCTGGCCGCCACGGCCACCGGCGTCTCCCGCGTGGTCAAGTTCCAGGACCCCGCGCTGGTCGCCCTGTTCGGCTTCCCGGACGTGCTCGCGTCCTGACCTCGTGTCTTGACCTCGACATTAGTTGAGGTTGCACGCTCGGACCCATGACCTCTCCACCTCTCCGGACCGCGGTCGTCACCGGCGCCTCCCGCGGACTGGGCCGCGCCCTGACCGAACAGCTCACCCACGACGGATGGCGGGTCGTCGTCGACGCCCGCCACCCCGATGACCTGACCTTCGACTCGGCACGCGTCACCGTCGTCGCCGGTGACGTCGCCGATCCCGGGCACCGGCGCCGTCTCGCCGAGGTCGTCGACGGACTCGGCGGCCTGGATCTGCTCGTGAACAACGCGAGCCGGCTCGGGCCCAGCCCGCAGCCGCATCTGACCGACTACCCGCTCGACGTCCTCACCGACGTGCTGGCGGTCAACGTCATCGCCCCGCTCGCCCTCGTCCAGGCCCTGCGACCGTTCCTCCACGACGGGGCGCGCGTGATCGACGTGTCGTCCGACGCCGCCGTCGAGGCCATGGACGGCTGGGGCGGCTACGGCGCCTCGAAGGCCGCGCTGGACCACCTCACCGCCGTGCTCGCGGTCGAGGAGCCGCAGCTGCGGGTCTATGCCGTCGACCCCGGCGACATGCGGACCGCCATGCACCAGGCGGCGTTCCCCGGCGAGGACATCACCGACCGGCCGCTGCCGGAGACCGTCGTCCCCGCGCTGGCGCCCCTCATCGCCGGTGAGCTCCCGAGCGGTCGGTACCGGGCCGTCGATCTGGTGGTGACCTCGTGATCGCGCCCGCCACCCGGTTCCTGCTGCCGCCCGACCGCGAGGCCACCGCCCCGCCCGAACGCCGGGGGCTGGCCCGCGACGGCGTCCGGCTGCTGGTCGCCGGACCCGACGGCGTCTCGCACCACCGCTTCGCCGACCTC
This sequence comes from Actinomycetospora sp., assembly GCF_036497245.1. Classification (GTDB taxonomy): domain Bacteria; phylum Actinomycetota; class Actinomycetes; order Mycobacteriales; family Pseudonocardiaceae; genus Actinomycetospora. Next base: position 31,761 of record NZ_DASXJS010000121.1, on the reverse strand, counting down.
GGCGACCACCTCCGGCCCGGCGACCTGCTGGTGGTGAACACCTCGGCGACGCTGCCGGCGGCACTCGACGCCCGCCGCGTCGATGGCGCGCCGACCGTGGTGCACGTGTCGACCACCCTCGACGACGACACCTGGGTGATCGAGCCGCGGCTCCCGGACGGCCCGGACCGCGGCGTGCGCCCCGGGGACGTGCTGCTGCTCGCCGACGCCGTCCGGGTGGAGCTCATCGCGCCCTACCCGGATCCTGACGCCGTGGTGCCCCGACTGTGGCGGGCCCGGACCCACCCGGGCCGGGCGGCCGAGGAGTTCCTGACCCGGCACGGTCGGCCGATCGGATACGGCTACCTCGCAGGCAGCTACCCGCTCGGCGATCACCAGACCGTCTACGCGCTCCAGCCGGGAAGCGCCGAGATGGCCAGCGCCGGACGCCCGTTCACCGAGCGGCTGCTGATCCGCCTGATGGCCCGCGGCGTGCTCGTCGCACCCCTCGTGCTGCACGCCGGAGTCTCGAGCCCGGAGAAGTACGAGCCCCCGATGCCCGAGCGGTTCACCGTGCCGGCGTCGACCGCACGGCTGGTGGGTTCGACGCGGGCCGCCGGCGGCCGGGTCGTCGCCGTCGGCACCACGGTGGTGCGCGCGCTGGAGACCGCGGCCGACCCCGACGGAACCGTGCACCCGGCCCACGGGTGGACCGACCTGGTGCTCGGGCCCGACCGTCCGTCCCGGGCGGTGACCGGCCTGGTCACCGGACTCCACGCTCCGGAGGCGAGCCACCTGCTGCTGCTCGAGGCGGTCGCCGGACCGGCGCTGGTCGGCCGTGCCTACCGCGCGGCCGTCGAGCACGGCGACTACCTCTGGCACGAGTTCGGGGATTCGACGCTCTTCCTCCCGTGATCGGCCGGCGAGGACCCGGTACTACCGGGCCCGCGCCACGACCTCCGGGGACCGCGGTCCTGTCGCGTTGGCGTCGTTGAGCGCCACCACCTGGTAGTAGTACGTGGCTCCGTGCACGATCCCGGTGTCGCGCCAGCTGCACGTCGCGGTCCGGCAGGTCAGGACCCCGAGTGCGGTCTCCCGGCCGGGCGCCGTGCTCCGCATGACCACGTACCGGTTGACCGGGCTCCCGCCGGTGGCGACGGGCGCCGTCCATGCAAGGTCGACCCCGGCGGTGCGGTCGGTCGCCGCGGTGACCTTGGTCGGTGCCCCGGGAGCGGCGGACGGCGTCGCGGTCACCGGGGCGGAGGCCGGTCCGGTGCCGCCGGCACTGACCGCGGCGACGCGATAGGTGTAGCTCCGACCGTTGGTGACGGTGCGGTCGGTCCAGGTTGCGGTCGTCAGGCCCTGCGCGACGACGCGGGGTGTCGGCGCGGTCGGGTCGGAGCGCGTGACGCTGTAGGTCCACCCCGGCTGGGCCCCGACGGGCGCCGTCCAGCTGAGCGCGACCGACGCGTTCCCGGCCACCGCACTCGGCGTGCCCGGGGCGCTGGTGGGCGGGGCGGCACGGGTGCCGGTGGTGGTGGGCGCGGTGGTGGTGGTCGGCGCGGCCGTGGTGGTGGGCGTCGCGGTGGCCGTGCTCGGGCTCGTCGACGGTGCCGTGCTGGTGGTGGCAGGACTGCTGGTGGTGGCGGGGGCGCTGGTGGTGACGGGAGCGCTGGTCGTGGCAGGCGGCGTCGTCGTCGAGGTGGCAGGCGGTGTCGAAGTGGCAGGCGGGGTCGGGGCCGCGCCGCAGACCAGGTCCCCGTCGGTGGTGCCGTCGGTGTACTGCGCGAGGGCGGTGGCCCCGCCGGTGAACGTCGTGGAGCAGTTGCTGCTCGCGGCGTCGAGCGTGCTCAGTCCGGCGACCCACACGGGCGCCTGCTCCATCGGGTGCTTCGGGGTGAACGAGCCGGCCCACGAGGACCGGTACGAGGCCGCGTTCCCGGACGAGTAGCCGCCGGTGATCTGGCCCCACTGGTAGGCGGTCGAGTAGATGCCGACGGTCGCGATCCCGGCGTCGCGCAGCGCGTCCACGGCGCCCTGCAACGCGGCGGCGTTCGCCGAGGGAGAGCCGTTCCAGCTGTTGGCCAGCTCCACGTCGAGCCACCAGGTGCGCGCCGCGGCCCCACTGACCGCGTTCTGCGCGATCTGCAGGGAGTTCTTCGCGCCGTGCCAGCCGTAATCGTAGGCGCAGCCGGGATCGGAGGAGGAGGTGCGGTCGGTGCACAGCGCGGGATCGCGGCTGCCGCTGGCCGGCCAGTAGAAGGTGGAGATCGACCCCGGGTTACCGGTGTTGGCGTAGAGCGCGGCCCCGCTGGTGGTCCTGGTCGCCCAGGCGTACTGGGTGGACAGGCAGGGGTTGGCCGTCGACACCTTGCCGCCGTTGACCCCGACGATCCCGAACGTCCCGGTACTCGGCAGCGCGGCACCGCACTGCGGGTAGGAGACGTCGTGGCCGACGGCCCCGGCGGGGGCGATCAACGCCCAGGCCGTCAGCGAGGCCCCCGAGGCGACCAGGATCGCGACGAGCGCGATGACCAGCGCGACCCGTCGGCGTCGTCGTCCGACGGATGCGGTGTCGGGGGCGCCGCCGGTACCCGTTCCCCGGAGGACAGCGGTGTCCGTCCCCTGCGGTGCTGCGACGCCGGCCGAGACGGTCGGCGCCGCCACCCGCTCGAGGCGGATCACCATCGACTGCTCCCCCCGTTGGATCATCGTGCCGCTGATCGCTGAACGGGCACCTCTTCGTTACGGGCCTGCGGGGCGGGGCCGTGACCTCGCGGTCGTCATCCCGCTGGTCACGGGGTTCCGGGGCGCTACCGTCGTCCGATGCGGATCCTGTTCGCCAGCACCGGTGGGGCGGGGCACGTCACCCCGATGATCCCGTTCGCCGACGCCTGTCGGCGGGCCGGACACGACGTCCGGCTCATCGGCCCGCCCGGTCTGTCGCCGATCGCGGAGCGCGAGGCACTGCCCTTCGCTCCGGGGGCGCTGCCCGACGATGCCGAGATCGGACCGGTGTGGGCCCAGGTCCCGCATCTGTCCTACGCCGAGGCCGAACGTCTCGTCATCGGGCAGATCTTCGCGACGCTCAACGTGCGCGCGATGCTTCCCGCGATGCGCGGCACCGTGCGCGACTGGCAGCCCGAGGTGATCGTCCGGGAGCCTGGCGAGTTCGCGTCCGCCGTGGTGGCGGACGAGGAGGGCATCCCGCACGTCCAGGTCGGCATCGGGTTGATCTCCGCGCTGCGCCAGATCACGGAGATGGCGGCGGAGGCGGTCGATGCCCGGCGCCCGGGGCTGACGGCGCGGATGGCCGACACCCCCTACCTGACGTTCTTCCCGCCGTCGCTCGACTCCGGTCACGGGCCGGACCCGTCGCCGACGCACCGCTTCCGGGTGCCACCCGTCGCCCCCGCACCGCTGCCCGACCACTGGCCCGGCGACGAACGCCCGCTGGTCTACGTGACGTTCGGCAGCGCGGCCGCGAGCGTGCCCACCGCCGTCCCGATCTACGAGGTCGCGCTGGAGGCGGTCGCCGAGCTCCCGGCCCGGGTGCTGCTCACCACCGGCCAGGGGGTCGAGGACGGGCGGATGGCTCCGCCCGGACCGCACGTCCACATCGCCCGGTGGGTGCCGCAGGCCGACGTGCTCGCGTGCGCGAGCGCCGTCGTCTGCCACGGGGGTTCGGGGACGACGCTCGGGGCGTTGGCGGCCGGGCTCCCACTGGTGATCACGCCGCTGTTCGCCGACCAGCCGGAGAACGCCCGACGGGTCGCCGAGCTCGGCGCGGGCGTCGCGGTCCGTCCTCGGGACGAGGCAGCCCTGACCAGCGCCGTCGACCCGGTCGACCTGCGGCGGGCGATCACCGACGTGCTCTCCGACCCCGCGACGACCGCCGCCGCGCGCCGCCTGGCGGGCGAGATCGAGGCGCTGCCGCCTGCGGACGAGGCCGTCGCCGTGATCACCGCGGCCGCACGGCGCCCCGGGATCATCCCTCGAGGGTGAGGCTCGGGGCGGTCGTCCCGGAGGATCGTCTCCCTGGCGAGACCCCGACGAGCGGCGAGGAGCGGCCGATGACCGAGCAGCCCCCGTCCGGATCCGCCGGGTCCGGTGCCGTGGGACCGGCAACGGCGCGTCGTCGGTGAACGGGCCGGTCGAGCACGCCGACCCTGCCGCGATCCGTGCTCAAATCCATGAGCTCCATCGACGCCACGCGGCGCTGCCGGCCGACCAGATCGTCTCCTTCTACCCGCCGGAGGCCGAGTCCGAGGCCGACCGGTTCGGGCTGTCCGGGGTGCACGTCTCCGGTGTGCGGGTCTCCGTCGGCGACTGCGGGCGCCGGTTCCCGCTGCACTCGATCTCCAAGGTGTTCACGTACGCCCTGGCCCTCGAGGACAACGGGCGCGAGGCCACCCTCGCCCGCATCGGCGTCGAGCCGTCGGGCGACCCGTTCAACTCGATCACCTTCGACGAGGAGCAGCTTCGCCCGCACAACCCGATGGTCAACGCGGGCGCCCTGGTCGCGACCAGTCTCATCCGCGGTGGCGGGCCCCGGGAGAAGGTCGAACGACTGCTCGAGCGGCTCCGTCTCTTTTCCGGCAACCCTGATCTGCGGGTCGATGCCGCGATCCTCGACCAGCAACTGCGCACCAATGACCGGAACCTCGCGACCAGCTACCTCATGCGGTCGCTCGGGATGCTCGACGGCAATATCGAGGACAACATCCTGGTCTACCTGTCGGCCTGTTCGGTCACGGTGGACACCGACGAGCTCGCGGTCATGGGGGCGACCCTGGCCCACGGCGGGACCAACCCGCTCACCGGCGACTCGGCGATGCCCGCCGAGCACGTCCGCGACGTCACCAGCGTCATGACCACCTGCGGCATGTACGACGCCGCGGGCCAATGGTTCTACGACGTGGGCATCCCCGCGAAGAGCGGTGTCAGCGGGGGGATCGTCGCCGCCATCCCGGAACGGATCGGCATCGCCGTCTACTCACCCGGACTCGACGCCCACGGCAATTCCGTCCGCGGGGTCAACATCTGCCGGGATCTGTCGACGCACTTCGGTCTGCACGTATTTGCCGGTCCCGGCCGACGCACCTTCGTCTGACCGGTCGCCACACCCTCGGCCGAGGGTCACGCCAGTGTCGAGACGCGCCGATCGGGCCACGTGGCAGCAATGGCGTAGAGCACGAGCAGGTCGAGCGCGATGATGATGATCGACCAGATCGGGAACGCTGGCAGCCACACCAACTGGACGAACAGGTTGACCGCGATGACGGCGATGCCGACGCCGCCGGCCCACCGCGCCCCTCCGCCGAACAGGGTCGCCCCGGCGGCCAGCACCAGCAGCCCGAGGACGAGATGCAGCCAGCCCCAGCCGGCCAGGTTCAGGGCGAGCACGCGGCCACCCTGGGCGACGAAGAAGTCCGGTGACCGCAGCGCCAGCAGTCCCTCGAACACGGCGAACAGGCCGATGACCATCATCAGCACCGCACCGAACGCCAGCCAACCACCCCATCGCGTGCGCCGACGCATCGCGACACCGTCCGTGTGCGGCCGTGGGTCCGCGGAGCCGTTGCTGCCCGTGAGTCCTCCGGTCGACGTCCGGGACGGTGCCTGCTCTTGACGGTCCATCGTCGCCCCTCGGTCAGGTGTCCGGACCCGGCCCAGCCTTCGCCGCCACCGACGAGAGGTATTCACCCGCGGCGGATGAAGGGAGCCGACCGCCGAGGACCGCCGGGCTCGCGACCTCGTCGACACCGGCCCTGTGAGGACCTACGGGGCTGCGCCGAAGGGGCACGTCGCACGTCCGCACTGGCAACGAGCCGTGCGGTGGGCCAGCGCCTGCCGCCTCTGCCGTGCGGTGGTTCCCGGCCGTGGTGGTCCGGCAGACGGAGTCCCCGGGTCCTCGAGGATCGGCCCGAGGACGACCGCACGCATCATCTCTGTCCCGTCCATGGTCCCCCCGTCGTCACACCCGATCCCGAGCATGGGGCGGCGACGCGCCACTGTCAGGGGTCCTAGGTCCCGATCCGCACGGGACCCGGGTCATCCGGCGGTCACCGTGACGGTCGGCCAGGAGTTGTTGATGTACCCCTCACCTCAGGCGCCGGGGCACGCGGTGATCGTGGCGGCGGCGCACAGGCGTCCATCGCCACCGGTGACCTCCACCCGGGTCAGCGCGGTGCTGCGACCGCGGTGCACGCACCGGGCGGTCAGGGACAGCGCGCCGTCGAGGACCGCCGGGCGCAGGAAGGTGATCCGCAGACCGCTCGTCCGCAACGGCGGTCGTTCCTCGTCGGCGACGGCGGCCGCGGCCACCACGTCGCCGAGGGCGACCAGGACACCGCCGTGCCCGCGGCCGGTGACGTTCTCCAGGGCCGGGCTCCGCGGGACCTCGAGGGCGGCACACCCGGTGGCGCCGCGCTCGAGGAGCCCGTGGACCGCTTCGTGCAGGTGCCGCGTGGACGAGGGCAGGGGAGGTGCGGCGGTGGCCTCGCCCCCGACGTCCGGCACGCCGGGCACGTACTGGGTCGCCACGGTCGCCACCGCGAGCAGCCGCCCGGACGGGCCGCGGACCTCGCCCCGCGCGGTGCCGGTGCGCTCGCCGGCGGCGAGGAGCTCGCCGGTCGCCGTGAGGGTGCTCCCGTCGGCCGGGAGGTCGTCGAGCACGTCGATCGAGAGCTCGGTCGTGACGGGCCAGCAGCCGTCGGGTCGCGCCGTCAGCGCCGCCTGCCCGACGACGTCGTCGACGAGGACTCCGAGCATCCCGGCCGAGGGCCGTCCCGAGGCGTCGGTCATCCACGCCTCGGTCCGCATGCTGCCGGTCGCGGTGCGGCCCTCGGCGTGCACCGGCGCGAGCCCGAAGAGCGCTTCGGCCGCCAGGTGCGGGGTGATGAGCTGGGGGCCGGTGGTCGGGGGCATGCCGTCCTCTCGCCGCGGGGCGGGGCCACCGTCGTGTGGACCCCGGAAGATCAGTGTGCGCCGGATCGTCGGGACGACCATAGACAATTTGGCCAGACCATTGCGAAGGTCGCAGGGCGACGCGAGACTCCTCCCGACACCGTCGACGCGAGGGAACGGGGCACGGCCATGGCGGCAGGCGCCGGCTCGGCGGGGAACGATCTCGTACGCCGGCGACGGGGCCGCTGACGATGTACCCGCCGGTGCACGCCTCCCTGGATCCGGACCGGCCCGCCGTGGTCATGGCCGCGAGCGGCGCGACGACGACCTACGGGGCGCTCGACGAGCGCAGCGCGCGCCTCGCGACCTGGCTGCGCGACGCCGGGCTCGTCGTGGGCGACGTGGTGGCGCTCGTCCTGCCCAACGACCTGCGCTGGGGCGACGTCGTCTGGGCGTGCTGGCGCTCGGGCCTGGTGCTCGCGGCGATCGACTGGCACCTCGGCGCGGGGGAGCTCGCGCCGTTGATGGAGGACGCCGCCCCCCGGTGCGTGATCACGTCGGCGCAGCTGGCCCCGACGGTGCGGGCGGCCGTCGGCCACGCGGGGGTCGATCCTCGCTTCCTGGTCGTCGCGGCGGACGACGGGTCCGACGACGACGGGTCCGACGACGACGGGTCCGACTACGACGCCGCGGTCGAGGGCACGGCACGCGACCCCGCCCTCGTCGAGACCATGGGCGGGCGGTTGCTGTTCAGCTCGGGAACCACCGGCAGGCCCAAGCCGTTCCGCGACGAGCCCCCCGGCGCCCATCCGACCGAGGTACCGGTGCGGAACGGCGTCATGATGGCGAACCTCGACTTCGAGCCCGGCGCCTGCGTCTACCTCTCCACCGGTCCGGCGTTCCACGCCGCCCCGATCGGTTTCCTGCAGTCGGTGCACCAGCTCGGCGGGACCGTCGTCCTCATGGAGCGCTTCGACGCCGAGGGGGCGCTCGCGGCGATCGAGCGGCACGGGGTCACCCACAGCCAGTGGGTCCCGACGATGTTCGTCCGCCTGCTGCGCCTGCCCGAGGAGGTCAAGCGCCGCTACGACCTGTCCACGCACCGGGTGGCCGTGCACGGTGCGGCGCCCTGCCCGCCCGAGGTCAAGCAGGCGGTCATGGACTGGTGGGGCCCCATCGTCTACGAGTACTACGGCGCGTCGGAGGCCTACGGCCGCACCTCGATCACCCCCGAGGAGTGGCTGGCCCACCCGGGCTCGGTCGGTCGTCCCGCCGGTGGCCACGTCCGGATCGCCGACGAGTCGGGCCGGCACGTCCCGGTGGGCACCGTCGGCGTCGTCTGGTTCGTCCGGGAGGACGCCGCCGAGCCCCGGCGGGCGTCGGACGGTTCGGCCGACCTCGCCGCCACCGGGGGCTGGGGCTCCGTGGGCGACCTCGGCCGCCTCGACGACGACGGCTACCTCTACCTGAGCGGGCGTCGGGGACAGACGATCATCAGCGGGGGCGTGAACATCTACCCGCGCGAGGTCGAGGACCTGCTGGCCCTGCACCCCGCGGTGGCCGACGTCGCGGTCATCGGGATCCCCGACGACGAGTTCGGGGAGCGGGTGCTCGGCGTCGTCGCGGTCGCCGACGGTGTCACGCCCTCCGACGACCTGGCCGCCTCGATCGTCGAGGACTGCCGGACGCGGCTCGCGCACCACAAGTGCCCCCGCTCGATCGACTTCGTCGACCGCGTCCCCCGCAGCGATGCAGGCAAGGTCCTGGTGAACGACCTGCTCGCGCGTTACCGGTCGACGTCCACCGCGAGTGTCGGCCCGTGAGGCCGACGGACGAGGAGCGCCCATGGCCACGGATGTGGTGATCCCGGAGCTGGAGACGCTGCGGCTCGAGCTGCGTCCGGACGGGATCGCCGTCATGACGATCGACCGCTCGGAGCAGGAGAACCGGCAGACGCGGGCGATGTTCGCCGAGTTCGGACTCGTCGCCCACGCGCTGCGCGACAGCGGGGCGCGGGCCCTGGTCCTGCGCGGAGCCGGTGAGCAGGCCTTCTGCGCCGGGTTCGAACCGGCCGAGATCGACGCCGTCACGCGGATGGGGGTCCGCGAGTTCCTGGGGTTCCAGGAGATGGCCACCGGCGGTCTCACGGCCATCCGGCACCTGCCGTTCCCCGTGATCGCGGCGGTCCACGGTGCGGCGGCGGGCGGTGGGATGTCGCTCGCCCTGGCCGCCGACATCCGGCTGGCCGCGCCGACCGCGGAGTTCGCCTGCTCCTTCGTCCGCGTGGGGCTCTCGGCCGGCGAGCTCGGCACGTCCTGGCAGCTGACGCGGCTGGTGGGCTCCGGCCGGGCCGCGGAGATCGCCTATACCGGCCGGCCGGTGGCCGCGGACGAGGCTGAGCGCATCGGCCTGGTCAACCGGGTGGTGCCCGCGGAGGCGCTGTTCGACGAGGCGTTCGCCCTGGCGACCGCCATCGCCGCCAACTCGCCCGGCGGCGTGCGCATGAGCAAGCGCGCGCTGCAGCGCAACCAGGAGATCACCTCGTACGCCGCCGCGCTGGAGCTGGAGAACCGGGGTCAGGCGCTGATGACCCGGACCGAGGACATGCCCGAGGCCCTCGCGGCGATGCGCGAGCGGCGCGATCCGCACTTCACCGGGAGGTAGGACAGCGTGACCACGACCCGGGCCGACCACGACGACGCGGCGTTCCTCGAGCCCCACGACGATCTGCGGCACCGACCGCAGGCCGGCGGGAAGATGCGCGACAGCCTCTTCTGGGAAATCATCATGCCGGACGAGCAGCTCGGCCTGCAGGTCTACCTCTACCTGACCGACCGGGGCCGGACCGGTTACAACGTCTCGCTCTGGGGACCGGACCGCGAGCCCGTCGCGCTCGAGCTCGAGGGCGGCACCGTCGGCGACGAGGCCGACCTCGACGACTTCCGCGTCGCCGGGCTGCACGTCGAGCAGCCCGAGCCGCTCCGCACCGCCCGCGTGACGTACGAGAGCGACGACCTCCGGCTGCGCTACGAGTTCGAGCCCGTCCACGACGCCTTCAGCTACCACCGCAACCCCGACGGGATCCCGGGCTGGTTCGCCCAGAACCGCCTGGAGCAGTCCGGGCGCGTGACCGGCTTCCTCGAGGTCGGAGCGTCGGGGAGCCCGGAGCTGCGCCGCATCGAGTGGGACCGCCGGATGGGCCACCGCGATCACTCGTGGGGCCCGCGCGACTGGGGGGTGCCCCAGCACTGGAAGTGGTTCGTGGCCTACACGGAGTCGGGCCGCGCGGTGAACGGGTGGCTGTGGATCGCGCGCGGTGAGTGGGGGTTCGCCGGCTACGTGCTCCAGGACGGCCGAACCACCCCGATCGCGCGCATCGAGCAGCACGCGACCTACGACGACGACATGACCCAGCGCCGGCTCGAGGCGACGGTGATCGACGTGGACGGCGGCCGCACCGAGGTGGTGTTCGACCGCTACGGCCTGATCAAGCTGCCGACCAACGACCGCATGGCGACCGAGATCTGGGAGTCGGCCTGCCACGCGACGATCGACGGCGAGGCGGGCGCCGGGCAGTGGGAGACCCACTGGTCGCGGTCCTACCTCGACCACCTGACCGGGGGCTCCGCCCGGTGAGCTGGGACTGGAGCCCGGCGGACCTCGCGGCGCTGGAGGCGTTCCTGGGCCGCCAAGGCCTCGGCGGGGGGCGACCGACGACCCGCCCGATCGGGGACGGCCACTCCAACCTGACCTTCCTCGTGTCGGCGGGCGAGCACCGGGTCGTCGTCCGGCGCCCGCCGCCGCCTCCGGTGCCGCCGGGCGCCCACGACGTCCTGCGCGAGGCCGCGCTCCTGCGGGCGCTCGCCGGGAGCGCCGTCCCCGTCCCCGGTGTCCTCGCCACCGCGGCGGCCGGTGAGGTCCTCGACGACGCGCCGCTGGTGGTCATGGAGTACGTCGAGGGACCGGTCGTCACCACCCGCACGCCCACCGAGCTCGCCTCGCCGGTAGCGCGGCGGGCGATCGGCGACTCGCTGGTCGACACCCTCGTCACGCTGCACGGGGTGGACTGGCGGGCGGCCGGGCTGGAGGGCCTCGGCCGTCCGGAGGGCTTCAACGCGCGGCACCTGCGACGACTGCGACGGCTGGTCGCCGACGACGACGGGACGGTCCCCGACGAGTTCGCCGTCCTCGACGGGTGGCTCGAGAGCCGGGTGCCGCCCGAGTCCGGGGCCACGATCGTCCACAACGACTTCCGGCTCGGGAACGTGATCCTCGGCGCGGGACCGCCGGGGCGGGTCGCCGCCGTCCTCGACTGGGAGCTCGCGACGCTGGGCGACCCCCTGTTCGACGTCGGGTACTTCCTCGCCTGCTGGCCGGTGGCAGGGACCGCCCCGACCCCGACGGGGGAGCTGGGGACCGCCGTCCTGGAGCCCGGGTGGCCGAGCCGCGACGACCTCGCGCACCGGTATGCGGCCGCGACCGGACGCGACCTCGCCGGTCTGGCCTGGTACACGACCCTGGCGCAATGGAAGCTCGCCGTGCTCTACGAGTACAGCCGCCGCCGCACCGTCGACGGCGGCGGCGATCCCTACTACGACGACCCGCGACTCGTGCAGTCCTTCCTCGCCGCCGCCCGCGAGACCGCCGAGCTCTGAGCCCCGGGCGCGGTCCCCTCACCGTTGCCCGGCGCGGTCACCGGGTCGCAGGATGCTCGCGCGACGGAAATCGGGTCGTCGGCCCGAGCGACTCGACGAGGAGCAGCGATGGACGACGACCTCGATCGGTATCTCCCGCCCGTCACCGAGGACGTCGCGCGGGCCCGACGGCAGAGCATCGGTTCGCTGCTGGCCCGGAGCGCCCTGAAGTTCGGCGCGAAGCTCGCGGTGGTGCACCGCGACACCCGCCGGAGCTTCGCCGAGCTGGACGCCGACGCCAACCGCGTCGCCAATGCGCTCGCGGCGCGGGGGGTGGTCCGCAACCAGCGCGTGGCGATCCACTCGCACAACTCCTACGCGTTCGTGGTCGCCTACTTCGCCCTGGCCCGGCTGGGGGCGATCTCGGTGCCGGTCAACTTCAACTTCGTGGCCTCCGAGGTCCGCTACGTGCTGACCGACAGCGGCGCGACCGCGGCGATCGTCGAGGACGCGCTGGTGGACACCTTCGAGGCCGCCGGGGTCCCCGTCGCGCTGCCGGTGGTGGTCGGTGCCCGTCCGGGGTGGACGTCGATGGACGAGCTGCTCGCGCACGACGACGCCCGCGAGCCGGACGTCCAGATCGGCGACGACGACCCGGTGCAGCTGCTCTACACGAGCGGCACCACGTCGGCCCCCAAGGGCGCGGTCATGACCAGCCGCAACCTCATCGCCCAGTACGTCAGCGACATCGTCGACGGCGAGTACCACCGCGACGACGTCGAGCTGCACGCGCTCCCGCTGTACCACTGCGCGGCGCTGCACGACTTCCTCACGCCTGACGTCTACCTCGGCGCGACCAGCATCGTCGTCGACACCGCCGACCCGGAGACGATCCTGCGGACCGTCGAGGCCGAGCGGATCACCAAGATGTTCTGCCCGCCGACGGTGTGGATCCGGCTGCTGCGCTCGCCGGCGTTCGACCAGCACGACCTGTCGTCGCTGCGGAAGGGCTACTACGGAGCGGCGATCATGCCGGTCGCCGTGCTGACGGAACTGGGCACGCGGCTGCCCGGCATCCGCCTGTTCAACTACTACGGCCAGACCGAGCTCGCCCCCAACGCGACCGTCCTCTTCCCGGAGGAGCAGATCGCGAAGGCAGGTACCGCGGGGCGCCCGAGCCTGAACGTCGAGACCCGGCTGCACGACGAGGACGACCGGCCGGTGCCGGTGGGTCAGGTCGGCGAGATCGTGCACCGGACCCCGCACGTCATGCGTGGGTACTGGGGCAAGCCGGAGGCGACCGCCGAGGTGTTCCGCCACGGCTGGTTCCACAGCGGCGACCTCGGCGTGATGGACGCCGACGGCTACCTCACGATCGTCGATCGCAAGAAGGACATCATCATCACCGGCGGCGAGAACGTGGCCAGCCGCGAGGTCGAGGACGCGATCTACTCGCACCCGGCGGTGAGCGAGGTCGCCGTCTTCGGCGTCAAGCACCCCGAGTGGATCGAGGCGGTCGCGGCCGCGGTGGTCCTGCGCGAGGGCGAGTCGGCCGCGACCACGGAGATCGCGGCGCACGCCCGCGAACGGCTGGCCGGCTTCAAGTCGCCCAAGTACGTCGTCCTCGTCGACGAGCTGCCGAAGAACCCGAGCGGCAAGATCCTCAAGCGGGAGCTGCGGGACACCTACGCCGGGCTCGCGGGCGAGGTGTCCTGACCGGGTCGATCCGCGCACCGGGGGCGTAACGGGTCCCGCTCTCCTGCGATGCACAGGGCGTAGCGCCACCGTCCGTTCGGCGGAGGTCCTGATTCGCGGGGGAAGCCATGACCGAGCCCACCGGGGCGACCTGCCCCACCTGCACGACCGTCCTGTCGGCCGCGGGTGCGCCCTGTCCCCGGTGCACGGCCGCGCCGGGCTTCGCCGTGGCCCCGGGATTCCCGGCCGCGCCGGCCTCCCCGACGGCGGCCCCGCAGTACGCGGCCCCGCAGTACGCGCCCCCGCAGTACGCGGCCCCTCAGCCCATGCCGTACCAGCCTGCCCCCTACCAGCAGGCCTCGTACCAGCCGGGCTACCCGCCCGCGCCGCACCAGGGCATGGCCCACGCGCCCTACCAGGCGAACCCCTACGCGGCCCCCGCCCCGAAATCAGCGGGCATCGCGATCCTGCTGACCCTGCTGTGGATCGGCGCTGGCCACCTGTACCTGGACCGCGTCGGCACCGGGCTCGCGCTGATGGCCGCCCACTTCTTCGTGGGCTTCATGCTGTTCTTCATCTTCTTCCCGCTGGGCTTCCTGGTCTGGCTCGCCGCGGCGATCGGCTGCTCGGTGTGGTGCTCGAACCTCACGGGCCAGATCAACGCCGGAACGGTGCCGCCGCGCGAGACCTGGTGATCCGACGGTGCCGCCGCATCACGGTGCCGCGGCGACCGCCGTCGCGACGGGCTGGGGGCGCGGCAGGAAGGTGCCTCGCGTGGCGGTCATGATGCTCCGGACGACGAGGGCGAGCATGGCGCCGCTCGCGACCGCCAGCAGGACGGCGCTCCAGGCCGTCAGGTGTGGGGCCCGTTCCGCGGCCAGCCACCGGAGGCCGTCGACGACCACGGCGCAGTAGGAGAAGGAGAACGACCACCACCCGAGCCCGAAAGGCACGGTGCGGTACAGCGGCGCGAGCCGGAGCTGGATGAGGACCATGAGCCCCGCGTATCCGGCGATGGCCAATGCCACGGGGTCGGGCCGGCCGCCGTTCAGCGCGAACCACGCCGCGCCCGCGACCACCGGGGGCGCCACCTCGATCGCCATGGTCGGGATCAGGCCGATGGGCAGGCGCGGTTGGGTGAACAGACGCAGCAGCAGGATCGACCCCAGCACCAGCCAGCACACGACGCCGTACCCCAACATGAGCCAGCCCAGCGTCGGGAAGCCGAGCGACGCCGCGGTGCCCGACGCGAGGAGACCGCCCGCGACGGTCGGGAGGAAGTAGCCGGGGTGCCACTGCTTCAGCTCCGCGTCGGCGAGGATCCACTGACCGCTCAGCAGGGCCCCGAGCAACACCGTCGCCACCAGTCCCGCGACGAAGACACCGACTCCGGCGGAGTTCGGTGCCCACGCGCCCGTGCCGGATGACGTTCGTCAGGTACATCACGAGCGTCGCCAGCCAGACGGCGGCGACGACGATCCAGAGGACGGAGGGCGACACCGTCCGGGATACCGGTGGTCCGGGCCGCGATCTCCCAGGCCTCGGCGAGCCCGGCGAGCCCGAAGCTGATCGCGAAGACGTTCGGCGTGATGCGGTCGGGCACGGGTCCATCCTGCGCGAGCGCATCCCCCCGCGCATCGGTCATCTGTCTGCTCGCGCTGTCCGGCACTTCGCGGCCCAGTTCGTCGTCGCCGGTGCCCCGCCGGAGATGATCACAGTGCCGCGCATGGCCACGTGTCCTCCCGGGTGGCTCCCCGTCCGCATCGACTCTTCTCCGCCACCGGGAGTGGCAGCATCCGTCAGATGACTGGCGGCACCCACCCGGGCCGACGCCGGTCGCGGACGGGAGGGGCGGCCTCGTGACGAGCAGGTCCACGGGCTCCCTCGCACGGACCTCCCTGCTCGCGGCGGTGCTCGGGTCGACCGTCGGTCTCCTCTCGGCCGTGTACCTGCTGGTGGTCCGGTGGGGGACCGACCTGGTGTGGGACGGCCACCATGCGCGTCTGCCCGGCCCGGTCTGGCTGGGCACCGCGGTGGTCTGCGTCGTGGGAGGGCTGCTGGTCGGCCTCGTCCGGCGACGCCACGACGCCGACACGCCCCACGACCTGGACGACACCCTGCTGGCGCTCGACGGCGTGATCGGGGACGACCGCGCCTCGCCGGTGCCGAAGCCGACCTGGCTGCTGCGTGCCGCGGTCCTCGGGGTGATCTCGCTCGTCGCCGGAGCGTCGCTGGGCCCCGAGGCGCCGCTGCTGGCGCTGGCGACCGGGTTGGGTCAGCGCATGGCGCGGATCCTCCGGACCACGCGCGCCGAGGCGGCCTCGCTCTCCGCCGCCGGGGCGCTCTCCGGAATGCTCGGCGGCCCGCTGGGCGCCGTGGCGCTCCCGGTGGAACGCAGCGCCACGCCCGCGGCCGCGGTGCGGTTGGTCGGCCCGTGGGTGGTCGCCGGGGTCGCCGGGTTCCTGGTCTTCCTGATCGTGCTGCCCCCGGGGGACGGCCTGCGGTTCGACCTGCCGCCCGTGTCCTACACGTCCGCCCTCGACGTGCTGCGGGTGCTCGGGTGGGCGCTGCCCGCGGCGCTGCTCGGCGCCGTCGTCGGGTTCGTCATCGTGGTGGGGACGATCCCCGGGCGCCGGCTCGCCGAGCGGCTGCTGCCCTCGACGGTGCTGCGGGCCGTGGTCGGCGGTGCCGTCCTCGCGGCGTGCGGGGTGCTCAGCCCGTTGTGCCTGTTCTCGGGCGAGCACGAGGTGGAGGAGCTCGCCACGGTCACGAGCGGGCTGCTGCTCTTGCTCGGCCTCAAGATCGTGGCGACCCTGGCCTGCCTGACCAGCGGGTGGTTCGGCGGCCAGATCTTCCCGGCGATCTTCGCCGGGATGGCGGCGGGCCTGCTCGTGCTCCAGCTCTTCCCCTCCGCGCCGGTGACGGTGGTGATGGCGGCCGGGGCCGGCGCGGCGGCCACCGCCGTGCTGCGTCGCCCGCTGGCGGCCACGCTCATCCTCGCGGTCTTCCTGCCCGCGCCCGCGCTGGTCCCGGTGCTGGTCGGGGTGGGGATCGCGGCCGTCGTCGCCAACGTCCTCGGGGACCGTCTCCCGAGTCCCGGTCCGCACTGACGTCGGCCGACGGGCGCAGGCTCAGCGGGTGACGAGCCGCTCGGGGTGATTCCCGACGAGGATGCTCGCCATGCCTCCCGAGCGCCCGGCCTCGCCGCCGCACCTTTACCCCGGCAGCGGTCTCGACGCCGCCGTCGTGCCCACCTTCACCGCCGAGCCCGGGATGATGCCGAGCGACCGCCTCCCCGAGCACGAGCTCGCCCCGGAGCTCGCGCACCAGCTCGTGCACGACGAGCTCATGCTGGACGGCAACGCCCGCCTCAACCTGGCCACCTTCGTCACGACGTGGATGGAGCCGCACGCCGCGGCGCTGATGGCGCAGACCGCCGACAAGAACATGATCGACAAGGACGAGTACCCCCGGACCGCCGAGCTCGAGCGGCGCTGCACCCGGATGCTCGCCGACCTCTGGCACGCGCCCGACCCGCGGACCGTCCCGGGCTGCTCCACCGCCGGGTCCAGCGAGGCCTGCATGCTCGCCGGGCTCGCGTTCAAGCGGCGCTGGAGCGCCCGGGTCGGCGCGTCGTCGGGGCGGCGCCCGAACATCGTCATGGGCGCGGACGTGCAGGTGTGCTGGGACAAGTTCGCGAACTACTTCGAGGTCGAGGCCCGCGTGGTCCCGATGGCCGGTGGGCGGTTCCACCTCGACGCGGAGCAGGCCCGCGCCCACGTCGACGAGGACACCATCGGTGTGGTCGCCGTCCTCGGGTCCACCTTCGACGGCAGCTATGAGCCGGTCGCGGACATCTGCGCCGCGCTCGACGAGCTCGCCGACGGCGGCGGGCCGGATGTCCCGGTCCACGTCGACGGGGCCTCCGGGGCGATGATCGCGCCGTTCCTCGACCCGGACCTGGTCTGGGACTTCCGGCTGCCGCGAGTGGCCTCGATCAACACCTCGGGGCACAAGTACGGGCTGGTGTACCCCGGGCTCGGGTGGGTGGCGTGGCGCGACACCGCGGCGCTGCCCGAGGACCTGATCTACCGCGTGAACTACCTCGGCGACGAGCTCGCGACGTTCACCCTCAACTTCTCCCGGCCCGGTGCCCAGGTCGCCGCGCAGTACTACCAGTTCCTGCGGCTCGGCCGGGACGGCTACACCCGCGTCCAGCAGCACTGCCGTGACGTCGCGACCCGGCTCGCCACCGAGCTCGAGGCGCTCGGCCCCTTCCGGCTGCTGACCCGCGGCGAGGAGCTCCCGGTCTTCGCCGCCGCCCTCGACCCGGCGATCACTCACTACTCCGTCTTCGACATCTCCGCCGGCCTGCGCGAGCACGGCTGGCAGGTACCCGCCTACACCTTCCCGCCCGAGCGCACCGACCTCGAGGTCCTGCGGTTCGTCATCCGCAACGGGTTCACCCACAGCCTCGCCGACCAGCTCCTCGCCGACCTCCGCCGGGTGCTCGCCCGCCTCGCCCGCCAGCAGCAGCCGATGCGCGACGCCCAGACCGACAGCTCCTTCAGCCACACCGGGGCGTCGAGCCCTGGATGAGAGTCACTCCGGGACGAGGGGCGGAGCCACGGGCTCGTCGGGCGGCTCCGCCCAGCGGATCAGCGCGATCGCCGCGACGACGAGCACTCCTCCCGCGACCTGCGTCGCCGTGGGGTGCTGGGCGACGAGCCACCACGCGCCGAGCACGGCGAAGAGCACCTCGCTCAGCCCGACGAACGACGCCAGCCGCGACCCCAGCCGCCCGACGGCCGCGATCCCGGTGAGGTAGGCCAGCGCCGTCGACAGGGCGGCGACGAGCACCACGCCGACCCACCACGGCACCGTCGCGCCACCGAGGACGATCGGCCCCGTCGTCGCCGTCAGGGGCAGCAGCCCGACCACCCCGACGAGCACGACGACGGCGCTGCCCACCACCGCGCCGCCCGCGGTCAGTACCAGCGCGGGCGGGCCACCGGGGTCCTCGTCGGTCCCGCCGCCGGCCCCGGCCGACAGGCGGAAGTACGCGGCCAGGCACACCGCGGCACCCAGCCCCCACAGCACGCCGACGACGTCGACGGCCGTTCCGCGCCCGACGTCGAGGACGAGCACGAGGCCGGCCACCGCGGTCGCCGTCCCCAGCAGCGTGGCCGGCCGCGGGCGGACGCCGGAGCGCGCCCACGTCCAGCCGAGCAGGAGGACCGGCGCGGTGTACTCGATGAGCAGCGCGACGCCGACCGAGAGGTGGCCGACGGCGCTGAAGTAGCAGACCTGCGCACCGGCCAGCGGGACCAGCCCGTAGACGACGACGGGGCGCAGGTGGCCGACGCGCGGCCGCCACCCGCGGGCCAGGATGATCACCAGCGGTATCCCGAGCAGGAGCGCGGCGCCGGCCAGCCGGCCCAGCACCACCGCGAGCGGGGACCAGCCGGTGGCCAGCAGCGAGGCCGCGAACGGGCCGGCCAGCCCGAACGACAGCCCCGAGAGCAGCGCGATCGCGAGTCCGGGCGCGGTCCGCGTCGGTCGTCGGTCGGCGTCGTCGCCGGGGAGGCCCACTCCGGTGATCAGAGCAGCCCGCGGCCCGGCGCGACGGGCAAGTGACGTGGGTCACTTTCGCATCGGAGTTGTCGATGACGGCGTGGGTCGTTCGTGGTGGAGCCGAGCGGCCGCGTCCAGCGGTCGCCGGGCGGATCGGAGGGGTTCGGATGACGAGGACCGGTGCCGTGGAGTTCCTGCTGCCCGCACGGACGCTGCTCTCGGGCCTGGCGATGGTGGAGGGCGCGCGCTGGCACGAGGGCCGGCTGTGGTTCGCGCACTGGGGGGTCGGGGAGGTCGTGGCGGTCGACCTCGACGGGGCGGCCGAGGTCATCGCGCCCGGTCCGCCCCGGATGGGGTGGGCGTTCGACTGGCTGCCCGACGGGCGCATGATCACGACCGGCGGGTCCGTCACCCGCCGCGAGGCCGACGGCACGACGGTCACGCTGCGGGACGGGGGCGCCAACGAGGTCGTGGTCGACCCGGCCGGTCACGTGTTCGTCGACGGCTTCGACTTCGACTTCGTCGGCGGCGGCGCCCCGGAGCCGGGGTGGATCGACCTCGTGGCCCCCGACGGGTCCTCCCGCCGGGTCGCGGACGACATCCAGTTCCCCAACGGCATGGTCGTCACCCCGGACGGCTCGACGCTCGTCGTCGCCGAGTCCTTCGCCGGGCGGCTGTCCGCGTTCGACATCTCCGACGACGGGACCCTGACGAACCGCCGGGTGTGGGCCGACGGCCTCGCCCCGGACGGAATCTGCATCGACGCCGAGGGCGGGATCTGGGTGCAGACCGCCGACACCGCCGCGCACACCGGCGCGCCGAGCGCTCCCGGGGGCGCCTGCGTGCGGGTGCTCGAGGGCGGGGAGGTCACCCACCGGGTCGAGGTGGACCTGCCCTGTTTCGCCTGCGGGCTCGGGGGTCCCGACGGCAGGCACCTGTTCCTCCTGTGCAACGAGTTCGAGGGCGTCGATCAGCTCCAGGCGGTGCAGGCACGTCGCTCCGCCCGGGTCCTCGTCACCGAGGCGCCGGTCCCGCGCCCGAGCTGAGGCCGGCGGCGGCGCGGACGATCCTGGAGTGCGCGTGACGACTTGCCTTCGAGCGCGCTCGAACGCCTAGCGTCGACGTCGTGAGCACACCGAACGCCGCCAGGACCTGGTTCATCACCGGCACGTCACGTGGTTTCGGCCGCGAATGGGCGGTCGCCGCGCTCGAGCGGGGCGACTCCGTGGCCGCGACCGCGCGCGACGCGAGTTCGCTCGACGACCTCGTCGCCACGTACGGCGACCGCGTGCTGGCGCTGACCCTCGACGTCACCGACCGCGCCGCCTGCTTCGCCGCCGTCGAGCAGGCCCACCAGCAGTTCGGCCGCCTCGACATCGTGGTCAACAACGCCGGGTACGGGCACTTCGGCATGGTCGAGGAGCTCAGTGAGTCCGACTTCCGGGCCCAGATGGAGACGAACGTCTTCGGGGCCATGTGGATCACCCAGGCCGCGCTGCCGATCATGCGGGAGCAGGGCTCGGGCCACCTGCTGCAGGTGTCGTCGATCGGCGGCATCTCCGCGTTCCAGACGGTCGGCGCCTACCACGCGTCGAAGTGGGCCCTCGAGGGCTTCAGCCAGGCCCTGGCCCAGGAGGTGGCCGGGTTCGGCATCCACGTCACCCTCATCGAGCCCGGCGGTTTCTCGACCGACTGGGCCGGGCCCTCGGCCAAGCACTCCACGCCGTTGCCGGCCTACGACGGGGTCCGCGAGCAGGCGGCGGAGTTCCGTAAGCAGCGCACGGCCTCCCCGGGCGACCCGACCGCGAGCGCGAAGGCCGTGATGGAGATCGTCGATGCCGACGAGCCGCCGCTGCGGGTGTTCTTCGGCGACGCCCCGCTGGCGATCGCCGAGGCGGACTACGCGTCGCGTCTGGACACGTGGCGGGCGTGGCAGCACGTCGCCCACCTCGCGCAGGGCTGAGGAGGGGCGACCTCCCGGCTACGGCGATCGGGTGATCTCGGGGCCCGGAGCCGGAACGGTGTCATCGGGCCCGTTCCGGCTCCGACCCACGGTCGAGCCCGGAGCGCGGGTGCAGCACCGCCGAGGAGGAGAGCCTGATGGGCACCGTGGTCGTGAAGCAGTGGATGTCGCTGGACGGTGTGGTCGAGTCGGAGTCGATGGGGACGTGGTTCGCGCCGTTCCACTCCGACGCCCGGGGGCAGAAGATCACCGCGGACCTCGCGGCCGCCGACGCCATACTCCTGATCAACCCCGTGGTCATGGGCCGCGGGGTGAACTTCTACGACTCCGTCCCGTCCGGGACGGTGCTCGAGCCGATGGCGATCACCCCGCTCGACCTCGGCGTCGTCGACGCCAGGTACGCGGTCCGCCGGGCGTGAGCCCCGGAGTGCCGCCGGTGGTGCGGACGGCCCAGACCGTCCCCCTCGTCGCGAGGGCAGGCGCTGCCCGGCGGTCACAGCGTGATCACAAACTGCTCGGCGGACGAACCGGCGGGCCGCTCCCACGTCCCCCTCACTGCGCCGCGCCCATCATCGTTCGGGCTGCGACGGCCAGGTTGTGAAGGACTAAGGAGAAACCAGTAGTGGGCGAGACAGGAACCCGTCGGTCTCCGACCATCATCGTGCCGAAGCGAATCGGTCAGAATTCTACGATCCCGACAGAAAGTGCCGATACGGGCGACGGCACGACGACGCCGGTGCCTGCTCCACGGGCGCCGGAACCCGTCACGACCGACGCGCGGTCCTGGTGGGGTGCGGGCTTCACCGTCACCCGCCGGGGCTACGAGCCCCGGGAGGTCGAGGCGGCGTTCGACCGGGCGGCGGCCGACTACTCGGTGGTCGTGACCGATCGCGACGAGCTCGCCCGCCAGGATCTGCGGGCCCGCGAACAGGTCGCCGAGCTCCAGCAGGAGCTGCGCGACCTCGCCGCCGCCCCCATCGACGGCCGGAATCTCTCGGCGCGGCTGCGGCACATGCTGGAGCTGGCGCAGGAGGAGGCCGCCGAGGTCCGCGCGCACGCCCACGGATCGGCGACCGCGACGGTGGAGCAGGCGCGTGCCCAGGCCCGGGCCGTCCATGACGAGGCGACCGCGCGGGCGCGCGCCCTGGGTGAGCAGACCGACGGCGCCGCGCGGGGCCGCCTCGCCGAGGCGTCGGAGCAGGCGACCGCGATCGTCGTCGAGGCCGAGCGGCAGGCGGGCAAGCTGCGGGGCGAGGCCGAGGAGGTCCGGGCCGAGGCCGCCCGCCGGCTGGAGGCCGCGGAGAAGCAGGCGAGCGAGCTCCTGGGCACGGCCGAGGCCGAGGCCGAGCGGGTCACCCGGGACGCGCACGCCGAGCGGGGTCGTCTCGACGAGGCGTCGCAGAGTCGTCGCACGCAGGCCGAGCACGACTTCGAGGTGGCTCTGACCGCCCGCCGCGACCAGGCCGCGGCGGCGCTCGAGGCCTCGGAACGGGACCGGCAGGAGGTCGAGCGGGCCGGACGCCAGGCTCAGGACGCGGCCGCGACGCGTCTGGCCGCCACCACCGCGGCGACCGATGCGCTCGAGCAGCACCAGGGTGAGATCACTGCGCGCTTCGCGGCGCTGCGCGAGCTCGTCGATCGCGCGGCGGGTCCCGTCCCACCGAGGACGTCGACCGCCCGGCCCTCGGAGCCGGCGGCGTAGGGACGCCGAGCCGGCCGAGGCCCCGACCCGATCGTCGGGGCCCCGGTCAGCCGGCCCGTCGCCACTCCTGCGGAGTGAGGCCGTGGGCGGTGCGGAAGCGACGCACGAAGTAGCCGGGGTCGGGGTAGCCGACGCGCGTGGCGACGGCGGCGACGGTGAGGTCGCTCGTGGCGAGCAGGCGGCGGCCCTCCTGCAGACGCCGCTCGGTGAGCCACTGCCCGACGGTGCGGCCGGTCCCTCGGCGCAGGACCGTGGTCAGGTGTCCGGGTGAGACGCCGACGGCGGCCGCGACGTCGCGGGTCGAGACCGGGTCGCGGAAGCGGGCCTCGATCTCGTCGAAGGCCGCGGCGAGCAGTGGTTCGTCGTGACGGCGGAGGTCGTCGGGCACGTCGGTGCCCAGGCGGGCGAGCCGGACGAGGAGCAACGTCACGTGGGCCCGGGCGGCCTCGGCGTAGCCGTCGCGGCGGGTGTGGAGCTCGTCGGCGAGGGCGATCAGGTCGGCCAGCCACGCCGCGCGCTGCTCGGGCGCGACGTGCAGGCGCCGCCCGGTGGGATGCCGGAGCCGGGTGAAGGGATAGAGCAGCGGGTGCGCGCGCCAGGCCGCGGGGGAGGTCGGCGCGTCGGGGTCGACGAGGTCCGGCGGGAAGAACACGGCCCAGACCACGCGGCCCTCGTCCGGGCTCACGTCGTTCGGGGTGACCACCGCGCCGGGCGCGATGACGAGCACGTCTCCGGTGTCGAGGTACCAGGTCCGCCCGTCCACCGTCATCGGGCCGGCCCGATGCTCGACGTAGAGCAGGACCAGGAAGTCGTGGGCGTGCGCCCGGTCACCGAGGCCCGGCGGCGACGAGTCCGTCCAGCGGGCGACGGTGACGGCGGGGACACCGGGACTGCGGCTGTAGCCGACGAGGGGGATGCCACCGACGTCCCGGCGCACCACCGGCCCGGCAGCGGAGGAATGTCCTGTCGTCACGGCGTTCTGTCCCTTGTCCCCAGGTCAGGAGCAATTCAGAGTAGTCGATGCACCGGAGAACCGTCCGATGACGAACCCCGACCATGGACGCCTCGTCCCAGAACCCAGGAGCGATCACGATGCCCGATCCGCACGCGGGGTCCGACGCCCGGCCCTCCCGTCCGTATCTGCCGGCGATGGGTCAGGGCGGCCCCCTGGTCTTCTACGACGTGATCTCGCGGCTGTTCGGTGCGCGCGAGGCCCATGCCCGCCTGGTCGAGGTGGCCGACCTGGCCGCGGGGCCGACCGCGCTCGAGATCGGTTGCGGCACGGGCAACGTGCTGCTGGCGGCGGCGAAGGCGGAACCGGCCGCCACCGTCGTCGGGCTCGACCCGGACGCGTCCGCGCTCGAGCGGGCCCGGCACAAGGCGCGGCGGGTCCCGGCGATCCGCGTCGAGCAGGGCTACGCCGACGAGCTCCCGCACGCCGACGGCAGCGTCGACCGTGTGCTGTCGGCGTTCATGTTCCACCACCTCCCACCGGACGGGAAACGGGCGATGCTGGCCGAGGTCCGGCGGGTCCTCGCCCCCGGAGGCACCCTGTCGCTGCTCGACTTCGACGGCCTGCCGCGTCCGTTGGGTCCGTTCACGCCGCTGATGCGACTTCTCGGGCAGCGCGGTCAGGGCCATGACCACGGCCATGACCACGGCCACGGGCAGGACGAACCGCTCGAGCTCGCCCCGAACGACCGTGCGCTGACTCGCGCGCTCATCGCCGAGGCGGGCCTGGTCGACGTCGTCGAGGTCGCCGAGGGACGCGGCTCCTTCGGTGCGTGGACGATCCAGCGGGCGGTGCGCTCCTCGGACTGACCCGGATTCAGCGGGGTTGGCCGGTGGGGCACCAGTACGTGGTGCGGCCGCCGACGGTGGCCCGCCGTAGCTCGGTGCCGTCGCGGGGACAGTGCCCGCCGGGCCGCCGATGGGGGACGAGCGGCAGGGTGTGCACCCCGCCGTCGCGCAGTGCGTCGCCGATCGTCTCGCGCAGCGCCCGGTGCAGCCGCCCCCGTTCCCGACCGGTCAGGGCGTCGACCGGGCGGGCCGGGTCCAGGCCGGCCCGCCACAGGATGTCGTCGGCCAGGAGGTTCCCGACACCGGCCAGGGCGTGCTGGTCGAGCAGCCGCGCCTTGACCGGGCCCCGGCCGCCGGTCAGCGCCACGGTGAACTGCTCCGCGCTGATCGTCGCGGCGTCCGGCCCGAGGGCATCCAGCGGCGGGTCGAGCCGGATGCGCCCGAGCCGGCGCGGGTCGAGCAGCCGGAGCATCCCGCCGTCGGAGAAGGCCAGGGAGAAGCGCGAGAACCGGTAGTCGCCGGGGGAGCGCCCGAACTCCCAGTGGTCTCCGCCGTCGACCTCGGTGCCGTCCGCCGCCGCGATCACGATCTTGCCGGACATCCCGAGGTGGATCCCGAGCACCGGGCCGGTCCCGGCATCGCACCACAGCGTCTTGCCCCGGCGGTGCGCCGCGGTCAGGGCCGTGCCGACCAGCGCGGCCGCGATCTGGCCGGGCGCATGCGGGCGGCACACGTACCCGTCGGTGTCGTCGACCGCGACGATCCGCCGGCCCAGCGCCGAGCGCTCGATCACCGCGCGGGCCGACTCGGCCTCGGGCAACTCGGGCACGCGGAACAGTCTCGGTCAGGAGGTGCGGGGTCGGACGCGCGCCCCGTCGTTGCGGAGGGCCGGGATCAGGCCTGGTCGGCCTGGTCGGCGACGCGGGCCTCCGTGGGAAGGTCGTCAGCGCTCGGCAGTGACGAGCCAGCTGTGGGCGGCGCCCGGGTGGGTGGGGTCGACGCTGGGGTGCACGGGGCGACCGAAGCGGGACGCGTGCTCGGCGAGCTCGCTGACCCGAGGAGTCCAGTCGTGGCGGCGCAGCCAGGCATCGGGGTCGCGCGGGCCGGATCGCCAGAGCGCCGCCAGGTCGGGGCCGATCTTCTCGAGGGCGCGCACGAAGTCGGGAGCGGCCTCGATGTGGTCGAAGGCGAGAGTGCTGCCGGGACCGCCGGCGGCCGTGATGGTGCCGAGCAACGCCTCCGCGGCGGCCTCGTCGAGGCTGTAGAGCAGTCCCTCGGCGAGCCATGTCGTCGGGCGTGACGGGTCGAATCCCGCGGCTCGGAGCGCGGCGGTCCAGTCGCCGCGGAGGTCGGCTCCGACGGCGCGGCGGGTGCACCGGGCCACGGCGCCGTGCTCGGCGAGGACGGCGTCCTTGACGGCGAGGACGCCGGCCTGGTCGACCTCGTAGACCGTGGTTCCCGCGGGCCAGTCCAGACGGAAGGCCCGGGAGTCCATCCCTGCGGCGACGACGACGACCTGATCGGCCCCTGCCCGGGCCGCGGCCAGCACGGCGTCATCGAGGACGCGGGTCCGGACGGCCACCTGCTCGCGCATGTGGGCCACGAAGTCCTCCGCGCGGGGTGGCAGGCCTCGCCCCGCAGTCGCGACGAACACGGCCGCCCACGGGTCCTCGGCGATCCGATCGGGCCGCTCGTCCTCCCACGCCCGGAGCTGGGCGGTCATGAGGGAGGTGGCGCCGATGGCGTCGATGTCCGCGCGGGTCATGGTCGACTCCTCTGATCGGGTTGGCTGAGATAGTTTCACTTGATACTCTCTCGGTGTGAACCATACCTCGGCGACAACCGCGACCGGCGGCCAGGGAGAGGTCGGCGCCGCACCGGGCGGAGTCGCCGAGGCCCTGCGCGCGGCCTGGACCCGGTCCGGCGGCTGGTCGGGGATCGCGGTCACCTCCGCGCCGACGGTCGTCTTCGTGGTGGCGAGCGCCCTCGGCGGTCTCACGGCCGCCGTCGTGGCCGCGGCGGTGACCGCGGTCGTCGCCTTCGTCTACCGGCTCGTCCGCCGCGAGGCGCTCGCCGGGGCGCTGACCGGCCTGCTCGTGGTCGCCGTGTGTGCGGTGGCCGCCGCGGTCACCGGCGAGTCGCGAGGCTTCTTCCTGCTGCCTGCCGCGCTGCCCGGGGTCATCGTCCTGATCTGTCTCGGCACCGTGATCGCCCGCCGTCCGCTGACCGGTCTGCTGCTCAACCGGCTGGCGGGCGGACCGGCGCAGTGGCCCCGTGATCGCGGGCTGATGCGCGTCTACGACGTCACCACGGTCATCGCGATCGCCGTCAACCTGGTCAACCTCGCCCTGCAGGCCTTCTTCTACGCCGCCGACCAGACCGTCGTCCTGGCCGCCGCCCACGTCGCGACCGGCCCGATCTTCGCGACGCTCGTCGCCGGCACGGTCCTCGCCGTGCGCCGCCGACTCGCGCGGGACCGGGCTGCCTGAGCGCGACCGTCCACCTCCATCAGCAGGTCGGAGAGAACTCATGCGCGTGGTCATCGTCGGCGCCGGGCTCGGCGGACTGGCCCTGGCCCACGGCCTGCGGGCCGCAGGGATCGACGTCGCCGTCCACGAGCGCAGCTCCCGCACCGGGCCGCAGCCGGCCAGCTACGGCATCCACATCAACGATCACGGCAATCGGGCCCTGCGCGCCTGCCTCCCTCCGGAGAACTGGGCCCGGTTCGACCGCAGCGCCGCCCCGGCCCCGAACGCCGTGCGCTTCCGCGACCAGGACCTGACGGTGCTCACCGATCTCGAGCTCGGCTCTCCCGCCGAGAACGCCGACCCGATCACGCACCGCCGGGCCGTGCGCCGCGATGACCTCCACCGCGCCCTGCGCTGCGGGCTCGACCCGGTGATCCACTGGGACAGCACCTTCGTGTCCTACGCCCAGCGGCCCGACGGGACGGTCCGGGTCGACTTCGCCGACGGCACCAGCACCGAGGGTGACCTGTTGGTCGGCGCCGACGGCAGCAATTCCCGGGTCCGCCGCCAGTACCTGCCCGAGCTGGTGCGCCACGAGCTCGGCATCCTCGATGTGGCCGGCCGCCTGCCGCTGGACCATCCCGCCGTGCGTGTCCTCCCCGCAGACATGACCGACGGTTCGGTCAACAACGTCGTGCCGCGTGGCTCCGGATGGCTGTTCGCCTCGACCTGGCCCGCCTCCCACGACGGTGCGCCGGAGTCCGGGACCGACGATGGCGTCCTGGTCTGGGCCTACGCGGCCGCCCGCGAGGCCTATCCCGACGACGTCGAGTCCCTGGACGCCGCGGCGCTGCAGCGCTGGGTCGGTGATCGGGTCGCGGGCTGGGACCCGCGCGTCGTGGCGATGATCGCCGCCAGCGCTCCCGACACCGTGGCCCCGGTGTCCCTGCGCAGCATGAGCACGCTGCCGGACTGGGAGTCCTCGACCGTCACCGTGCTCGGGGACGCCATCCACTCAATGACCCCGATGGCCGGCATCGGAGCGAACACCGCGCTGCGCGACGCCGACACGCTGCGCCGCGCGCTCACCGATCCGGGGCCGGACGACCTGGTCGCCCGGATTCGGCGCTACGAAGAGCGGATGCGCGGCTACGCGAACGAGGCGCTGGCCGTCTCCACCCGCAACGCCCGCAACGCCGCCTCCACCCATCGGCTGCCGCGCCTGGCGTTCCGCACGCTGCTGACGGCCACGAACGCCGTCCCCGCCCTCAAGCGCACGGTCTTCCCCGCGACGCGTCAGTCGGTTCCCGGTGCGGGATAGGTGAAGCGGGTCAGCAGGTCCATGAGCTGGTCGTACTCGCCGGGCTCCAACGGGGCCACGAGCCCCTCGAACAGGGCGGCGCCGTTGTCGTGAGCGGCGTCGAAGACCTCGACGCCGCGGCCGGTGATCTCGACCTCGCGGACCCGGCGGTCACCCGGGACCGACTTCCGGACGGCGAGCCCCGATGTCTCCAGGTCGTCGACCACCCGCACGACCATGGCCTTGTCCATGCCGATCGCCGCGCCGAGGTCACGCTGGCTGGTGGCGCCGGCCCGGTGCAGCTCGATCAGCACCGCGAAGTGGCGCAGCTCCAGGCCGAGCGGTCGTAGCGCCTCGACGAGCACGCCCGCGGCGTGGTCGTGCGCCCGGCGCAGCAGCAGGCCGACCGCGAACGGCGAGGCGTCCCCGGGGCGGTCCGTGGCGCGCGGCGACGACGCCTCCGACATCGTCATGGCTGACCCCATATCACGGTAGACCGTCTCAACTGACCCAGACTAGTCCCTCGCGCTCCGGTGGTGGCCCGCGCTGGCAGGGGTCGGGCCGGGAGAGGACGCTGGATCACGGTCCGGCCGGGACCTCGGAGGGGGCAGCCATGGTGACCACCGCACCGGCGGATCGGGCGGTGGGGGAGCAACGGCTCGGTCGTCGCGTGGTCGCCCTGTTCGCGCCCTACCGCGCGCGCCTGCTGCTCATCTCGCTGGCCATCCTGGTGACGGCGGGCCTCGGGATCGTCAACCCGTTCCTCACCCAGGCGGTGTTCGACCGCGCGCTGTTCGCCCCGGGCGGTCCGCGCCTGGACCTGCTCGGTCTCCTGGTCGGGGCGATGATCGTCATCGCCCTGGTCTCGTCCCTGATCGGGGTCGGGCAGACCTACCTGACGACGGTGCTCGGCAACCGCGTCATGCAAGAACTGCGGGACCGGCTCTTCGCGCACCTCCAGCGCATGCACCTGGGCTTCTTCACCTCGACGAAGACCGGGGTGATCCAGTCGCGGCTCGATAACGACGTCGCCGGGGTCCAGTCCGTGGTGACCGAGACCGCGTCGTCGATCCTGGGCAACGTCGTCACCGTCGTGGCCTCCGTCGTCGCGATGCTGGTGCTGTCCTGGCAGCTCTCACTGGTGGCGTTCGTGCTTATGCCGGTGTTCATCGTGCTGCAGATCCGCGTCGGGCGGGTCCGGCGGCGGGTCGCCGCGAGCACCCAGGTGTCGCTCTCCGACATGTCGGCGATCACCCAGGAGTCGCTGTCGGTCTCGGGGGTGCTGCTGGCGAAGGTGTTCGGGCGCCAGGAGCACGAGATCGAGCGCTACCGCGCCGAGAACGCCCGCCAGACCACCCTGCAGGTCCGTCAGACCATGACCGGGCAGTCGTTCTTCGCCGTCGTGCAGGCGTTCTTCGCCATCACCCCGGCCGCGGTGTACCTCGTCGCCGGGTACGTGGGCACCGGGTCGGCCGCGGGGCTCCTGTCGGCAGGCACCCTGGTCGCGTTCACGACGCTGCAGAGCCGGTTGCTCTTCCCCGCGGTGCAGCTGCTGCGCGTCTCGCTCGACGTGCAGACCTCGCTCGCCCTGTTCAGCCGCATCTTCGCCTACCTCGACCTGGTGCCCGCGCTCACCGACCCGCCCCGGCCGCAGCCGCTCGACAAGGAGCACGCCCGGGGGTCCGTCGAGTTCGACGACGTGTGGTTCCACTACCCGCCCGCCGAGGAGGACGAGCCGGAACCCGACGATGCCCGGGAGCCGACGTGGGCGCTCCGCGAGCTGTCGCTGCGGATCGAACCGGGCCAGCTGGCCGCCGTCGTCGGTCCCAGCGGAGCCGGGAAGACCAGCCTCTCCTACCTCGTGCCCCGCCTCTACGACGTCGACCGGGGCGCGGTGCGCCTCGACGGCACCGACGTCCGCGACCTGGCCCTCTCCTCGATCGCGCAGGTCCTCGGCATGGTCACCCAGGACACCTACCTCTTCCACGCCACGATCGCCGAGAACCTCCGCTACGCGGCGCCCGACGCGGGGGACGACGAGCTGGTCGCGGCCGCGCGGGCCGCCAACATCCACGACCGCATCGTCGGCTTCGAGCACGGGTACGACACCGTCGTGGGGGAGCGGGGCTACCGGCTCTCCGGCGGTGAGAAGCAACGGCTGGCCATCGCCCGCGTGATCCTCGCCGATCCCCGGGTCCTGATCCTCGACGAGGCGACCTCGGCGCTGGACACCGTGAGCGAACGGCTGGTCCAGCACGCCCTGGAGAGCGTCATGTCCGGTCGGACGACGATCGCCATCGCCCATCGCCTCTCCACCGTGCTCGCCGCGGACGTCATCTTCGCCCTGGACGGCGGCCGCCTCGTCGAGCACGGCACCCACGGCGAACTGCTCGAGCGCGGCGGGCTCTACGCCAAGCTCTACGCCGAACAGTTCGGCGCCGGCCAGGTCGAGGCCCGCTGCTCCGACGGGGTGCGCTTCCGCGACGGCCAGGTGATCCATCAGGAGCCACAGACCGAGGTCGCCTAGCGGGTGTGGTCGCGGGCCCACCGTCCCGTCGACGCGGCCGGGACAGGGTCGGCCGGGGCCGTCAGGCCACCGGCCGCAGACGGAAGGCCCGGGCGCCGCCCGCCCAGGCCAGGTGGAGGTCGTCCGGGCTCGGATCGCCGTCCTCGTCCACCGTGATCTGGTTGAACTCGGCGAACCGGCGGTTGTCGCGGGCCATGATCCCGTAGGCCTCGACGACCCCCGGTTCGTCGGTGATGGCCGTGACGTCGGCCTTCCGGCGCTGCCCCCGCAGCAGGATGGTCACCGGTTCGCCCGAGCGCAGGTTGCGGCCCCACGCGAAGGGAGTGCCCACGAGCAGGTCCCCGTGGTCGCGGGTGTACGCGACGGGGACCTCGTAGCGGGTGCCGCTGCGGCGCCCGACGACCTCGATGACGACGAGCCGTGCCCCGACCAGCCGGCACACCAGCGGGACGTGGAGCAGGGTGCGGACGATCCGGTTGACCGCGCCCTGCACCGGCATGGTCCGTGCTCTCGGCTGCGTCATGTGCGTCTCCCGTCGCTCTACCGAAACGCATCCGTTTCGATAATTATCGATACGCTAGCGTCTCGATGGACCGGAGGGAACAGGTGATGACGCAGACCGCGGAGCGGGAGGCACTCGGGCGAGGAGAGCACGCCCGACGCCGGGTGCTGGTCGCCGCGCTCGAGGTGCTGGTCGAGGGCGGGATGCCCGGGTTCACGATGGAGTCCGTCGCGCGACGGGCCTGCGCGAGCAAGGCCACGCTGTACCGGCACTGGCCGTCGCCCTCGGCGCTGCTCGTCGACGCCATGGACGCCGAGTTCCGACCGTCGCCCGACCTCGACACGGGCGACCTGCGCGCGGACATGATCAGCCTGGTGAGCGGTCTCGCGACGGGCCTGACCGGCTCGCGGTTCCCGACGCTGATGGCCGCGTTCGTCGACGCCGCCGAGCGCGATCCGGCCCTGGCCGACCTGCACGCCGAACTGACCCGCCGGCGCCGGGAGCCCCTGCTCCGCCTCCTGGCCGGAGCGGTCGGTCGGGGTGAGCTCGCCGCCGACACCGACACCGAGCTGGTCGTCGACCTCCTCGCGGCCCCGTTCTTCTACCGGCGCCTCATCGCCCATCACCCCATCCCGGCGGAGATGCCCGGGGCCGTCGTCGATCACGTCCTCGCGTCGCTGCGGATCGGGCCCAGCTCGTAGATCCGGA
>NZ_DASXJS010000120.1:0-1828 GCF_036497245.1 Actinomycetospora sp. | reverse complement strand
GGGGTGACCGGACGCGGCGGGTGGCCTCGGCGGCGGGCACCGTCGTCGCGGTCACGTCAGTGATCGAGATGGTGGCGATCGTCGGGCAGGTCGTCCGCGGCCGGCCCAGCCACTTCGACGTAGCGACCCCGTTCGACACCGCGGTCTGGGCCGTGATGGGCACCTCGATCGCGGTGCTCTGGGTCGCGAATCTCGTCATCGCCGTGGTCCTGCTGCGCGAACGCTCCCTGCCGTCGGCGACGGCGTGGGCGGTTCGGCTCGGGCTGGTCGTGGCGCTGATCGGCATGGCCGTCGCGTTCCTCATGACCAGCCCCAGCGGTTACCAGATGCAGGAGGCCCGGGCCACGGGCTCGATGTCGGCCGCGGGCGCCCACGCCGTCGAGGTCCCGGACGGCGGGGCAGGCCTGCCGCTGGTGGGGTGGTCCACGACCGGCGGTGACCTGCGCATCGGGCATTTCGTCGGACTGCACGGCCTGCAGGCGGTCCCGCTGCTCGCGCTCGGGCTCGCGCTGCTGGCCGGCCGGTTCGCCGTCCTGCGCTCCGAGCCGGTCCGCACGCGGCTGGTCGTCGTGGGCGCGGCGGCGTGGCTCGGCCTGACGCTGCTGCTGACCGGCCAGGCCCTGCGGGCCCAGCCCCTCCTCGCGCCGGATGCCCTGACCGTGGCGGTCGCCGCGGCACTCGTCGTTCTCACCGTGGGCGCGGCCGCGGCGGTGCTCGCCCGTGGTTCCCGATCCGATACCCCGACCGAGGCCCCCGCCCCGGTCGCCGTCTGAGTGAGGTCTCCCGTGCGCCTCGTCCCCGTCTACGTCGTCCTCTCGATCGTCGGTCTCGTCGGCACCTGGTGGTTCAACCTGGCGTCCGCCGCCGCGGGCGAGAGCTACCTCGGGGGCTGGTTCGCCACCTCGGCGAGCTCGTCGGCCGCCGTCGACATCCTCGTCACCGGCCTGGCCGCCGCCGTCCTCATGGTCGTCGAGGGCCGCAGGCTCGGCTGGCGGCCGTGGGTCCTCGTCCTGCTCGTCGTCGGGAGCGTCGCGATCGCGGTCGCGGTCGTCTTCCCGCTCTTCCTCGCGTGCCGCGAGATCACCCTGGCGCGCCGGACCCCGGCGCCGTCCGTCCGTTGCCCCGCACCCGCCACCGGAGGCCAGTCATGACCGCACCGTCCTACGCCCGCAGCAGCGCCGACATCGAGGGGGACTTCGTCGTCCTCGTCATCGGCACCCACGTCAACCGCTGGCGCGACGTCCGCGCCTGGCTCCCGGTGTTCCGCGCGATGCCGCGGATGATCCGTGAGCTCGAGCGCCGCCCGGAGCTGGGCCTGCTCAAGGCCTACGGCGGCTGGATGTTCGGCGGGCCGACCTACATCCAGTACTGGCGCTCCTACGAGCAGCTGGTCGCCTACGCCCGCAGTTCCGAGGCCGAGCACCTGCCTGCCTGGCGCGCGTTCAACCGCGCGACGCGGGCCCACGGCGACTCCGTTGGGATCTTCCACGAGACCTACCGGGTCTCGTCGGGCCAGTGGGAGACGATCTACGGCGCGATGCCCGAGATCGGCCTGCTCGGGGCGAGCCGCAGCCACGATCTCCGGCGCGGGAGTACCTCGGCGTCGCGCATGGGGACGCGCACCGAGGAGGCCGACGAGGCCCCGGTGGCGGCGCCGGCGCGGCACTGAGCCGGCACCTCCCCCGCCGGAACGAACGACTCGTTCGTGGCTTCTAGCTGCACGAACGAGTCGTTCGTTCCGGCGGGGCGGTTCGGCCTACAGACCCAGCCGCCGCGCGATCAGCATCTTCTGCACCTCGCTGGTGCCCTCGCCGATCTCGAGGATCTT
>NZ_DASXJS010000119.1:0-3049 GCF_036497245.1 Actinomycetospora sp. | reverse complement strand
CCGCTGAAGCTCGCCTCCGGGTGCGACCGCCGCTGCGCCTTCTGCGCCATCCCGTCGTTCCGCGGCGCCTTCGTCTCGCGCTCGGCGGAGGACGTCGTCGCCGAGGCGGCCTGGCTCGCCGACCACGGCGTCGCCGAGGTCACCCTGGTCAGCGAGAACTCCACCTCGTACGGCAAGGACATCGACGCGCGCGGTGCCGCGGGCGGGGCCCTCGAGCGGCTGCTCGGCTCGCTGGCCGAGGTGCCGGGCCTGCGCCGGATCCGGGTGTCCTACCTGCAGCCCGCGGAGGTCCGGCCCCCGCTGCTCGCCGCGATCGCCAGCACGCCCGGCGTCGCCGACTACTTCGACCTGTCCTTCCAGCACGCCTCGGGCCCGCTGCTGCGCCGGATGCGGCGGTTCGGGTCGCGGGAGACCTTCCTCTCGCTGTGCGCCGAGATCCGGGCCCTCGCGCCGGAGGCGGGCATCCGCTCGAACGTCATCGTCGGGTTCCCCGGCGAGACCGAGGAGGATCTCGCCGAGCTGGAGGCCTTCCTCTCCGAGGCCGAGCTCGACGCCGTCGGGGTGTTCGGCTACTCCGACGAGGACGGCACCGAGGCCGCCGACCTGCCCGACAAGGTCGACCCCGCCGAGGTCGCCGCCCGCGTCGAGCGGGTCACCTCGCTGGTCGAGGTCGTCTCCTCCGACCGCGCCGCCCGCCGGGTCGGGACCGAGGTGGAGGTTCTCGTCGAGCGCCAGGAGCTCTCCGAGGACGCCGCGGCCGAGTTCGACGACCCGCCCATCGAGGAGACCGACGACCTCGACCTCGCCGAGCTCGGCCTGACCGAGGACGAGGCCCCGGAGATGACCGACCTGTCCGACGACGAGGACGGCGACGACGCGCCGGTCGAGGTCACCGAGGCCGAGCCCGGCGACCTCGTCTGGATCGGCCGTGCCGCCCACCAGGGGCCCGACGTCGACGGCGAGTGTCTCCTGACCGGCGACGACGAGCTGCTCGCCGGGCTGACCCGGGGAGCCGTCGTCCGGGCGGTGGTCACCGGCTCGAACGGGGTCGACCTCGTCGTCGAGGTCCTCGACGTGCTCGCCCCGGGAGCCGCCACCACCGACGCGACCACCGCGCCAGAGCCCGCCGTGGCCGGCGCGCGATGACCCAGCCGCCGGGGTCGGCCGCCCCGTCGTCCGCCGACGGGACCGGGACGCCCGGTGCTGCCCCGTCGGGGGCCGGGTCGTCGGGGGTCGGGTCCTCGGGGACCGGGACCTCGGGGGACGGGACGACGGCCCGGGCGCCGGTACCGCTGGTCAACATCGCCAACGCGCTCACCGTGGTGCGGCTGATCCTGGTGCCGGTGTTCCTCGCCGTGCTGTTCGTCGACGGCGGTCACGCCCCGGCGTACCGGTGGCTGGCGTTCGGCGTGTTCGCGCTGGCCTCGCTCACCGACTCGTTCGACGGCGAGTTCGCCCGCCGCTGGGGGCTCGTCACCGACTTCGGCAAGATCGCGGACCCGATCGCCGACAAGGCGCTCGTCGGCGCCGCGCTCGTGGGCCTGTCGATGCTGGGCGAGCTGGCCTGGTGGGTCACGATCGTCATCGCGGTGCGCGAGCTGGGGATCACCGCGATGCGCTTCTGGGTGCTGCGTCACGGGGTCATCCCCGCGAGCCGGGGTGGCAAGCTCAAGACGGTGCTGCAGACCCTCGCGCTCGGGCTCGCGATCATGCCGCTGCCCGCCGTCGCCCAGCCCGTCGTCGCCACGTTGTTCCTGCTCGCGGTCGTCGTCACCGTCGTGACCGGGCTGGACTACGTCGCGCAGGCGGTGCGCCTGCGTCGGGCCGCCACCACCTGAGCGAGCCTTCGCGGCGGCGCCCGCGCCCTGTTCGCTCTCGGCGAACCGGCGGGTGCCGGAGGGCACGGAACCGACGCGGTGCTCCGGGAGTCGGTACCGTGGTCGGAACGGTCATCGACGCCGGGCTCCCCGCGGGGCCGATGCTGGTCCCCGCGTCCGGGGTGCGGTGAGGGCGGAGGTGCGAGATGGCGCTGTTGTTGCGCGAGGCGATCGGCGGCACGATCCGCCGGGCCCGCACCGAGCGCCGGCGGACCCTGCGGGACGTCTCCAAGGACGCGCGGGTGAGCCTCGGCTACCTGTCCGAGATCGAGCGCGGGCGCAAGGAGCCCTCCAGCGAGCTGCTCGCGGCCATCTGTGACGCCCTGGCGCTCTCGCTGCCCGAGCTGCTCGACGACGTGGCGGACTCCATGCGTCCCGAGGCCCCCCGGCGCGTGCCGGCCCGGCTGGCGGAGCGCCGCCTCGTCGGGGTGGACCCGGCGCTGCGCTCCGCGGTCGAGGAGGCCTTCGGCGCCGCCGAGACGACGGACGCCGTGGAGGCGCCCGCGGCCGAGGACGGCGGCACGACCGAGACGGCGATCCCGAGCGGCTCCGCCGAGGTCGTGGACCTCGCCGGGGACGTGGCGCCCGACGCCCCGGGGCTCGATGACGACGACCTCGGTGGTTTCGGCGACCTCGAGACGCCCGAGGGGCCCGAGCCCGCAGGCGAGCTGCGGGTGGTCGAGCTGGTGACCCTGGGTCGCGAGCCGGCCGGGTCCGTGCGGTCGGCCGCCTGAGCACCCGGCCGGGCCCGTCGGCGGCGACCGCTCGCCGCTCGCGATCACCGATCCGGACGTCCGGAGTGGGCCTCGGTGGAAGGTGCGGCCGCGAGCTGACACGATGGGCGAGGACTCCAGGTCAGCGTGTTCGGGCCTGTGCGGACGATGACGAGTTGGGCGGGAGCAGATGGCCAACCCCTTCGTGAAGGCCTGGAAGTACTTCCTGGCGGCGTTCTCCTCGAAGATCGATGAGCACGCGGACCCCAAGGTGCAGATCCAGCAGGCGATCGAGGACGCCCAGCGCCAGCACCAGGCGCTGTCGCAGCAGGCGGCCTCGGTGATCGGGAACCAGCGTCAGCTGGAGATGAAGCTGAACCGCCAGCTCGGCGACATCGAGAAGCTGCAGTCCTCGGCGCGGCAGGCCCTGACGATGGCCGACCAGGCCCGCGCCAAGGG
>NZ_DASXJS010000118.1:0-4911 GCF_036497245.1 Actinomycetospora sp. | reverse complement strand
ATCCGGTGGAACGCCACCGAGGAGTGCAAGGAAGCCGAGTTCCACACGAACTGGCGCTACCCGCGCGACGGCGAGACCGCGATCTCGAGCGACCCCGACGTCATCACCGGATGGGCCCGCGCCCACCCGGGCTGCGGGTTCCACGCACCCTGCGAGCCGAACGGCCTGGTCGTCCCGGAGGGGGACGTGAAGCGCGCCCAGACCGCCGGCGTCACCGCGATCAAGGACGGCATCACCGCGTGGCGCGACGCCGGCGGCCCGCGCCCGGCGATGACGGTCCGCACCCCGTCCGGCGGCCAGCACTGGTACTTCGCGGCCCCCGAAGAGCCGATCCACAACTCGACGGGCAAGGTGGCGCCCGGGGTCGACGTGCGCGGCGAGGGCGGCACGGTGTTCATCGCCGGCAGCCACGTGCACGGCCACCCGAACGGCGCCGAGGCGTTCTACTCCACCGACCGGGTCGTCCCGGCCTCGGAACTGTCCGCGCTGCCCCCGGCGTGGGAACGTCGGCTGCGCGAGGCGTCCCGAGGCTCGGGCCGCTCTTCCGGCCCGGCCGCCGCATCGTCCTCGTTCGCCACGCCGGACCAGTTCCACGACCGGGCGTGGATCGTCGAGCAGGTCGTCGCGGCGTGCGCGGCCGCCGACGCGCTCACCGCGACCACGGAGTTCCGGTGGGACTTCTACTCGGTGGCCGTGACCCTCTACACCGCGGCCGACGCCGGGGTCATCAGCCACGACGAAGCCGGGGAGGTCCTGCTCGACGCGGTGCGCCGGGTGTGGGGCGCCGAGCCGGACTCCCGGGACCGCCGGCACGTCGCGGACGCCAAGGCCAAGGCCAAGGCGAACCCGTGGCGAGTGCGTCCCGACGGCCTCCCCGACCTCGTCCCGACCTCGTCCGGCGTGGTGGACGAGGTCACGGGCGCGGCAGCCGCCGAAGGGGGTACGACCAGCACGAACACCGCCGCTACGGCCGCTGAACGTCTCCGGGACGAGGTGGGGACGAGGTGGGACGAGGTCGGGGACGACGACCACCGGCGAGCGTGGGAGCCGATCGACCTGGGTCCCTACATCGACGGCACGTTCACCCCGCCGGCGTCCGGGCTGCTCTACCGCACCGACGGGGTCGGGCTGTTCTACCCGGGGCTCATGCACTGGCTCTACGGGGAGCCGGAGTCCGGGAAGTCCTGGGTCGCCCAGATCGCGGCCGCGGCCGTGCTGACCGCCGGCGGCACGGTGCTCTACATCGACCACGAGTCGGACGCGGCGGCGGTCGTCGAGCGCGCGATGGCTCTCGGGGTGCCCGGTGAGGTACTGGCCGCCCGGCTGCACTACGTCAACCCGGACGTGTCCTCGACCGACGAGCCGAACGCGTTCGCGGAGCTGCTGGCCACGGCCTACGACCTCGCGGTGGTCGACGGCGTGACCATGGGCGTGAGCCTGGACTCGCTCTCGAGCATGGACAACGACGAGATCACCGACTGGGTCCGCCGCGTCCCGCGCCGCATCGCCCGGGACACCGGGGCGGCGGTGGTCTGTGTCGACCACGTCGTGAAGGACAAGGACGGCCGCGGCCGGTTCCCGATCGGCGCGCAGGCCAAGGTCATGGCGATCGACGGCGCCGGCTACCTCGTCGAACCGGAGACCGCGATCCGCAAGGGCGACCGCGGCGAGGTCGTGCTCCGGGTCGCGAAAGACCGGCCGTCGGGCATCCGCTCGGCATCCGGGGAGTGGCGACAGGGCGACCGTACTCAGGAGGCGGCGCGCATTATTCTCGACGCGACCGATCCGCAGAAACTGGGGATCGAGGTGAAGCCGCCGGCCGGTGTGACCGTTTCCTCGACCGGTGAGGTCGTGAAGACCAAGGCCGAGTTCAAGCCGACGATCTACATGGAACGCGTTTCGGAGTTCCTGCAGCACACCGACGGCCCGGTCTCGAAGAATGTCATCGAGACGAACGTCAAGGGCAAGGCGGACATGATCCGCAAGGCTCTGGACCAGCTGGTGACGCTCGACTACGTCACCCGTCGGCAGGAGGGCCAGGCGCTCCGGTTCGTGTTCGTGAAGCGCTACACCTCCCTCGTGGACGTCGAACACTACGGACAAACCGGACCGAGCTGGCAGGACGGGGACGACGATGACTGACCTCGTCCCACCTCGTCCCCACCTCGTCCCTACCTCGTCCCGGACGAGGGTCCTCGACCCCCCGGGACGACCTCGTCCCACGTCGTCCCCCGGCCCCCTCACGGGGGACGGGGACGAGGTCGCCGGGACGAGGACGAGGTGCCCCATTCAAGATCAAGAGAAGGAGCAAGATCATGGACGAGGTGACCGCCAACCGGATCGCGGTGGCGCTCGAGGGCATCGAGCGCCACCTGGCCGACCTCGCTGCCGCCCAGGGCGCGACAGGGCGCGCGGCCGAGCAGGAACGAGAGCAGCAGAAATGGGCGTCGTTCTCGACCGAGGTCGACGAGCGCGAACGAGTGCGTGGACGATGAGCGTGACCATTATTGAGTCGGCGCCGGCCATGCCCGTCGCCCCGTCCCCGCCGCCACCGCACGAGACGGTGTGGGCCCGACTGCGCGAGCGGAACGCGACGGACACGAGCAAGCTCCCCACCGCTATCGCCTCGGGGAGGGAGGTGCTCGAACTGCCGCCGCCGGGACCGCGTCCGCGGGATCGGGACGGGAAATTGTGCCCGGACGCATTCCCGGGCGTGAATAAGTACCTGACTGTGAGCCGGGCGAACGGCTGGACGGATCGGGCGACCTATACGCGGATATGGGAGACCTCGGCGGGGAAGCGTCGGTGCACCGCGACCATCGTGATCGGCTGGGCCCGCGGTGCCGAACGGGTGGCCGGCTACTGGCGCACGAACGGTGCTGGGCGCTACGTGTTCGCCTGGGCGCAGCGCCGCGCCCACCCCGCCCAGGACTTCGGCGCTGCCGGGCTCACCGCCGCCGGGCTCGCGGCGGTGCTGGCGCTACCGGCCGTGCCGTGCGCGGGCTGTTCACGGGTGCTGGCCGCGCACCGGCCGGTGGCGAGCGAGCCGGAGACGGCGGAATGACCGCCCAGCGTCCACGGAGCGCCCCGAACGGCCCCGACTGCGCACCCGGACAAGGCTCGGACCGTAGGGAGGCTCTCAGGGCCCATTTCTTACGGCACGTCGTACGACAGAGCGTCGTAGATAGCGGCGGACGTCCACTGTCGGGGACATCGTCTATGGTCTGGCACACACGGGAGGTGGCGGGATGACGTTCACGGTGGCGGGCGGTCCGACCGGGCACGCCAGCGCGGCTCCGGTGATCGTGGACGCGCAGTGGGAACCCGAACCGGCGTCGGCGGAGCTCTCGCCGGCGGTGGCCGTCGCGATGGCGGTCGAACGTGCCCGCGACGTCGACGCCGCGTGGCGGTTCGTCGAGGACGGCGAGTGGGAGGGCGGCCGCGACCAGTGGGGCCGGCCGCTGGTGCGCACCCCGGACGGCACGATGCGCGGCTACCGCCGGGCGTCCTCGTTCGGGTCGCCGCTGGAGTCCACGATCCTGCTCGATGCCTGGAAGCTGCGCCAGGTCGCCCGCGGGGTTACCGAGTCCCCGGCGCTGCGCGCCCGGGTCGCCCGCGCCACGGTCGGGCTGTCCTCCGAGCTCGAGGACATCGTGAAGGCGTCCAAGAAGGAACTGGACGTCATCGCCGAAGAGGCCATGAAACTGGCCGGTTCGATGGACAAGGCCGACATCGGGACGGCCATTCACAACATCTGCGAGCTGTACGACCGCGGGCTGCCCATCGGGTATGTCGACCCGGAATGGCTTCCCGACCTCGAGGAATGGGCGCGACTTGCCGCGCAGTTCGAGGTCCTCGGCGTCGAAGGGATCGTCGTCAACCACGAGTTCGGGGTCGCCGGGCGCTACGACCGGGTCGCCCGCACCCGTCGCCCGTTCGTCGTCCGGAAAGCGCGCAAGGCGTACAAGCGGGGGAACGTGTCCCGGCCGGCGCAGCCGGCGGTGGTGCTCCCCGCCGGTACCGTGGTCATCGTCGACCTCAAGACCAGCGGTACCATGGACTTCGCGTCCGCGAAGTTCGGGGTGCAGGTGATGACATATGCGACCGGCACCCCGTACGACCCGCTCAACTGCTGCGATGTGGAATGGGAACACGAGCCGCCTTCACCGGACTGGGCAGCGATCATCCACATTCCCTCCGGCCGGGGTTCCGGGTCGATCCACTGGGTCGACCTGCGCGCCTCCTACGGTGCCGCGGTGGACGCCGGGGTCTGCTACGACTGGCGCAACCGCTACGGGAAACGTCTCATCGACTCCCCGGCCGAGGACTGGCCGCTGCTGGCCGCCCACGCCGGCGACCGTGCCGAGCTGGAATACGTCGCCGAGCTCGCGCAGCGCACCGACGGCCACCTGTCCGACGAGCTGACCGCCGCGCTGCGCGCCCGCTGGTACGAGCTCGCCGCCCCCGCCCAGCTCGAGGCCGGGGCGTGACCGCCGTGGGACTGCCGTCGTTGATGGCCTACCTCGCGGTCGTCGACACCACCTGCCCGTGGTGCGCTGAACCGATCGGGGCCGGCGAGCCCTACGCGCTGGCCCGCCCCACCGCGGCGCACGGGGTGCCCCGGGCGTGCCTGGCGTGCGGGTGGGCGTCGCTGAATCACGAGCTCGACGCGCGGCGCCGCGCGCGGGGGTGCTGAGCGGTGCCCAACGCCAACAAGCAGCGCGGGGACCGGGCCGAGCGGGCGGTGCGGGACGCGTTCGCCGCGCTCGGGTTCCCGCACGCCGAGCGGACCCGCGCCGGACATCCCGACGACCATGGCGACATGTGGCTGTGTCCCGGGCTGATGGCCCAGGTCAAGGACGTCGGCGCGCCCAGCTACGGCAAGTGGCTCGCCGACACCGAGACGCAGCG
>NZ_DASXJS010000117.1:0-15687 GCF_036497245.1 Actinomycetospora sp. | reverse complement strand
GTTCGCCCCGGCGACGCTCTCCCCGTCCGAGGGCGCGTAGTCCGCGAAGAACTCGTGCCAGGCCGTGTCCACGGAGTCCGGATCGGCGAGGTAGCGCTGGTACATCTCGTCGACCAGCCACTCGTTGGGACCGAACTGAGCTGCCGGGCTACTCGTCGACACGGCTCGAAATCGCCTCAATCACGTGCGGGAATGGAAACGGACACCAGGTTAGACCCCGGCGCCCGCGCGGGTGGCGGCCCTGTTGCCCACTGCACCGGTTCATGCCACGGCAGTGCCCTCCCGGGTGACGCCCTCGCGCTCGACGAGCTCCTCGGCGTCGTCCGCGGTCGCGGCGCCGGTCCGCCAGAGCAGGGCGTACCGCCCGTCGACGGCGAGCAGCTCGTCGTGGGTCCCCTCCTCGACGATGCGCCCCCCGTGGAGCACGACGATGCGGTCGGCGCGGGCCGCGGTGGCGAGCCGGTGGGCGACGACGAAGGTCGTGCGCCGGGCGGCGACCCGGTCGCCCGCCGCCAGCACCGCGGACTCCGTGCCCGGGTCGAGCGCCGCGGTGGCCTCGTCGAGCAGCAGCAACGCCGGGTCGACCAGCTCGGCGCGGGCCAGCGCGACCAGCTGGCGCTGCCCGGCGGACAGCCCGCCGCCGCGCTCGCCGACGGGCTGGCGGAACCCGGCGGGCAGGGCGGCGACGACGTCGAGGGCCCCGACCCGCCGCGCCGCGTCCTCGATCTCGGCCGGGGAGGCGTCCGGGCGGCCGTAGGCGATGTTCGAGGCGACGTCCCCGACGAACAGGTGCGCCTCCTGCGGCACCACCCCGAGGCGGTGGCGCAGCCCCGGGAGGTCGTAGCGGCGCACGTCGATCCCGTCGACGAGCACCGACCCCGACGTCGTGTCGTAGAACCGCGCCACGAGCTTGACCACGGTCGACTTCCCGGCGCCGGTGGCCCCCACCAGGGCCACGGTGCGCCCGGCCGGGACGTGCAGGGACACGCCGGTGAGCGCGGGGGTGCCCTCGGCGCCGGGCCCTTCCCCCGTCGCTCCCCTCGCCCCGGCGTACGAGAACCCGACGTCGCGCAGCTCGACGTCGCCGCGCAGCGCACCCACGGCGACGGGGTCGGCGGGGGCGGGCACCGAGGTCGGCGTGCGCAGCAGCTCGGAGATGCGGGCCAGGCCGACGCGGGCCTGCTGGTAGCCGTCGAAGACCTGGGAGAGCTGCTGCACCGGGCCGAAGAACATCGACAGGTAGAGCAGGAACGCCACCAGGATCCCGTCCGACAGGTCGCCGCTCGCCACCCGGGCCGCGCCCACGCCGAGCACGGCGGCCTGGGCGAGGTCGGAGAGCAGGTTGGCACCGGGGAAGTAGGTGGCGATGAGCCGTTGAGCCCGCAGGCGTGCGCGGCGGTAGGCGTCGCTGTTGCTCGCGAAGTGCGCCGCGGAGCGCTCCTCGTGGGTGTGGGCCTGCGCGACCCGCAGCCCGGCGACGTTCTCCTGCAGGTCGGCGTTCACCACGCTGACCCGTTCGCGGGCCTCGGCATAGGCCACCGACGAGAGCCTCCGGAAGACCACCGTGGCCGCCAGGAGGATGGGCATGACGGCGAGCGCGACGAGGGCGAGCTCGAGGTCGGTGACGAGGAGGGCCGTGGCCACCCCGAGCACGGTGAGCAGCGCGACGACGGCCTGGGCGAGCCCGGTCTGCAGGAACGACGAGAGCGCGTCGACGTCCGTCGTCATGCGCGTCATGATCCGGCCGCCCAGCTCGCGCTCGTAGAAGTCCAGGCCGAGGCGCTGCAGGTGGGCGAAGCTGCGTACCCGCAGCAGGTAGAGCCTGCTCTCGCCGACGCGTGCGGTGAGCACGGTCTGGACGAACACGACGACCCAGTCCACGGCCACGACGCCGACGCCGATGCCGACCGCGAGCACCAGGATCGACGGCGCGTGGCCGTTGATCCCGCCGTCGACCGCGAGCCGCGCGAGCGAGGGGAACGCGATGGTGGCCAGCGCGTCGAGGGCGACCAGGCCGACCACCGCGGCGAGCGCGAGCCGCACCGGGCGGAGCAGGTGGGACAGCCGGAACCCGGGATCGGGCGCCGTCGGGTCCTCGCCGTGCAGGTCGGGGCGCTCGTCGGCGGGCGGCAGCGTGGCCAGCGCGGACTGCATCTCCTGCGACGAGACGGTGCCGTCGAGGCCCGCCGCGACCGGGTCGGGGGAGCCGCGGTCGCCGGGCGGGGCGTCGCCCGCGCCACTGAGGGCGGCCTCGGCCGGGTCGGGCCACAACGACGCCGTCGTGCCGTCGGGTCCCGGGCCCTCGGCGTCGTCGATCCGGGCCCGGGTGGGCTGCTCGATGCTCTCCCCGGGCCCGGCGAGCAGCGCGGTGAACAGCTCGCAGCGCCCGGCCAGCTCCGCGGCGGTGCCCACGTCGACGACGTGGCCCTCGTCGAGCACCGCGATCCGGTCGGCGAGCGCGAGCGTGGAGCGCCGGTGCGCGATCACCAGCGTGGTGCGCTCGGCGGTGACGGCGCGCAGCGTCTCGCCGATGGCGGCCTCGGTGGCGGCGTCGACGGCGCTGGTCGCGTCGTCGAGCAGCAGCACCCGGGGGTCGTACAGCAGGGCGCGGGCCAGGGCGACGCGTTGGCGCTGCCCGCCGGAGAGGGTGAGGCCGCGCTCGCCGACCCGGGTGTCGTAGCCGTCGGGCAGCTCGCGGACGAACTCGTCGGCCTGGGCCGCCGCGGCCGCGGCCCGGACCTGGTCGTCGGTGGCGTCGGGGGAGCCGTAGGCGATGTTGGCGCGCACCGTGTCGGAGAAGAGGAACGCCTCCTCGAACACCACCCCGACGGCGCGGCGCAGCGAGGCCAGCGACAGCTCGCGGACGTCGCGCCCGCCGACCCGCACCGACCCGCCCTGCACGTCGTAGAACCGCGGGACTAGCAGCGCGATCGTGGACTTGCCCGAGCCCGCCGTCCCGATCACCGCGAGGGTCTCGCCGGGGCGCACCGCCAGCGTGACCCCGTCGAGGACCGGCTCGCTGCGGGCGTAGCCGAACCGGACGTCGTCGAGCGCGAGGCCGACCGGGCCGCCGGGGACGGTGACGGCGTCCGGGGCGTCGACGATGTCGGGCTGGGAATCGATGAGCTCGTAGACCCGCTCGACGCCCGCGCGGGCGAGCTGACCGGTGACGACGACCGCGGCCACCATCCGGGCGGGGGCGATGAGCGCGGCGATGTAGGTGGTGAAGGCGAGGAAGGTCCCGATGGTGATCTGCCCGGAGAGCGCCATCGCGCCGCCGAGGGCGAACACCACGAGCTGGCCGACGGTCGGCAGGGCCGAGAGCGTCGGGGTGAGCCGCGCGGTCAGCCGGGCCGCGCGCAGCCGCTCGCCGTAGAGCCGGCCCG
Source organism: Actinomycetospora sp. (assembly GCF_036497245.1). GTDB lineage: Bacteria > Actinomycetota > Actinomycetes > Mycobacteriales > Pseudonocardiaceae > Actinomycetospora. The sequence goes on along the minus strand of NZ_DASXJS010000117.1, from coordinate 12,301 downwards.
CGACGCCGGCCAGCCGGGCCGTCTCGCGCTCCTCCTGCCCGAAGCCCTTCACCACGCGGACGCCCGTGACGGTCTCCTCGACCCCCTGGGCGACCTCGGCCGCGCGCTGCTGCGCCGCCCACGTCGCCGGGAAGAGCCGCCGTCGCATCACCGTCGTGAACACCAGCGCCACCGGCAGCGTGATCAGCGCGACGACCGTGAGCAGTGGCGAGAGCCACGCCATGATCGCGACGGACACGGCGACCTGGGCGAGCGTGCCGACCGAGTACGGGACCATCCCGAGCAGGCCCTGGACCTGCTGGAGGTCCGAGTTCGCGCGGGAGACCACCTGCCCGGTGCGCAGCGCGTCCTGCCGCGGCCCGTCGAGGCGGGAGATCGACCCGAAGACCCGGCGTCGCAGGTCGTGCTGCACCGACAGCGAGAGCCTGCCCCCGAGGTAGCGGCGCAGGAACGCCATCGCGAACTTCACGAGCGCGAGGCCGGCGACGGCCGCGACGATCGCCGTGAGCCCCTCGGTGGAGCCGCGGACGGCCCGGTCGACCGCCACCGCCACCAGCAGCGGGCCGACGGACTCCAGGCCCACGCCGAGCGTCGAGGCGCCCACGGATGCGACCGTGAGGGCGCGGTGGCGCCAGCAGTCGAGGGAGAGCCGGCGGACCCACCCGCGCTCCGGGTCCTCGGGGCGGGTGCGGCCGGCGTCGGTGGCCGCGTCCTGGGGGTGTGCGGGGTCCTTCGGGGTGGGGGCCTCGAGCGAGGCGGGGTCGGGCACGCGATCCAGGCTATGTCCGCCCCCCGACTGTGTCCTTCCGACGGATCCGTGGTGGAATACCGCCGTGAACCGCCGCGAGGAGCTCGACCCGTTCTGGGTGGGCCGTCGTGCGCATGTGTTCGACCAGCACTGTCGCTGACGACGAGTCCCCGTTCCCCGTGCGCGGCCAGGTGCCCCGGGGAGCGTCTCCCGGCCGCTCGCGGCCGATCGTCACCCGAGGATTCGTCCCGCCATGACCTCCGCCGTCGCGCGCAGCGACGCACGCCCCGACGCCCCCGCCACGCTCCCCTTCCTGCCCCGCACCCTCCACGGTGACCGCCGCCGTTGGCATGACGGCCCGACGCCGGTCAGCCTCTCCGACCTCACCGCGATCACCCGCCAGGTCGCCGCGGAGGTGGTCGCCGGGATGCACGAGGTCCGGGTCGACCACACCCACCGCTGGTCGAGGCGCCTGCACGCCGACCCGCACCTCGACGTCTGGCTGATCAGCTGGGCCACCGAGCAGGCCGCCGAGCTGCACGACCACGGTGGCTCGATCGGCGCCCTCACCGTGGTGCGGGGCGAGCTGACCGAGTGGCGCTGGACCTCCGGCCGCACCGAGGACCACGAGGTCACCCCCGAGGAGCTCGCCGCGTCCGGACCCGGGCTGCGGCGGCGCACGCTCGGGGTCTCGTCGGGAGCGGCCTTCCCACTGGGGCACGTCCACGACGTGTCCAACCGGCGCCCCACGCCTGCCGTGAGCGTGCACGCCTACTCGCCGCCGCTGTCGACGATGTCCTACTACGACGTCGACCGGGGCACGCTGACCCGCACCCGCTCCGAGCTGGTGGAGCGGGGGGCGTCGCCGGAGGGGGGAGAGGTCCTCCGGTGACGACGATCGCCGACGTGCTCGCCGCGGCGCGGGCCCGCCTGACCCGGCTCGAGCCGGCGGAGGCGGCCGCCGCGGCGCGCGACGGCGCGCGGCTGGTCGACATCCGTCCCGGCTGGCAGCGGCTGGCCGAGGGCACCGTGCCGGACGCGGTGGTGATCGAGCGCAACCACCTGGAGTGGCGCCTCGACCCGGCATCGGACGCGCGCATCCCCGATGCGCGTGACCACGACGTGGCCTGGGTGGTGCTCTGCTCGGAGGGCTACACCTCCTCGCTGGCCGCCGCGGCGCTGCAGGACCTGGGCATCCACCACGCCACCGACGTCGTCGGCGGGTTCCGGGCCTGGGCGGCGGCCGGCCTGCCCACCGCGCCGGGGTCGGACGCCCCGCCGGACTACGCGCGGGGGCATTGACGGCGCCACCCACTCATGCGCCCGGACCGGCCCCGTGCAATCGGCGATTCCGCTCACCCGGCCGCGCGCCTAACCTCGACCCATGACGCGCGGGCCCGAGACGTGGATCACCGAACTGACGCCGCTGTCGTTCCTGCACCGCTCGGCGGGGGTCTACCCGGACAAGACCGCGATCGTGCACGGCACCACGCGGTGGACCTACGCCGAGTTCGCCCGTGACGCCCAACGGCTGGCGCGCGGGCTGCGGGCGTCCGGTGTGCAGCCCGGCGACCGCGTCGCCTGCCTGCTGCCCAACGTGCCGGCGATGCTGCACGCCCACTTCGGGGTGCCGCTGGCGGGCGCGGTCCTGGTCGCGGTGAACACCCGGCTCTCGGCCGAGGAGGTCCGCTACATCCTCGACCACTCCGGCGCGACGGTCCTGGTCGTCGACTCCGCGCTGCTGGGCGCGGTCGACCCGATCCGGGAGAGCCTCGAGACCGTCCGCGAGATCGTGGTCCACGTCGACGCGGAGGGTCCCGACGCCGGGTCAGGTCCGGATGGCTACGGAGAGCTGCTCTCCCGTGGAGACGCCGGCGACGACCTCCCGTGGGCCGTCGACGACGAGCGCGGCACGATCTCGATCAACTACACGTCGGGCACCACCGGCAAGCCCAAGGGCGTGCAGTACCACCACCGCGGCGCGTACCTGAACTCCCTCGGCGAGATCATCCAGAGCTACCACGACCCGGCGTCGGTCTACCTGTGGACGCTCCCGATGTTCCACTGCAACGGCTGGTGCACGCCGTGGGGCATCACGGCGATCGGCGGCACCCACGTGTGCCTGCGGGAGGTGCGCGGCGACCTCATCTGGGCGCTGATCGACGAGCATCGCGTCACCCACCTCAACGGCGCCCCGACCGTCGTCACGACGATCATGAACGCGCCCGAGGCCCGGACGCTGGACTACGCGTTGGTCGTGACGACCGCGGGCGCCCCGCCGAGCCCGACGACGATCCTCGAGATGGAGCGGAGGGGCTTCCGCATCGTCCACGTGTACGGGCTCACCGAGACCTACGGCCCGTACACCGTCTGCCAGTGGCAGGAGGCGTGGGCTGCGCTGGCCGACACCGAGCGGGCCCGGCTGCAGTCCCGCCAGGGCGTCGGCATGATCCAGACCGATGCCGTGCGCATCGTCGAGGTGCTCGACGACGCCGTGGAGGACTGGGCGTCCGTCGAGCTGGTCGACGTGCCCGCCGACGGCACGACCATGGGCGAGATCGTCATGCACGGCAACAACGTCATGTCGGGCTACTACCGCGACCCGGACGCGACCGCGAAGGCCTTCGCCGGCGGCTGGTACCACTCCGGTGACCTGGGCGTCATGCACCCCGACGGCTACGTCGAGCTCCGCGACCGGGCCAAGGACGTGATCATCTCCGGCGGCGAGAACATCTCGACGGTCGAGGTGGAGCAGGCCGTGCTCTCGTACCCGGCCGTGCTCGAGGCCGCCGTCGTCGGGGTCCCCGACGAGCGCTGGGGCGAGCGCCCGAAGGCGTTCGTCATCCTGCGGCAAGGACACTCCGCCGAGCCCGAGGACATCATCTCCCACGTCAAGACCGCCATCGCGCGGTACAAGGCGCCCCGCGACGTCGAGGTCGTCGCCGAGCTCCCGAAGACCTCCACCGGAAAGATCCAGAAGTTCGAGCTCCGGGCCAAGGAGTGGGGCGGACAGGAACGGCGCATCCAGGGGTAGCGCTCGTGGTCACGGACCGGTAACGATGGCCGCCGCTGAGCCGATAGGACCACTGATGAGCCTTCCGACTGATCCGTTCGCCGCTCCGTCCAGCGGCCCGTTGGCCCTCGAGCTGGCGCGTGCCGAGGACCACGCGGCCGCGGCGGCGCCCCGCAGGCGCCGCTACGCGCTGGCTGCGGCCACCGGGACCGTCGCCCTCGGCGCCGCCGCGGTCGGCCTGTCGCTCGGCACCGGCACCGGCCAGGAGGTCACCTCCACCGCCGCGTCGCTGGCCCCGGCCGCGGGGGCCGCCGCGACCCTGGCCCCGCCCGTCGTCGGCGCGCCGATCGTGCCGCAGGACCCGACGCCGCCGGTCGTGACGACGACGCCGAGCCCGGCCGCCCAGGCGGCCGCCGAGACCCCGCCGTCGACGACGCGGAGCCGTCCCGCCACCCGCACGGTGTCCGACCGTGAGCGCCAGGTCCGCGCCTACGCCGCGGCCGTGCGGTCCCGGGCCGCGCAGATGCGGGCCTGGGAACAGGCCTACGCGAAGGCCTACGAGCGCGCGACGGTCGCCCGCGCGCACGGCGCCCAGGGTCACGGTCACGCGCGCGGGCACCACCACTGAGGGCGCTGTGAGCCCCTGACCTGCGCGACGCTTGGCTCGACCCGCTGCGGGGAACGCCCCGACGACCGTGCACCATGCACCCACGCGACCGGGCCGCGTCGTCGGCCCGTCGAGGCAGGACAGGAGCCACCACCCGTGAGCGAGCAGTTCGCCGAGCAGGCCGAAGCCGTCGTCGACAACGACACGAGCGCCCTGGACGCGGAGCCGTCACTGGTCCTCGACGAGGACCGGCTGGGTGCGGACCCGCTCGAGGACGGTATGGACACCGCCGAGGGCTACAGCCGGGACGTGCGGCTGGGCGGGACGCAGGACGCCGAGGACCAGGACACCCTGGCGTACCGCATCCCGCAGGAGGAGCCGGACGTCACGGCCGAGGAGCCGCCCGACCGGCCGGTCGCCGCGACCCCCGCGATGGACCTCGACGAGTCCGTCGACGATCCCGCCAACTCCGTCGACGGCGTCGGTGACGTCGGCCGCACCGGAACTCCCCTGGCCGACCCTCTCGACCCGGAGGGTGCCGTCGAGGCCCAGCTGATGACCGAGGGCGACGGCGAGATCGAGGTCGGGCTGTCCTCCGAGGACGGCGCCGCCGAGCCGACCGGGCGCCCGGCCGACGACCGCTACGGCGAGGCCGCGCGGGTCGACGGCGAGTGGTCCACCGAGGGCGCCGAGCAGGCGGCCATGCACGTGGAGCAGGAGAGCTGACCCTGCGCACCGTCCCGCCCGTCCTGCGCGACCGCCGCCTCCTGCTGGGGGCGGCGGCGGTGGTGCTGGCGCTCGTCGTGTTCGCCCTCGGCGCGCTGGTCGGGGGCTGGCGGCCGTTCTCCACCGACCCGGACGTCTTCACCTACGGACCGGGCGGGGACCTGGCCGACTTCTCGCTCTTCGACGGCCAGTGCGCAGGCGGGACGCTCGGGGACGGCGCGACCTACTCGAGCGGCGCCAACACGCCGTGCGGGGATCCGCACGACGTCGAGGTGGTCGGTTCGACCACGCCGCTCAACGAGAGCAGGCAGGTCTCGTACCCCGGCGAGGACGCCATGGCCGCGTTCGGTCGCTCGTTCTGCGCCATGGTGGCCGCCTCGGGCCAGGTGGCGCCCACCGCGAGCGGGGTGGACCGTTCCGACCTCCGGGTCGCCGCGATCGTCCCGGACGAGGCCGCCTTCGATGCTCCGAACGGAGCGGGCTCTGGGTCGTCCGGCGGACGCCTCGTGTCCTGCCTCATCACCCGTTCGGACGGACAGAAGCTCACCGATCGCTTTTCGGTCATCTGACCGTTCCGCTGAGTGAAGTCGGTCTTGCCCGGATCGAGTGTGACGCGCACCATTCCAAGGCATGGCGACCACTGCGGGGGCTCCTGACCTGTCCGATCCGGCGATCCGACGCCGCCTCAAGAGACGGGCCGTCGTCGCGAGCACGGTCGGGACCACGATCGAGTGGTACGACTTCTTCCTCTACAACACCGCGGCCGCCCTGGTCTTCGGCCCGCTGTTCTTCAACAACTCCGAGGCGGGCGGGATCCTGCTCGCGTTCTCGACGCAGTTCGTCGGGTTCGCCGCCCGGCCCTTCGGCGCCGCGATCTTCGGTCACTACGGCGACCGGATCGGGCGCAAGTACTCCCTGATCGCGACGCTGCTGATCATGGGCGGCGCGACGGTGCTGATCGGCGTGCTGCCGACCTTCGCCACCATCGGCATCTGGGCACCGATCCTGCTGACGCTCCTGCGGGTACTGCAGGGCATCGGGGTCGGCGGCGAGTGGGGCGGCTCGGTGCTCATGTCGATGGAGTGGGGCACCCGCAAGCAACGGGGGCTCATGGCGGCCTGGCCGCAGATGGGCGTGCCGATCGGCCTGGCCCTCGGCACCGCCGTCGTCTACTTCTTCTCCGGGCCCGGTTTCCTGGCCGGCGGGTGGCGCTGGCCGTTCATCGCCTCGATCCTGCTGATCGGCATCGGCCTGTTCGTGCGGCTGACCGTGCTGGAGTCGCCGGCGTTCGCCGCGCTGCGCACCCGGGGCGCCGTCGTGAAGATGCCGCTGGTCGACACGCTGCGCGACCAGTGGCGTGACGTGCTCAAGGCGATGTTCGTGCGCACCGCCGAGCAGGCGCCGTTCTACCTGTTCACCTCGTTCGTGCTCGTCTACGGCACCAAGCAGCTGAAGCTGGCCCAGACGGACCTGCTGCTCTACCTGATCGTCGCCGCCCTGATCGGCATCGTCTCCGTGCCGTTCTTCGGCTGGCTCTCCGACCGCCTGGGCCGCCGCCTGGTCTACGGCGCCGGAGTGGTGCTCACCGGGCTCTACGCTTTCCCGTACTTCCTGCTGCTCGACACCCGGGTCGGCGGCCTGGTGGTCCTCGGGATGATCCTGGGCCTGGTCTTCCACGACATGATGTACGGCCCCCAGGCAGCGCTGATCTCCGAGAGCTTCGGCACCGGGGTGCGCTACACCGGGGCGGGTCTGGGCTACCAGCTCGCGTCGGTCATCGCGGGCGGACCGGCGCCGCTGATCGCCGCCGCGATCCTCGCCGCGACCGGGAACTACTTCTGGATCGCGATCTACATCATCGGCTGCGCGGTCGTGTCGCTGATCGCGCTCTCGCTCATGCACCCCCGACCGCCGGACGAGGACGACGAGCACTCCGAGGAGCACGTGCCGGTCCCGGTGGTCGCGGGCGAGTCGGCGCGGGTCGCGGGGGACGGGCCGGTGGCGCAGACCTGAGCGCCGGACTGGGATCCTGGGGGCGATGACCCGGCCGTCGATCCGCCCCCTGACTCCTGACGCCCTGCTCGACGAGCTCGCCGAGGAGATCCACGCTCGGCCGGTCCCGGGCGGGGGTTCGGCGAGGGTGCTGCTCGACGGCGCGGCCGCGGCACGGCCCGACCGCTGGGCCGACGGTCTCGTCGACCGGCTGCAGGCGCTGTCCAGGGCGGTGCTGCGGGTGTCCGCGTGGGACTTCCTGCGCCCGGCGTCGGTGCGGTTGGAGCGCGGGCGCACCGACCCGGACGCCTTCTACGACGACTGGCTCGACGCGGGCGCGCTCGTGCGCGAGGTGCTCGCGCCCGCGGGCGCCGGGAATCCGGTGCTGCCACGGCTGTGGGACGTCGAGACCGACCGCGCGGTCCGCGCCGCCCGGGTGGAGCTCGCGCCGGGCGGGGTCGTGCTCGTCGACGGCCCGCTGCTGCTCGGGCGGGGTCTGCCCGCGGAGATGGAGATCCACGTGTCGCTCTCCGCCGCCGCGCTCGCGCGGAACACCCCGGAGGCCGAGGCGTGGACGCTGGCCGCGTACGCGCGCTACGCCGCGGAGGTCGACCCGGCGGCGTTCGCCGACCTCGTCGTGCTCGCCGACCACCCCGACCGGCCCGCCCTGCAGGCCCGCTGACGCCGGTTCACGACTCGGCCGTGACCTCGCCGTCCCGGGCGTCCTCGCGCTCCCGCTCGAGCGCCTCGACGACCCGCTCGGCCCGCGCGCGCAGCACCAACGACGCGACACCGGTGATCAGCAGGACCGCCTGCGCCGCACCGAACAGCCACCCCCACACACCGGTGGGGTAGTCCTCGTGGCTCGACCCGGTGGCCACCAGCCAGCCGGCGAGCCAGAGGTACGCGGAGCCCTGCAGCGGGCGGTTCAACCGCCGGCTGGCCCACCCGGCCGCATAGCGGCGCAGCTCCACGGGGCCGGGACGGCCCGCCCAGAGCTCGCGGCGCAGCGGCCATCGGGCGGACCGCTCGACGTCGATGAGCCCGAGGTTCGCCGGCGGGTCCGCTCGCGTCGCCCGGAGCAACGGGATCGCCGTGACGACCCCGATCGCCATGAACGCGACGGTGAGGGTGCTGCGGACGGGTGCGATCTGCCAGTCCACGAGGAAACCGAGAGCGTACGCAATCAGGAGCACGGGTGCGACCAAGGCCAGGACCGCCCAGGTCGTCTCGCGCCGCGTCGGGGGTCGTCGCAGCATCGGAAGGCACCTCCTGCGAACCGGGCGCCCGGCCGAGGGGATCCCGGTCGGCGCCGGCCCGCGCCGACGTGGCCCCATATCGTGCCGTCTTTGTCGGATCTTCGCGAGTCAGACATCCTCGCGGGGTGAACGAGGCCCGCGACGTCGCACTGCATGATCTGTGGGCCCGGCTCGACGCCCCCGGTCCGCCGCCGCACCCCATCGGCCGCGGCGACTCCACCGGCCTCGCCTCGCCGTTGCCCGTCGACGCGCTGGCGCACGCCTCGGTCGCCTCCGCGGCCGGGGCGGCGGCCCTGCTGCGGGGCGGCGGCGAGGTCGAGGTCGACGCGGCCCGGGTCGGCAGCTCCTTCCGCGCGGATCAGCTGCTGCGGATCCACGGCGAGGCGTCGGGCGGGTTCGCGCCGTTGTCGGGGTTCTGGCGCGCGGGCCGGGGCGAGCGGAGCGACGGGGGATCCGTCAGGGGCGAGCGGAGCGACGGGGGATCTCTCAGAGGCGGCGGCTGGGTCCGCACCCACGCGAACTACCCGCACCACCGGGCCCGCCTCCTGGCCGCCCTGGGCCTGCCCGACGACTCCGGCCCGGACGAGCTGACGGCCGCCCTCGCCACCCGCTCGGCCCTGGAGGTCGAGGACGCCGTCACCGCGGCAGGCGGCATCGCGGTCGCGGTGCGCGACCGCACCACGTGGTCGTCGTCGGGACCCGGCCGCGCCGTCGCGGGGGAGCCGCTGGTGACGGTGCGCCGTGCCGGTGGACCGGGGCCCGCCGTCGGCGACCGGTTCCGCGTGCTCGACCTGACCCGCGTCATCGCCGGGCCCGTGGCCACCCGCACGCTCGCGCTGGCGGGTGCGGACGTGCTGCGCGTCGATCCGCCGCACCTGGCCGAGATCCCCGCGCAGCACGCCGACACCGGCCTCGGCAAGCGCACGACGATCCTCGACGCCGCCGACCCGCGGCTGCGCGCGCTCGCCGACACGGCCGACGTCGTCGTCACCGGCTACCGCCCCGGCGCCCTCGACCGGTTCGGTCTCGCCCCCGAGGACCTGCTCGAGCGCCGTCCCGATCTCGTCGTGGTCCGGCTCGACGCCTGGGGCTGGACGGGCCCGTGGGCCGGGCGGCGCGGCTTCGACAGCATCGAGCAGGCGGCGTCCGGGATCGCCGTCGCCTGCGCCGACCCCACGCGCGAGGACGGGCGCCCCGGCGCGCTGCCGGCCCAGGCGTTGGACCACGCGACCGGCTACCTGGCGGCGGCCTCCGCGCTCCTGGGGCTGGCGGAGCGGTCCGAGCGGGGCGGCTCGGTGCGCGACCTGGCGCTGGCGCGCACGGCGGAGTGGCTCTGGTCGGGGCCGGTCGGCGGGCTCGACGACGCGAATCGGGTGCCGGCCGTCGAGCCGCTGCGGCAGTCGGTCGGCGCGGTCGAGGTGCCGCCGCCTGCCGTCGTCATGCCGGGCGGGCCGGCGTCGTGGGCCGCTCCGGCGCACCGGCTCGGGACCGACGAGCCGGCGTGGGCGCCGCGCTGACGATGTGGAGTCACTGACGTCCGACGTCAGCCATGCCGCATCGCTGACAACCCCGGGACCTACCGCCGCGCGGCCTTCTTCTCCGCCCGCACGATGTTCATGACCGCCTGGATCAGCCCGAGGTGCGTGAACGCCTGCGGGAAGTTGCCGAGGTGCCGCCCGGAGTGCGGGTCGATCTCCTCGGCGTAGAGGTGCAGCGAGGACGCCGAGGCGAGCAGCTTCTCGCAGAGCGCGGTCGCCCGGCCGACCTCACCGATCACCGCGAGCGCGGACACCAGCGCGAACGAGCAGATCGTGAACGTGCCCTCCTCGCCCTGCAGGCCGTCGTCGGTGTCCTCGACGAGGTAGCGGAGCACGAGGTCGTCCTGGGTGAGCTCGTCCGCGATCGCGAGCACGGTGGCCCGGCACCGGGGGTCGTCGGGCGCGAGGAACCCGACGATCGGCATGAGCAGCAGCGAGGCGTCCAGCCCCGTCGTCGCGTAGTGCTGGCAGAGGACCCCGCGGGAGTCGACGGCGTGGGCGAGGACGTCGTCCCGGATCTCCTGGGCGGCCCGCGACCACCGGTCCTCGCGCTTGGCGTCGCCCCGCAGCGCGGCGAGTCGCGCGCCGCGGTCGGCGGCGAGCCAGCACGCGATCTTCGACGTGGTGAAGTGCTGCGGCTCGCCGCGCACCTCCCACGGCCCGCGGTCGGGTCCTCGCCAGTGCTCCAGGGCCGCCTCGACCTGGGTGATGACGATCGACCACAGCCGGTCGTCGAGCCGGTCCCGGCTGCGGACGTACTGGTAGATCGCCCCGACCGCGGCGCCCCAGACGTCGTGCTGGGCCTGGTCGTAGGCGCCGTTGCCGATGCGCACCGGGTAGGCGCCCTCGTAGCCGTCGAGATGACCGAGGATCTCCTCCTCGAGCGTCGAGCGGCCGTCGACGCCGTACATGATCTGCAGGTGCCCGGCCGCGGCCTCCGCCGCCTCGGCGACGAAGTAGAAGAAGTCGTTGGCCTCCCAGTCGAAGCCCAGGGCGTAGAGCGCCCAGAGCGCGAGCGCCGAGTCGCGGATCCAGGAGTAGCGGTAGTCCCAGTTGCGCTCGCCGCCGGGGGTCTCGGGCAACGACGTCGTGGCCGCGGCGGCGATCGCGCCGGTCGGGGCGAACGTGAGGCCCTTCAACGTCAGCGCCGATCGCTGCAGGTAGGGCAGCCAGCGGTGATCGGGGAAGTCACCGCGGTCGAGCCAGTGCCGCCAGTGGTGCTCGGTCCAGGTCAGCCGGTCGAGGGCTTCGTCGACCGTCGCCGGGGGTGCGTGCTCGCTCCACGAGAGCGCCACGTAGCGCCACTCGCCTTCCTTGATCAGCGTCCGGGAGGTCGCGTGGGTGCCCTCGAACCCGACGTTGGTGTCGGTGGTGAGCAGCAGGTCGGGGGCTCCGGGACCCCCGACCGCGCGCGCGGTCCGGTACCCCTCCTCGGGGTAGGTCCACGTCGCGGGCGTCCGCCCGTAGTCGAAGACCGGCGCGCACTCCATGCGCAGCTGCACCTGCCCCGACAGACAGCGCGCCACGCGCAGCAGCACGTGGTCGGCGTCGTAGTCGGTCGGTGCGCGCATGTGCGAGCCGGACCGCTCGCCCTCGTGGTGCCACGGGCCCATGAGGAGCACGTCGAGCACCTGCAGCCAGCCGGTCCGGGTGCACCACGTCGTCTCGAGCACCATCGTGCCGGGGACGTACCGGCGGGACGCGGGAACGTCCATGCCGTCGGGGTGGAGCCGGAACGTGCCGGCGTCCCGGTCCAGCACCGCGCCGAAGACGCTCGGGGAGTCCATCCGCGGCAGGCAGAGCCACTCGACGGCGCCGTTCGGCGCGACCAGCGCGGTGGTCTCGCAGTCGGAGAGGAACCCGTAGTCGGCGATCGGCGGGAAGGGGCTCGCGACGAGGCCGGGGACGTGGCCGGTACGAGCCACCGGGTCGCGAGGGGCCGCGTCGAGGTCCGTGTGCTGCGCAGTCACGGTCGGCGATGCTCCCCTACGCCCGTGGCGGGCAGGTTCCGGGTCCGCGACATCGCGTCGACGCCCGCGGTTAGCGTGACCCGCATGGTCGTCCGCATCGCCCCCGTGATCACGCAGGAGGCCCACGACGTCGACCCGGTGCGGGTCGAGGTCGTCGGCGCCGACGACGTGACCCCGCGGATGCGACGGGTCCGGTTCCGGGCCACGACGACGGGCGCGCTCGCCGGACTCCCGGTCTCCGGGCCGACCGACCACGCCAAGCTCTTCTTCCCCCTCGATCCCGGGGGTGAGCCCGACCGCCCGGAGATCGGGCCGCGCGGGCTCCTCGCCCCGCCGCCCGGTCGGCCCCGGCCCTACCGCGAGTACACCGTGCGGGCGCTCGACGGCGACGAGATCGAGATCGACATGGTCCGCCACGGCGCCGGGCTCGCGGGCCGCTGGATCGAGG
>NZ_DASXJS010000116.1:0-59103 GCF_036497245.1 Actinomycetospora sp. | reverse complement strand
CGGCGACACGATGGTCGTCGTCGACCCGGGGACGCTGCCCGCGAGGCTGACCACGGCCGGGTTCGACGACGCCCCCGAGGTCGGGCTCATGCCCGACACGCGTCTGCGCTTCACGGCACGGAAGAGCTGATCACCCGCGCGCCCCGCTCGGCATGATCAGGAGCACATAGTGCGCGTCTGAGTGCCTCGCAGCCTGCGTCCAGTGCCCCTCGCGGACGGCCGCGGCGAGCGAGCCCGCCCGGCCGCGGCGAGCGAGCCCGGCGGGCCGCGCGCAGCCCGAGACCCTGCCCAAGATCACGAGCACACAGGGCAGGTCCGCCCGACCCAAAGCCTGCGCAGTGTGCCCCTCGCGAGCTCCGACGCTCGGCTCCCCCAGATCAGGAGCACATAGCGCAGGCCAGACGGGCACCCGGCCTGCCCCATGTGCCCCTCGCGGGCGACGGAAGAGCTGATCACTCCGAGCGCAGGCCGCGCACCAGCAGCGTCGCGAGCTGCTCGTAGGCCTCGGCGTCGGCGAGGCCGGTCGTCGCCGCGACCCGGCGCTGCTGGATGGCCTCCATCGTCGAGGCGATCACCTCCGCGGCGAACCCGACGTGCACGTCGCGGAACGCCCCGGACTCGACGCCCTCGGCGATGATCTCCCGCACGCGGCGGGCCGCCGCGCGGGTGTTCCGCTCGTAGATCTCGGCCGCGGGCCGGAACGATGCCAGGTCCTCGAAGAACCGCGCGGAGGCGGGCGCGAGCTCCGCCGACACCGCGCGCAGGTAGGCGGCGAGCCGGTCCGCCGGATCGGTCCGCGTCGCGACGGCGGCCTCCACGCGGGTCGTCGCCGACCGGAAGAAACGGACCACGGCCGCCGTGACCAGCTGTTCCTTGGAGCCGGCGAGGCCGTAGAGGGTGCGCTTGGAGCATCGGAGGCGGGCCGCGACGTCGTCGAGGGTGAATCCGGCGAAGCCCTCGGCCAGCAGCAGTTCCACGAGCGCGTCGAACAGCTCGTCCCGGCGGGCGGCGCCGCGGCGGACCGGGCCGCCCGAGCGAGTCCCGGCCGTCGTCACGTAGCGATCATACCGCGATGTAGCTACTCTCATCGGTACTGACGTTCCGATCTCAGTACCGATAGGAGCACCATGGCCGTCGACCGCCTCCTGCCCACCGACGAGGCGCGGGCGCTGATCGAGCTGACGCGCGACGTCGCCGACAAGGAGCTGGCGACCCGCGTCGACGAGCACGAGCGCTCGGAGACCTATCCCGAGGGCCTGTTCGCCACCCTCGGCGAGACCGGCCTGCTGGGCCTGCCCTACCCCGAGGCGCTCGGCGGCGGCGGCCAGCCCTACGAGGTCTACCTCCAGGTCCTCGAGGAGCTCGCGGCGCGCTGGGCGGCCGTCGCCGTCGCGGTCTCGGTGCACGGCCTCTCGTGCTTCCCGGTGGCCACGTTCGGGACCACCGAGCAGCAGGAGCAGTGGCTGCCGCGGATGCTCGCCGGCGAGCTGATCGGCGGGTACAGCCTGTCCGAGCCCCAGGCCGGGTCGGACGCCGCGGCCCTGCGGTGCCGCGCCGAGCCCGACGACGACGGGAACTACCGCATCACCGGCGAGAAGGCCTGGATCACCCACGGCGGGAAGGCCGACTTCTACGCCCTGTTCGCCCGCACCGGCGAGGGCTCGCGCGGCGTCTCCTGCTTCCTCGCACCGGGCTCGGCGGACGGTCTGACCTTCGGGAAGCCGGAGGAGAAGATGGGCCTGCACGGGATCCCGACGACGTCCGCGACCTGGGACGGCGCCGTCCTCGAGGGTGACCGGCGCATCGGCGACGAGGGCCAGGGCCTGCCGATCGCGTTCGCCGCACTCGACAGCGGCCGGCTCGGCATCGCGGCCTGCGCGACGGGGCTGGCCCAGGCCGCGCTCGACGCCGCCGTCGACTACGCGAACGAGCGCCAGACGTTCGGCAAGAAGATCGTCGACCACCAGGGCCTGGGCTTCGTGCTCGCCGACATGGCGGCCGCCGTCGACTCGGCCCGCGCCACCTACCTCGACGCCGCCCGCCGTCGGGACGCGGGCGTCGACTACGGCCGCCAGGCCAGCGTCGCGAAGCTCGTCGCCACCGACGCCGCCATGAAGGTCACCACCGACGCCGTGCAGGTCTTCGGCGGGTACGGCTACACGCGCGACTTCCCGGTCGAGCGGTACATGCGCGAAGCCAAGATCATGCAGATCTTCGAGGGCACCAACCAGATCCAGCGCCTGGTGATCAGCAGGCACTTCGCCCGCTGATCGACGCGGGGTCACGCCGTGGGGTGACGGCGGCCCGGCCGACGGCGTGGCGCAGGATGGCCTCCGATGCGAGGTTTCCTGGTCACGCTGCTGGTGCTCGTCGTGCTGCTCGTCGGCGCCGATTTCGGTGCGCGGTGGATCGCCGAGGACCGGGTGGCCACGCAGCTGCAGTCGCAGCTGAAGCTCGACGCGAAGCCGAGCGTGGACATCCACGGCTTCCCGTTCGTCACGCAGGCGGTCGCGGGTGAGTACGGCTCGGTGACGCTGACCGCGGAGCACATCCGGTACCGCCAGCTGCGCGACGTCACCCTGGTCGCCGACCTCGGCGACGTGACGCTGCCTGCCCGGTCACTCATCGACGGCACCGTCCGCTCGATCCCGGCGAAGACGGTGACCGCGAGCGCCCAGGTCGACCCCACCGACCTCGCGCGGGTGCTGGGCGTCGCGGACGTGACGGTGGCGCCGGTGACCCAGGAGACGCTGGACGCGCGGCGGGCATCGGGGTCGACGGCCCAGAAGGCCCTCTCCGGCGTCGACCCGAGCCAGGCGGTGGCGCTGACGTCGACGACGACGGTGCTCGGCCAGCAGATCCGTGCGTCGGTCATCGCGACGTTCAAGCTCTCCGGCGGCCAGATCGTGCTCTCGGCGCGCGACATCTCCGTCGACGGGGGCGACTCCTCCGGCGCGGTCCCGAGCGCCGTGTCGAGCGCGCTGCGCGGGCGGCTCTCGGGGTTCTCGGCCCGGGTCGATCCGGGCGCGCTGCCCTTCTCCATCACCGCCACGGACCTGCGCGCCCAGGACGGCAAGCTCGTCGTCTCGGGGACGGCGAAGGACGTCGACCTGCTCGGCGGGTCCCTGTGACGCGCCCGTTCCGTCCTGTGGGACCCGTGACAGGGTGAGCGTCGTGCAGACCATCCGCTGGGGCATCGCCGGACCGGGCCGGATCGCCGCGAACGTCGCCGGCGACCTCGCCCGCACCGACGGCGCGGAGCTGGCGGCGGTCGGGTCCCGGTCGGCGGATCGGGCCGAGGCCTTCGCGCGCGAGCACGGCACCGGCACGACCCGCGCCCACGGCACCTACCGGGAACTGCTCGACGACGACGCCGTCGACGTCGTCTACATCGCCACCCCGCACCCCCAGCACGCGGACCTCGCCGTCGCCGCGCTCGAGGCAGGCAAGGCGGTGCTCGTCGAGAAGACCTTCACCGCGACCCTGGCCGGGGCGTGGCGGGTCGTCGACACCGCCCGCCGCCACGGGGTGTTCGCGATGGAGGCGATGTGGACGCGGTTCCAGCCCGCCGTCGTGCGGGCCCGCGAGATCTACCAGGCGGGTGAGATCGGCGAGGTCCGGTCGGTCCAGGCCGACCTCGGCACGGTCCGCGACGTCGACCCCACCGACCGGCTGTTCGCCCCCGAGCTCGGTGGCGGCGCGCTGCTCGACCTGACCGTCTACCCGGTGTCCTTCGCCCAGATGGTGCTGGGTGGCACACCGTCGTCGGTGCACGCGGTGGCCTCCCGCGAGACGACGGGCGTCGACGCCGAGAACGCGCTCCTGATGGCCTGGGAGGACGGCCGGTTCGCGACCGCGCAGACCTCGTTCCACAGCCCGTCGCCCGGACAGGCGCGCATCTTCGGCTCGACCGGATGGATCGACGTGCTGCCCCGCTTCCACCACCCGACGACGATCGTGGTGCACCGCGCACCCGACGACGCCGGCGAGACGATCGAGCTGCCCCCGCACGGCGCGGGCTACTCCCACGAGATCGACGAGGTGAACTCCTGCCTGCGGGAGGGGCGTACCGAGTCGACCGTCATGCCGCTCGACGACACGCTCGCGGTGCAGGGCGTGCTCGCGGAGGCAGGCGACCAGCTGGGCCTCACGTTCTCCGAGGTGGCCGTCGGTGGCCTCCGGCCGCGGGAGCACTAGGACCCTCGAGGCGGTAGCCACATGGCTCCCTCCAGCAGCGCGGTCGCGTCGGTGAGCGCCCGCAGCCCCGCCAGCTCGTCGACGTGCTCGGCCATCCCCAGTGCGGCGAACGCGGCGTCGAAGGCGTCCTCGGTGGCAGCGGCGGTCTCGCGCAGGTCGGCCGGGATCCGCCGGTCGGCCGCGACGTGCGCCCCACGCGCCCGGGGCGAGGACTTCACGACGGGCCCCGTCATCGCCCGCGGGTAGACCTCGACGAGCAACACTCCCGACGACCCCGGCGCCGGATCCAGCGGCCACACCCCGAGCCCGGCGGACCGCCACGCCGCGAGCAACGCCATCCCGCGCACCGAGCCGGTGCCCACCGCCCCCGCGCCCCCGATCTGGAACGTCGGGAGCGGGTGCAGCCCGCGCGCCCGCGCATCGTGCTCGGTCGCCCGGAAGAGGGGGCGCGCCGGGTCGTCCGCCGGCTTGCGGGTCCCCGCCCTCCCCCAGAACGGCGGCGGGCACTCGGCCAGCCAGCGCTCGCCGTCGGCGGCGGCCAGGTCCCAGACCTGCGGCAGGCTCGCGCACCCGTGCTCGCGGGCGAACCAGCCCGCGAGGCCGAACGAGAAGTCCAGGCCGACGACGGCGGGCCCGGGGCCGTTGCGCAGTGCGAGCAGCAGGTCGCCGACCCCCTCCCGGTCGAGCCCGCCGCGCACCCCGAGCAGGCGCCCCGGGCGCGCCTCGGCCACCCGGATGCGGTGCCGTCCCCCGCGGGCGTCCCCGGACCAGTCCACGGCGAGTACGCGCACGCCCCCATCGTCGTCGGTCCGGCGTCGGGCGCTGCTCGAGCCCGTTCCCCCGTTCGTCGCATCTGATCGACCGCTCGACCCTTGTACGCCACCGCTGGACCCCGCGCGAGAGGGACCACGCTTTCCGGTCGTCATCCAACGTCCCAGTGGCCCCACCCGTCACCCGTGGCGCACGCTCCGCTCAGCCGTTCGCCGCATGTCGCCTGCGACGAACGGTCGATCCGATCGGTCCGATCTCTCGGGAGGAACTCCGTGTCCAAGCATCGCGCTCCGCGGCGGCTCGGCCGTCGCGCCGCCACACCCGTCGCCGCCGTCGCGCTCTCCGCGGCCGCGCTGACCGCCATCGCCCCGATGGCCTCCGCGCACACCCGCACGCACGACCACGACTACGACCACGACAGCGGCGACGTCGGCATCCTCAACCACTCGACGCTGCTCCCCGTCCAGGCCTGCGGGACCCAGGTGCCGATCCTGTCCGGGATCCTCGGCGGGAACTCGAACGAGGCCGCCTGCGCCCAGTCCGAGGACTGATCGCTCGCGGTGTCCTCCGCCCCACGGGGCGGGGGGCACCGCAGGTCAGCCGACCAGCAACCGACCCGTCGGGGCCTGCTGCCGGTCCCTCGCCGGGACCCGCAGGCGCACCGTGGTGCCGCTGCCCGGGCGGGAGTCGACGTGCAGGTCGCAGGTGCTCCCGAAGGCGGCATGCAGCCGCCGGGTGACCTCGGCGATGCCGCCGTGGCGCGCGTCGACCCGCGAGGCGGCGCGCGAGGCCTCGGGCCCCATGCCCGCGCCGTCGTCGGACACCGTCACCACGCAGTCGGGCCCCGCGCCCGAGGCGGTCACGTGCACCGTGCCGCCCTCCGGCTTCGGTTCGATGCCGTGGCGCACCGCGTTCTCCACCAGCGGTGCCACCACGAACGGCGGGAGCACGACGTTCTCCACCTCGGGGGCGACCGTCACCTCGACGCCCAGCCGCTCGCCGAACCGCGCCTGCTCCAGCGTCAGGTAGCGCCGGGCGTTGCGCAGCTCCTCGGCCACCGTGGTGCTCACCTCGCCGTCGCGGAACGAGTAGCGCGTGAAGTCCGCGAACTCGGTGAGCAGCTCCCGGGCGCGGGACGGGTCGAGCCGTACGTAGGCCGCGATGGCGGTCAGGGCGTTGTGCACGAAGTGTGCGGAGAAGCGGGAGCGCAGCGCTGCCTCGACCTCCGCGTCGGGAACGGTCACCTCCACCGGCGGCGCGGTCCCCACCGCCGTGGTCACGGTCCGGGGTCCGGCCCGGCGGCTGCGGGGGCCGTCGACCGTCGCCAGGTCGTCGAGCGCGAGGTCCGTCGCGACGACCGGTGCGGCCAGGACCGGCGCCTGCACCGTCGCCGGGTGCGTACCGGCCCGCAGCCCGCGCCACACCGGCCTGCCGAGCAGCCCGGTCGCCGTCCACCGACGGTGCTCGACGTGCCCGACCAGCCGCGGCGTCAGCCAGTGCGCCATGCCCTCGACGTCGGCGGGCAGGGCGTCGTCGAAGGGACTGACCGGGCAGGCGAGGCCCCGGGCGGCGTCGAACATCTCCCGGCGGGCGCCCGTGGTGACCCCGGTGCTGACGCGGCCGACGTAGCGCAGCTGCCCCTCGCTGGGGACGCCGAGCAGCAGCGAGCCGATGCCGGGCCCGCCGCCGCGCGGCGGCAGCCAGCCCCCGACCACGACGTCCTGCGGGCGGGTGACCACCGAGGAGATCCAGCTCCGCGAGCGCCTCCCGCCCTGGTAGGTCGACTCCACGCGCTTCGCGACGACCCCTTCGAGGCCGTAGTGGCGTGCGGTGCGCACCACCTGGTCGGCGTCGACACCGGTGAACGACGGCGGGACGACGACCCGACCGCCCGCGAGGTCGACCTCCGCGAGCAGCTCCCGGCGCTCCCGGTAGGTCATCCGCGCGGTGGACCGCCCGCCGACCTCCAGCACGTCGAACACGTAGAACGAGACCGGGGTGCCCTCGACGAGCCCCCGGGAGGGCGCGCGCACCCGGCGCCGCCGCTGCAGGCGCGCCGGGCTGGGGCGCCCGACGCCGTCCAGGGCGACCACCACGCCGTCGAGGACCAGCCCGGGCGCGCCGGGCGCGCCGAGCTCCGGGAACCCGGCGGTGACGTCGTGCCCCTCGTCGTCGACCAGGCGCAGCTCACCGTTCCCGGCGTGGCCGAGGCAGCGCAGCCCGGACCAGACGAACTCGAACGCCCAGCCCGCCCCGCGCGGGAGCTCCCCGGGCGAGGCGAGCATCGGGCGGGCCCGGCGAGGACCGGGCACGCGGGTCGCGGCGCCGGGCGCCCCGCGGGGCGGGGAGGAGCCGTGCAGCGGTGAGGTCGACATGGCGGCGCCTCCCCTGCTCGTCGGCCCGCGCCGGCCCGATCCGGCGCGGCGGGCGACGGGTGCCTCCGGCGGTCCGACCGCCGTGTCCGCACCCGACGACCGACACGGTAGCCAGACCCCCTGACGACGGCCGTGAGCCGCGCGCCGCGCCACGGCGGTGCTGCGGCCGGACACCTCCACGACGCGACGAGCGGCTGACCCGCCATCCTGCCCCGCGGGATACCTGCCGACGGCGGATCGGACGCCGCCGGACGATCGACGGCCGCCGGTCGCCCCGGGAGCCCGCCGGGCCCTCGCCCGATCAGACCAGCGGGCCGCTCGCGACGACCGCGGACGGTCGCGTGGGCACCGTGCCGACCGGTTCGGCCGACAGCGCATAGGCCCGTTGCGCCAGGATCGGCGGGACGCCGTCGGTCCCGGGCGCGGCACCCGTGCCGGGAGCGGGCGCCGTCGTCGTCGGCGTGAGCGACCCGGTGGTGTCGACCGTCCCGACCGGTGTCGCCGTGGTCCCCGCGACACGCCACAGCACGAAGGTGCGCCCGCTCCCGATCGTCGGGAGATCCAGCGGGACCACCCGCGGGCCGGACCCGTCGTCGAGCACCACGGCGGCGACGGTCCCGTTGCCCGGCTGGATCAGCGAGGCCGAGTGCACGGAGGGATCGCGGGCCTCGGCGCTCGCGACCACCTGTTCGGCCCGCTGCGCGACCGCCGCACGGGGATCGCCCTGCTCCGGGCCGGCAGCGCCCCGGGCGGAGAACACCACGATGCCCGCGACCACCGCGACGAGCGCCAGCACGGCGGCCATCCGGCGGCGCGGGGCCGGGAGGGGCAGCGGGCCCGTCGTCGGCCCGGCGGTGGGGTCGTCGCCCGCGCCGGACGAGGTCACCGCGGGGAGCTCGCGGGTGCTCCCGCCCGACCGGCCGCCGCCGGGGCGTCCGTCGGTCTGCTCCCGGGCGGGTGCCGGACGGGGCGGGTCCGGTTCGGCCGCGGCAGCCGCGAGGATGCGCTCGCGCAGCGCCACCGACGGCTCCACCACCGGCACGGCGTGCGCGAGGGCGGCCATCGTCTCGTGGGTCTCGGAGAGCAGCGCCCGGCAGGCCGCGCAGTCGCGCAGGTGCTCGGCGACGCGGTCCTCCTCGTCGGGCTCGAGTGCGTGCAGGGCACGGCCGACGACGCCCTCGGCCAGCTCCGGGTCGGTGCCGTGTCCCCCGTCGTGTCCGGCGCTCACCAGGTGTCCCCGAGCAGTTCGAGGCCGGAGGTGCCGAGGACGGGGGCGAGCAGCACGCGGAGCTTCGCGACGCCGGTGAACATCCGCGACTTCACCGTCCCGATCGGGACGCCGGTGATCGAGGCGACCTCACGCTGGGTGTATCCGCCGTAGTAGGCGAGCCCGAGCGCCTGTCGCTGCTCGGTGGGCAGGTGGCGCAGGGCCGCGCGGACGTGCTCGGCGATGATCGACCCGAGGGCCGCGCGGTCGGCCGACGGCCCGGTCGCGGAGCCGCCCTCGTCGGGCTCCTCGGAGGGCACGTGGTGGCGACGGCGGGTGGCCTCACGCCGGACGGCGTCGACGGCCTTGTGGTGCACGAGGGTGAGCAGCCAGCTCACGACGGTGCCGCGCGTGCGGTCGAAGCGGCCCGGATCCCGCCACAGCACGAGGAAGACCTCTTGGACGACGTCCTCGGCGAGGCTCTCGTCCGCGCAGATGCGGCGGGCGAGCGAGTAGGAGGCGCGGCCGTGGCGGGCGTAGAGGACGTCGAGGGCGGTGGTGTCCCGCCCGACGAGCCGTGAGACCAGTTCGGCGTCGGTGACGTCGGCGTCCGGACCCGCCACCCGCTCGGCAGGACCCGCCGGAGCCGCCCGGTCGGCTCCGACCGGGACGGCGGGGGCGGGCCCCGTGAGCGGGGGCCCCGGGGGGCAGGACGGGGTCATGGTCTGCGGTCTCCTCTCCCCGGCCGCGGAAGGTCACGCCGGAGACGTGCAGTCCTTCGGCGTCCGGGCCCGGAGCGGTTCGGTCGATCGGGGGAAGGGCTGCGCCCTGTCCGGCCGGAGGGGACCGGGCCGCCCGCACACGCGGGTCCCCGGGTATCCGCGGCCATCTAGTCTCCCGGGAGACGGGTCACCGGGCGCGTTCCCGCGCATCCGAGCACGAACCGGTGGGCCCGGGACCCGGACGAGGAAGGGGCGACGCGCTCTCATGGCAGGTCAGTGGTTCGAGTCGGTGGCAGAGGCGCAGCGCCGTGCGCGCAAGCGACTGCCGAAGTCGGTGTACGGCGCGCTGGTGGCCGGCAGCGAGGCCGGGGTGACCCTCGACGACAACACGGGCGCCTTCCGTGAGCTGGGGTTCGCCCCGCACGTCGCGGATCTCCCGGCCGAACGCTCCCTGGCGACGACGATCATGGGCCAGGAGATCTCCATGCCCATCATGATCTCGCCGACCGGGGTGCAGGCGGTCAACCCGGAGGGCGAGGTGGCCGTCGCCCGCGCCGCGGCGTCGCGCGGCACCGCGATGGGCCTGTCGTCGTTCGCCAGCCGGTCGGTCGAGGACGTCTGCGCGGTCAACGACAAGACGTTCTTCCAGATGTACTGGGTCGGTGACCGCGACACCCTGGCGGCCCGGGCCGAGCGCGCCAAGCGCGCCGGGGCCAAGGGCCTGATCGTCACCCTCGACTGGTCGTTCTCCCACGGGCGCGACTGGGGCAGCCCGTCCATCCCCGAGAAGATGGACTGGAAGACCATCCTCTCCTACGTGCCCGAGGGTGTGAGCCGCCCGAGGTGGGGCATCGAGTTCCTGCGCAGCGGCAAGATCCCCGACCTGACGGTGCCCAACATCCCGGTCGACGGCTCCGTGCCCCCGACCTTCTTCGGGGCCTACGGCCAGTGGATGTTCACGCCGCCCCCGACCTGGGCCGACGTCGCGTGGCTGCGTGAGCAGTGGGGCACGGACTCGCCCTTCTGCGTCAAGGGGATCACGCGCGCCGACGACGCCAAGCGCGCCGTCGACGCCGGCGCCACCGCGATCCAGGTCTCGAACCACGGCGGCAACAACCTCGACTCCACGCCCGCCCCGATCCGGGTGCTGCCCGGCATCGTCGAGGCCGTGGGCCGCGACGTCGAGGTGATCATGGACGGCGGCATCCGGCGCGGGTCGGACGTCGTCAAGGCGCTGGCCCTGGGCGCGAACGCCGTCTCGATCGGCCGCGCCTACCTGTGGGGCCTCGCGGCGGCAGGCGAGGTGGGCGTGGGCAACGTCCTGGACATCCTGCGCGGCGGCCTCGACTCCGGACTGCTCGGGCTGGGCAAGTCCTCGGTCGGCGAGCTCGCCCCGGAGGACCTGCTCATCCCGCCGAACTTCACCCGGACCGCGACGAACTCGTAGCGGGGGCTCGAGCAGCGTACTGAGCGAAGGGCACCTCCGGTCGATCCATTCGATCGGAGGTGCCCTTCGTTCGTTCCGGGCCCGGACGCACGAACGCCGGCCATCCCGGGAGGGGATGACCGGCGTGGCGGTAGCGGTGGGATTCGAACCCACGGTGGGCAGAACCCACACGCGCTTTCGAGGCGCGCTCCTTTGGCCGCTCGGACACGCTACCGGAATCAATATTACGGGAGGCCGACCGCGCCTTCGCGACCCCCCCGACCGCCGCGGAACCACTCCAGCAACAGCTCCGCGCACTCCGCCTCGCGCACTCCGCCGACCACTTCCGGGCGGTGGTTCAGGCGCCGGTCGCGCACCACGTCCCACAGCGAACCGACCGCTCCGGTCCGGGGCTCCCAGGCCCCGAACACGATCCGGTCGACGCGCGCGAGCACGGCCGCGCCCGCGCACATGGTGCAGGGCTCGAGCGTCACGACGAGGGTGCAGCCGGTGAGCCGCCAGCCCCGGTCGGCGTGCTCCTCCCTCCGCACGGCCGCGGCCGCCCGCAGCGCGAGGATCTCGGCGTGCGCGGTCGGATCGCCCGTGGCCTCGCGGGCGTTGGTCGCGCACGCCAGTTCGCGCCCGGACGCGTCGACGACGACGGCGCCCACCGGCACGTCGTCGGGACCCGATCCGGCCGCCACCGCCAGCGCGCGGCCGACCAGGAGCTCAGGACGCAGGCGCGGTCTCCACGACCTTCGCCAGCTCGTCGGCGAACCCGCAGCGGCGGGCGATCGCGGTGAGCTGCTCGTCTGGATACAGGTCGATCTCGTCGACCAGCACCCCGAGCTCGTCGGCGGGGACGCCGAGGTCCGCGAGCATCCCGAGGTCGCCCTCGGGCCACGGGTCGTCGTCGACCTCGTCCTCGTCCGGGACGTCGAGGCGCAGCAGGTCCAGGACGTCGGCGGCGACGTCGTAGTCCAGGGCCGCGACGGCGTCGGAGAGCAGCAGCGACACCCCGCCCGGCACCGGGCGCACGAGCACGAAGAACTCGTCGTCGACGTCGAGGAGGCCGAGGACCGCGCCGGTGGAGCGCAGCGCACGCAGCGCGGTGATGGCGGAGTCGAGGTCGGCCAGTGCGGCACGGTCCATCGTGACCGCGCGCCAGCGCCCCTCCTCCCGCGTGACCGCGACGGCCCACCCGTCGAGCGGCACGACGGTGCCCGGCCCACCACCCTTGGGCCCACCGCGTGGGGCGGCCTGCGCGCCCTGACCAGCCATGTGGACCACGGTAGGGGCGCCCGTCCGCGTCGGAAAGGGAGTTCAGCCGGCTCGCACCGAATCGACACCATTTGCGCGCCGGGCGGTCGCCCGCCGGAGGCCGGGGGTGCAGGATCGACGTGTGAGCACGTCCTCGGAGACCCGCTCGGGCCGCTCGGCCCCGGCCGGGCGCCGCGCCGCGCACCGCGCCCCGGAGCGTGCGCTGCTGGCCGAGGCACGCGCCCTGCAGCCCGACACGATCGCGCTGCGCCGCACGGTGCACCGCCACCCGGAGCTGGGCCTGGACCTGCCGACGACGCAGGCGGCGGTGCTCGCCGCGCTGCGCGATCTGCCCCTCACGCTGACCACGGGACGCTCGTCCAGCTCCGTCGTCGCGACCCTCACCGGCAACCACCCCGGGCCGTCGGTGCTGCTGCGCGCCGACATGGACGCGCTGCCGCTGCAGGAGGAGAGCGGGGTCGACCACGCCTCGCGGATCGAGGGCGCGATGCACGCGTGCGGGCACGACCTGCACACCGCGATGCTCGCCTCCGCCGCCCGGCTGCTGGCCGGTCGCCGGGAGCGCATCGCCGGCACCGTCGTGTTCATGTTCCAGCCCGGCGAGGAGAGCAGGCACGGGGCGCTGGCGATGCTCTCCGAGGGTCTCCTCGAGCACGGAGGCAGCACCCCGACGTCGGCGATGGCGCTGCACGTGACCTCGCGTCTCGCCTCGGGCACGCTGCAGACGCGCGCGGACTCGATCATGGCGTCCTCCGACGACTTCTCGATCACCGTGCACGGCGCAGGCGGGCACGCCTCCGCCCCGCACGACGCGCTGGACCCGGTGCCCGCCGCCGCGGCCATGGTCGGCGCGCTGCACACCATGACCAGCAGGCGCGTGAGCGCGTTCGAGCCCGCGGTCCTCACCATCGCCCACCTCACCGCGGGGACGACGACGAACGTCATCCCCGAGACCGCGGTGCTCGAGGGGACCGTGCGGACGCTGTCCGAACAGACCCGCGAGACGGTGCTCGCCGAGCTGCGCCGGGTGTGCACCGGCGTGGCCGACGCCTACGGCTGCACCGCGACCGTGGAGATCGACCGCGGCTACCCGGTGACGGTGAACGACGCGGCGGTGGCCGATCGGGTCGCCGACGTCGGGCGCTCGGTACTCGGCTCGCGGTTCGTCGAGCCCATGCCCGACCCGATCATGGGGTCGGAGGACTTCTCCTACGTGCTCGCGCGGGTCCCCGGGGCGCTCGCGTTCCTCGGCGCCTGCCCGCGCGGCACCGATCCGTCCGAGGCGCCGCCGAACCACTCCAACCGCGTCGTGTTCGACGAGGACGCGATGGTCGCGGGCGTCGCACTGTACGCCGGCTACGCGCTGGAGTCGCTGCGCGCATCGTGACCCGGGCGGTGGTCCCCGGATGCGCGCACGGGGGAATCGTCATCACCCGTCCGTGTCGTCCTACGCTCCCGGGCAATGGGGACTCCGGAGGTGGACAGCGGCGCCGTGCTGGCGGCCGCGCTGCAGCGGCCCGTCTGCGTGCTCGGGCTCGGGCTGATCGGGGGTTCGCTGCTGCGGGCCGCCGTCGACGCCGGCCGTGAGGCCTGGGGCGCCTCGGCCTCGACCACGACGGCCGAGAAGGCCCGGGCCGACGGCTACGACGTCGCCGACGACGTCGCGTCGGCGGTGCGCCGCGCCGCCGAGGCCGACGCGCTGGTCGTCGTCGCGGTCCCGCTGACCGCGATGGACGACGTGCTCGCGGTGGTCGGGCGGGAGGCGCCGGGCTGCCGGCTCACCGACGTCACCAGCGTGAAGGAGCCGGTCACCGACGCCGTCGGGCGCCACGCACCCGCGGCCCGCTTCGTGGGCGGGCACCCGATGACCGGCACCGAGTTCTCCGGGTGGGACGCGGGCTCGCTGCAGCTCTTCCACGACAAGGTCTGGGTGGTCGCCACCGACGACGACGCCGACCTCGAGGTGTGGACCGACGTCGTCGCGCTGGGGCTCGCGTGCGGCTCCGCCGTGGTGCCCGCCGCGTCCGACGAGCACGACGTCGCCGTCGCCCGCATCTCCCACCTGCCGCACCTGCTGGCCGCCGTGCTCGCGGCCGTGGGCGCCGACGGCGGCGAGCTCGCACTCGCCCTGGCGGCGGGCTCGTTCACGGACGGGACGCGCGTGGCGGCCACCCGCCCGGAGCTGACGGCCGCGATGTGCGAGGGCAACCGGGCCGCGCTGCTCGCCGCGTTCGACGACGCCCTCGGCCGCCTCGGCGCCGCCCGCGGCTCGCTCGCCTCCACCGGCGGGCTGCTCGCCACGCTCACCGCGGGCCACGACGGGCGGGCCGCCCTGGACGCCGCTCGGCTGGAGCGCCGCGAGGTGCGCATCGACCTCGAACCGAACCCGGCGGAGCACCTCGAGACGATGCGCGAGCTCGGCCGCACGGGCGGCCGGATCATCGGCTGGACCAGCGAGGCCCTCGAGACGGCGGCGCCCGACGACGACTGACCCCGTCCCGGGCGAAGGGCCCCTTCGCTCGATCTACCGGGCCGTGGGTACCCCTCGCCCGGAATCCGGCGCGGGCAGCGAGACGCCGGTGAGCTCCCCGGCGGCCGCGAAGAACCGGGCGGCGAGCCCGGTGTCGCGGGCCGCGCGCGGCAGGCGCGCCCGCCCGGGCTCGCCGACCAGCCCGAAGCGCCCGTCCGGACCCCAGTAGCTGCCGTTCCCGGCGGCCGGGTCGGTCGCCGCGACGAGCAGCGGCTCGGCGCCGGTGTCGACCTGCTGTGAGGGCAGCATCGCCTCGACGAACCGCGGCTGGAACCGCCGCGGGCGCTCGCGGCCGAGGCCCGGGCCCGCCGCCTGCAGGTTGGTCTGCGTGTAGCCGGGGTGCGCGGCGGTGCTGCGCAGGTCCCAGCCGCGCTCGTCGGCGAGGTGCGCGAGGTGGCGGGTGATCAGGAGGTCGGCGAGCTTGGAGGCACCGTAGGCCCGCACCGGGGAGTAGCGCCGCGGCACCGCGAGCCGCGCCGGGTCGATGCGCCCCAGGTAGGCCGCGCCGCTCGACATGGTGGCCACCCGGGCCCCGGGGGTGGCGAGCAGCAGCGGCAGCAGGCGCACGGTGAGCGCGAACGGCCCGAGCGCGTTGCTCGCCATCTGCAGCTCGAACCCGTCCACGGTGAGGTGCTGGTCCGGGACGGCCATCACGCCGGCGTTGTTGACGAGCAGGTCCAGCGGGCGGCCGTCGCCGAGCATCCCGTCGGCGAAGTCGCGGACCGACGCGAGGTCGGCGAGGTCGAGCCTGCGGACCTCCAGCTCGGCACCCGGAGCGCGGCCCCGGATCTCCCCGCGGGCGGCCTCCCCCTTCTCCGGGGTGCGCACGGCGAGGACGACGCGGGCACCGGCGCCGGCGAGCCGCGCCGCCGCCTCCTTGCCCGTGCCGCTGTTCGCCCCGGTGACGACGGCGGTCCGTCCGGTGAGGTCGGGCACCACGTACACGGCTGACTCCTCTCGACCCAACAGACCGGCGGTCTGTTGACCCGTCCGACGTTAACGAACCGCCGGTCTTTTCACAACGTACCGCCGGTCCGTAATATCCGGGGGCATGACGTTCCGGCGGGCGCGCAGCACCGAGCAGCGGGAGGAGCGACGTCGGGCGATCCTCGAGACGACCGCCGCGATGCTCCTCGAGATGCCGGTCGCCGAGGTGAGCCTCAACGAGATCAGCCGCCGGGTCGGGCTCGCGAAGTCGAACGTGCTCCGTTACGTGGAGTCCCGCGAGGCCGCGCTGCTCGACCTGCTCCACGCGCGCATCCAGGAGTGGCAGAGCGCGCTCGACGAGGCCCCGGCGGGGTCCGGGTCGGCGCAGGAGCGCGCCGACGGGCTCGCGGGCCTGGTCGGGACGACACTGGCCGCTCGCCCGGTGCTCTGCGACCTGCTCGGGGCCCAGGCCGCCGTGCTCGAGCGCAACGTCTCGACCGCGCTCGCCGTGCGGCACAAGCGCGCCTCGATGGCCGGGGCGCGCACGTTCGCCGCCACCGTGCACCGGCACGTCCCCGAGATCGACGCGGACGCCGCGATGCACGCTGCCGGGGCGACGCTGCTGTGTGCGGGCGCGGTGTGGACGGCGACCCAGCCTTCGGCGGCGATGCTCGCGGCCTACGAGCAGGACCCCGGTCTCGCGGCGATGCGCCTGGACTTCACCACCGCGCTCGGCGAACTGGTCGCCCTGCTCCTCGCCGGACTGCTCGCGCGCGGCGGACGGCTCCCGGCGGCCTGACCCCGGTCACCACAGACCGGGGGTCTCCCCCTCCTCGCGACTGTGCCTGCCGCGGCCGCCGCCCGAGGAGGACCGGGG
This sequence comes from Actinomycetospora sp., assembly GCF_036497245.1. Classification (GTDB taxonomy): domain Bacteria; phylum Actinomycetota; class Actinomycetes; order Mycobacteriales; family Pseudonocardiaceae; genus Actinomycetospora. The sequence goes on along the minus strand of NZ_DASXJS010000116.1, from coordinate 42,790 downwards.
CGGTGTCCCCGACGGCGAGGCCGGACCCGACGGCGAGGCCGGACCCGACGGCGAGGTCGGACCCGACGACGGCGCGGGCAGCCCGGGGAGCGGCGGCGCGATCGCGGAGAGCGCGGGTCCGGCGGGCGGGTGCTCCGGCCGGTCGGGCGAGGGCAGGTCCCGGACGACGTCGGTCGGCGTGGTGGGCGGCGCGTCCACGCCCGCGACCACCCGCACCCAGTCCTCGGGGGCCTCGGGGTCGTACGGGGTGTCCCGGCGGCGGGCCATCACACCCGGCAGGCCCTGCTCGCGCACGCCGGCCAGCAGGGCCGCGCCGTCGTCGTAGACCGGGGAGACCTGGATGCGGCCCACCTCGTCGAGGGCGAGCCTGCCGAGGGTGGCGCGGCGCTCGTCGAGCGGGCGCTCGGTGAGCGGGACGCCGTAGAGCCGCAGCACGTCGTAGACCATGAAGATCGCCGGGCGGGCGTGGGCGAGCGAGCGCGCCTTGCGCGGATCGGCCCGCCGCAGCCGGTCGAACAGCGCCAGCGACGACGGCTGCCCGGCGTCGAGCAGCACCGCCTCGCCGTCGAACAGCCCGTCGGCCACGACGTCGGCCAGCGGCGCGAACTCGGGGAACCGCGCCGTCACGTCGTCCCCGTCGAGGGTGCGCAGGCGGAGCGTGCCCTGGTCGACGTCGGCGAGCAGGCGGATACCGCTCCAGTCGACCTCGTAGCTCCACTGCTCGCCCATCGGGAGGCGGCCGGGCAGCGGCTGCATCGGCCGGACCCCGGCCCCGCGCACGCCGACATCCTGCATGCGGACATCGTGCCCTGGTCCCCCGACAGCGCCGCCGTGGACGCCCCTCCGGCGTGTCGCGCGCCGCGCCCGAGTTGCGTGTCCGTCCACGGATCCTGTGAGCCGGGACGCATGTGGGGCATCCTGGAGTGGAGTGTGCTGTCACGTCGGGTGACGGGTGGTGGAGCGAGGGGAGCCGCGCGATGCGCGCGATCTGGAACGGCGCGGTGTCGTTCGGGCTGGTCAACGTGCCCGTGCGGCTCTATGCCGCGACGTCGAACCACGACATCCGCTTCCATCAGGTGCACGAGGTGGACGGCGGCCGCATCCGCCAGAAGCGCACCTGCTCGGTGTGTGGCGAGGAGGTGGCCTACTCCGAGATCGCGAAGGGTTACGAGACCGACGACGGGCAACTGATCATGCTCGACGACGACGACCTCGCCACGCTGCCCACCGCGACCGGCCACGAGATCGACGTCGTGCAGTTCGTCCCGGCCGACCAGGTCGACGCCCTGCTCCTCGACAAGAGCTACTACCTGGAACCGGAGAGCAAGGCGCTCAAGCCGTACTCGCTGCTGCGCGAGGCGCTGCGCGAGACCGACCGGATGGCGCTGGTGAAGGTCGCCCTGCGGCAGCGGGAGACGCTCGCGCTCCTGCGGGTGCGCGGCCAGACGATCGTGCTGCAGACGATGCTCTGGCCCGACGAGATCCGCGAGGCCGACTTCCCGGTGCTCGACGGGGACGTCGAGCTCCGCCCGCAGGAGAAGGCGATGGCCCAGTCCCTCGTCGACTCGCTGTCCGGCGAGTTCGAGGTCGACGAGTTCGAGGACGACTACCGCAAGGCCGTGGGCGAGCTCATCGAGTACAAGCGCGAGCACGGGGGGAAGCGGCCCGCGCCCCAGCCGGCCGCCGAGGACGACTCCGACGACATGACCGACCTGCTCACCGCGCTGCGCCGGTCCGTGGAGGCGGCCGGCGGCACGGCGTCGGGTGATGCGTCGTCGGGGTCCGGGGAGACCGCAGGCGAGCCGGAGAAGAAGCCGAGCGAGGCCGCGGGGTCGACGGGCGCCACCGCGAAGAGCACGAAGGGCTCGACCGCCAAGGCGTCGGGCTCGAAGAGCACCGCGAAGTCCGGCTCGTCGAAGAGCGCGCCCAAGGAGTCCGCCGGGACGTCGGAGACCGGCACCAAGAAGGCCTCGTCGAGCCGCTCGCGCCGCAAGACGACCGAGGACGACGAGAAGGCCAGCAAGACCGCGTAGGTCCGGGGCGCGACCTCACCGACTCATGAGTGGATGGCGGACTCCGCTCGTCAGGTGAGCGCACTGGACCATTGCTGTCACCGCCGGCCGAGCGGCTCCTAGGCGCGCATGTAGGCGTCGCGGCCGGGCACGTCGTAGCCCTGGTCCTCGATCGCCTCGACGACCGAGCCGAGCGAGAGCTCGTCGTCGTGATCGACGCGGACGACCCGCGCCTCGAGGTCGACGTCGACGCCCTCGACGCCGTCGATCGGGGACAGCGCGCCCTCGATGGCGGCGCGGCAGTGGTCGCAGTGGATCTCGGGGACCGAGAGCGTGGTCTTCGCCATGTCGTCCTCCCTGACGGGCCGGCCGCGCGGGCCGGCGTGTGGGTGGTGGGTCACCGGGCGTGCGGCCCGGTTCGTCCTCGCGACGGTGCCACGAGCCCGGACCGGGCGTGCCGGGCACCCCGGGCGTTCCGCGTCGGCGGCGCCGGAGAGCCCGGGCGGGGCCGTCGACGGGATCGTCGTCCCGTACCCCCCGAGGGTATCCCCCGGCCGCGAGTGCTTGATCGATCCAGAAGTGCGCGCGACGGCTTCGGGAGCCCGAACCGCGGGGGCGCGGGGTGCGGAGGTCTCCGACGGCGGCGGCCGCGAGCACGGCCGTCGTCTGCGACTTCACCCGACGAACGGAATACTCCGGACATGCCTCGACGTCGAGCCCGCCTCCTGCTGACGGCCCTCGCGGTCGCGGGACTGGCGCTCACCGCCTGCAGCAACGAGCCGCCGCCCGCCGCCGCGCCACCGAGCTCCACCCCGGCGGGAGCCGCGACCCCGACGACGGGCCTGCTCCCGCCGGGCGTGCCCACCGAGGGGACCCGCCCGGACACCAACGGGCTCCCGCTCGCCGCCGAGCCGCAGTCGGCACCGAAGCCGGCGGGCACGCCGCCGGGGCGCCAGGTCCAGGTCGGGTCCGCACCGGAGGGCGTCGTCGTCGACGCGGAGACCCGCACCGTCGCGGTGGCCAAGCGCAACCCGAACGAGCTGGTGCTGCTCGACGCCGACACCGGCGCGGTCCGCGGCCGCACGCCACTTCCCGGCTTCGTACGCCACCTCCAGCTCGCCGCGCCCGGCGGGCCGGTGCTCGTGCCCGTGGAGAGCGCGAACGCCCTGGTCCGGGTGTCCTTGCCGGGCGGGCAGGCCACGCCGCCGCTGGTCGTCGGCACCGTCCCGCACGACGCCACGCAGGCCCCCAACGGCACCGTGTTCACCGCGGACGAGCTCGGGGGCACCGTCACGGCCGTCCGGGGCGACAAGGTGGTCAAGGTCTTCACCGACGGCGTCCAGACCGCGGGCCTCGCGCCCGTCGGGAACCTCGTCGGCATGGTCGACGTCCGCAAGAACTCGCTGACCGTCTACGACGCGGCGGCGCTGCACATCATCGGCGAGGCCCCGGCGGGCGCGGGCCCGACGCACCTCACCGCCGACCGGCACGGCCGGATGATCGCCACCGACACCCGCGGCAACCAGGTGCTGGTGTTCCAGCCGAACCCGTCCGGGCCGCCGACCCAGGTCGGTGCGCTGCCCCAGCCGGGCGGGCCCTACGGCATCACCTACGACCCGGTGCGCGACCGGGTGTGGGTCGCGTCGTCGGGCACCAACCAGGTGATCGGCTACGACATGACGAACCCGCAGCCGCGCGAGGTGGCGCGGATCGCGACGGTGCAGAACCCGTACACGCTCGGCGCGGACCCGCAGACGGGGCGCCTGTTCATCGCGGGCGTCTCCGGCGGGGTCGTGCAGATCGTCGATCCGCCGCAGTAGGTGCGCTCCGCGCTCGTGAGCACTTTCCGGGGTCATAGCCCCGGAAAGTGCTCACATGGGCGGAGCCCACCTACGCGGCGGGAACGGCCTGACGGTCCTCGGCGGCGAGCTCGAGCACGATCGCGGCCACGTCGCCGTCCGGAGTGGCGGGCCAGGGCGAGAGCGGTGAGGTCCGGGCGACGCCGTCGAGCACCGCGGCCAGTCCCTCCGGGCTGGTGGGCCACGGGGCGAGCCCGGCGTCGGCGAGGACCGTCGCGTTGGCGCGGCCGTGGCCCGGGATCGGGTGGTAGGTCACGGCCGGCAGGTTCGCCACGAGCGCCTCGGTGACCGAGAGCCCGCCCGCGTTGTGCAGCAGGACGTCCGAGGCCGCCATGAGCGCCGGGACGTCGTCGCGCCAGCCCAGGGCCGTGACGCGCTCCCGGGCGTCCAGATCCTCCCGCAGGTCGGCGTTGCGGCCGCAGAGGACGAGCACGTGCGCGGTGGGGTTCGTCAGCGTGGCGTCGACGAGCGCGGGCACGTCGCCCAGCCCGAGCGAGCCCGCGCTGATGAGCACCACGGTCTCGTCGTCGCCCAGCCCGAGCGACCAGCGGGTCTCGGTGCGGTCGGCATCGGTGTGCGCGCGGGAGAAGCGCGGGTCGACGAGCGGTCCCGCCGGGCGGACGGCGACCCCGTAGTCCCGCTCGGCGGCGTCGGCGCACGCGCTGGTCACCGACAGGTGGACGTCGACGCCGGGGTGCAGCCACATCCGGTGCGGGGCCGGGTCGGTGAGGTAGCTCACGACCGGGACGGCGATCTGACCGGCGGCCCGCATCCGTCCGAGCGTCTGGCACGAGAGCGGGAAGGTGGACACGACGATGTCGGCGTCGCGGGTCCAGCGGCGCACGGTGCGCTCGGAGAGCATCAGGAACGTCAGGATGATGCCGCGGACGGCTCCCCGGTGCTCGAGCGCGTGGAAGAGCCAGTCGAAGAAGCGCGGCAGCCGGTTCACGACGACGCCGTAGCCGTCACCGATGATCACCTGGCCGAAGCGGGGCAGCGCGTCGAGGTAGTCGTGCACCTCGGCGACGGCTCCGCGGGCGCGCAGGCGGGCGGCGAGTTCGTAGGCGGCGCGGTCGTGCCCCGCCCCGACGCGGGCCGTGAGCACGACGACGCGCGGGGAACGGCCGGTCTCGGACCGGGTGGGGGTGGCCGGGGTCGGGTCGTCGGGGCGCGGACCATGACGCCTCCGGGCACGGATCGACCTCGGGACGCCGAGTGCGGTCATCGGTCGCGGAGCTCCTCTCGGGCGTGACGACGTCCGACGGGCACGGGTTGGCCCACGCCATCATTCGACGTCCGGGACCGTGACCCGCCCGTGAACCTACTGTGACGCACCACGGGCCACGACGCCGGGACACATGATCGGGGTCGCGCACGGCAGGGTGGTGAGGGGCCGGTGAACCGTCGCCGAAAGCCCCCGCGAGGGGATGAACGAGCGTCCCCCGGAGTGTGAACGGCACACCCGGACGGGTGCGGCCGAACGCGGGTCGAGACACTGAACCCCGTGACGAGGCCGCAGAACGACCGCGCGACCCGAGTGCTGATCGTCTCCGGGGAGATCGGCCAGGGCCACGAGGCCGTCGCGCGCGCCGTCCAGACGACGGTGACGCGCGACCGTCCGGACTGCGACGTCCGGGTCGCGGAGGCCTTCACCCGGATGGGCCACGGCTCGGGTCCGGTGTTCCGCTGGCTGTTCGAGTTCGCCGTGCAGTGGACGCCGATGCTGCAGGAGGCCTGGTACGCCGCGGTGACGCACTCCCGCCTGGTCCGCTGGTTCTACCGCGAGGTCATGGGCGCGTGGGTGGCTCGCGCCCTGGAGGACGACCTCGCGGGCGAGCCCACCGACGTCGTCGTGTCCACCCACCAGCTCGCAACCGCCGGGCTCGCCTGGCTGCGCCGCCGCGGCATGCTCGACGCCCGGATCGTCGCCGCCGTCTGCGACTTCGCCCCGCACGCGTACTGGACCTACTCGGGCGTGGACGAGTACCTCGTGCTCGACGACCTCGCCCGCGAGCCCACCCGGGCCATGGACCCGGGCGCCGGGGTGACCGTGCGCTCCCCGCTCGTCGGCGCCCCGTTCGGCCCAGTCGACGACGACACGGCGCGGGAGGCACGGACGGAGCTCGCCCTGCCGGAGGATGCGTTGGTGGTCGTCGTGACGGCGGGGTCGCTGGGCCTGGGCGGGGTGGCGGGCGCGGTGCGCGCCGCGCTGGCCGCACACCCGCGCTGCCACGTCGTCGCGATCTGCGGCCGCGACGAACGGGCCCGGACGCGGCTACGGGCCCTGCAGTCGCAGATGGGCGGCTCCGCAGCGGGTGACTCCGAAGCGGGCGGCTCGGAGGCGGGCGGCTCGGAGGCGGGCGCCGAGCGCCTGCACGTACCCGACTGGGTGGACGACGTCCCGACCCTGCTCGCCGCCGCCGACGTCGTGGTCAACAACTCCGGCGGCGCGACCGCCCAGGAGGCCCTCGCCTGCGGCCGCACCCTCGTGATCTACCAGCCCCTGCCCGGGCACGGACGCGACTCCGCGCGCCTGCTCAGCGCCGCAGGGCTCGCCCGGACCTGCCGCCGGCCGCGGGACCTCACCGCGCTGCTGCGTTCCTGGATCGTCGACCCCGCCGCGCTGTCCGCGGCGCACGCCCGGGCGGCGCGCTGGTCGCAGGACCACGCCCGGGTCGACCTGGCCGCCGTGCTCGGCCTGCCCGCGGCCGCGCCCGAGCCCGCCCAGCCCGCCGCGCCCACCGAGCCGAGCCGCGACGGGGACGACGAGATCCCGCCACGCCTCGTCGGGAGTCTTCGATGAGCCCCGCGATCGCGCTGATCACGGCGCTGCTCGGGGCGTGCGGGATCGCCACCGGCACGGTGCTCCAGCAGCGGGCCGGCCAGGAGATCGAGGAGCCGGACTCGACGCGGGCGCTGCTGGCCCGGGTGCTGCGACACCGGCGCTGGTGGACCGGGCAGGCGGTCATCGGGATCGGGTGGTGCTCCTACGCCTTCGCGCTCCACATCGGACCGGTGGCGCTCGTGCAGCCGGTGCTGGTGACGGGGCTGGTGTTCGGCACCGTCGCCTCCGCGCGGCTGGCCCGGCGCCGGCTGGACCGCCGCCTCCTCGTGGCCTCCGCGGTGTGCGTGCTGGGCCTCACGACCTTCCTGCTCATCGCCCGGCCGCAGGCCCCCGCCGTCCCGCCCGCGCCCGCGTTCCTCCCGCTGTTCACGGTGGCCGTGGTCGCCGGAACCATCGGAGTCCTGGGTCTGCGCGGGACGGGCTGGGGCGAGCCGGCGCGCGCCGCACTGCTGGCGCTGGCCACCGGAGGCTTCTACGGGCTGACCGCGACGCTCTTCTCCACCGCGCTCCGCGAGCCGGGGCTGGTCGCGGCCCTGACCACCTGGTACGCGGCCGGGGCCGCGATCAGCGCGGTGTGCGGCTGGGCGCTCTCGCAGCGCGCGCTGCACCTCGGGCGCCTCAACGCCCCGGTGAACGCCGTCATCGGCACCACCGATCCCGCCGTCGCGGTGCTGCTGGGGGTGCTCGTGCTCGGCGAGCACGTCGCCACCACGCCCCTCGACCTCGTGGGTGAGGTCCTCGCCGCCGCGGTCGTCATCGCCGGTACCGTGCTCATCACCCGGCACTCGGCCGCCGTGCTGCGCGACGACCGCGCCGGCGAACCGGCCCTCGCCTGGGGCTGAGAGGGGCTCGGCGTGGTACTGCTCGGCGTGGCGCTGCTCGGCGTGACAATGCTCGGCGCGATCAACGTGGACTCGGTCATCGCGGTCCTGCCGATCGTGCTCATCGTGGTCGGCTGCACCGCGCTCGCGATCCTCTTCTCGCGGGATCGCTGAGCCGGCTCACTTCCCGGGCGTCACCAGGTCCGACGGGATGTCGTCCCCCGAGCGCAACGCGTTGAACAGGCGCGGGGCGTCCTGCTGGTCCCACACCACCGCGCCGGACACCGCCGACGACGGGCTCACCGGCACCGTCGTCGTGACCCCGCCGGACCCGACGGCGTGCATCGCCCAGCCGAGGCTCGCGAGGTGCCAGACGTGGGTGGCGTCGTCGACGGTCAACGTCCCGACGGCGGAGTTCGCGAACGGGACCGTCGCGAAGGGGTTGACGAGGGTCAGCGGGCTCGACGCCTTGGCCATCAGCGCGGCGAGGAACTTGCGCTGATTCTGCACGCGCTGCAGGTCGGCGTTCGGGAACGCGCGGGAGCGGACGTAGCCCAGCGCCTTCGCGCCGTCGAGCTCCTGGCAGCCCGCGGGCAGGTCGATGCCCGCCTTCGGGTCGTCGAGGGGCGCATCGAGGCACATGTTGACGCCGCCGACGGCGTCGACCATGGACGCGAAGCCCTCGAACCCGATCTCGGCGTAGTGGTCGATCCGCAGACCGCTGGCCTGCTCGACGGTGCGGGTGAGCAGCTGTGGTCCGCCGCTGGAGTAGGCGGAGTTGAGGCGCGCGTTGGCGCCGTCGACCTTCACGATCGAGTCGCGCGGCAGGCTGACGATCGAGGTCTGCCCGCCGAGCTCGACGTGCACGAGCATCATCGTGTCGGTGCGGTTGCCGTCCGCCTCACCGGTGGAGAGCTGTTGCTCCTGATCGCTGGAGAGGCCGGCACGGCTGTCGGAGCCGACGAGCAGCCAGTTGGTGCCCGATCCGGCGGCCGGTCGGCCGCCGTACGACGACAGTGCCTGGGTGCGGGTCATCTGGGTGTCCAGGTAGATCCCGAACCCGACCAGCAGGAGGAGCAGCACCCCGACGATCGCCGCGATCCGGCGTCCCCAGCGCGGGCGCCTCCGCGGCGACTTCGGGGACCGGGACGGCGTCCGCGGTGGTGCGGCAGGCGGCGGCGGTGGCGCCGCGACCCCCGGGGGCGGCCCGACCCGCGTGCCCGGGCCCGCATCGGCTCCGGCGCCCCGGCCCGCGCCGGGTGGCGGCCCACCGGGCGGCGGACCGGCCGGGGGCGGCGGGGCGGGCGCCGGTGCTGCCGGCCGAGGCGGAGGTGCGACCGGGCGGGGTGCGGGCGGTGGCGGACCGGCGGGCGGTGGCGGACCGGGGGGCGGTCCCCCCTGCGGCGCGGGGCGCGGGGCGGGAGGCGGGCCCGGCGCGGGCGGCGGCGGTCCCGGCGCGGGCGGCGGCGGTCCCGGCGCGGGCCTGCCCTGCGGCGGTCGCGGTCCCGGAGGTCCGTTCGGGCGGGACATCGGGGCGCTCCTCGCTGCTCGGCTTCCCCCGCCGGGTTGCGAGGGGGACGCCGGGGTCGCTCGGGCTCGTGCCTCGAGGGCCGGACGCCGCGTTCGTTCCGGGAACCATAACGTTCCCGAGCAGGCGCTTTCCGGGCCCCGTACACAGGGCGGACGGCCTCCCGGACCACTTCCGGCGGGTTCGTCCGGACCGGGGACCGTGGGGGGCCGGGCGGCCCAGTCACGCTGCGCGGGTGCCGCCGTTCCGCCGCCGGTTCCTGGTGCGCGTGCCGCGGAGACGACCGCGACGGGTCAGTCGAGGCGGCCGAGGACCGCGACGGCGAGGTCGGTCACGGTGTCCCGCAGCGCGAGGATCTCCTCGGCGATGTCAGCGGGTGCGACCTCCTCACGGTCGGCGGACTCCACCGCGGCGAGCACCAGCTCGTTGATCCCGCCGACGAGGGCCTGGGCCAGGGCGGGGGACAGCGCACCCGCCCCGGAGCGGGCGCCCACCCCCGCGGCGAGGGCCACGAGCCGGTCGGCGAAGCGGCGCATGACCTCGCGCCGCGCGCGCCGCCCGGCGGGTCCCGTCGAGCCCGGTTCGGTGAGCATGGCCCGCGTGAGCAGGGGATGCTCGGCCATCGCGGCGAGGTAGGCGCCGGTCACGCTCGCGATCTCCTCCCGCAGCGACAGTCCGCTCCCGGCCGCCGCCTCCGCGGCCTGGGCGATCATGTGCAGCGGCCCCTCGGCGACCACGCGGTACGTCGCGAGCAGGCACTCCTCGCGGTCGGAGAAGTGCTGGTAGAAGGTCCGCTTCGAGACCCGCGCCCGGGCGACGACGTCGGTGACGGTCACGCTCGCGTAGCCCTGCGCGGCCAGCAGCTCGGCCATGGCGACCACGAGCCGGTCTCGATGGTCCGTCGGGGACGCGGCGCCCGTCCGGACGGCCGCCACGACCGGGACCTCGTCGCCGGATGCCGTGTGAGCGCTCACAGTCACTGGCTTATGGTACCACCTCGTACCATGCTCTCCGGCAGTCGGTACGTCGCCGTACCACGTCGGGAGGGACCCTGAGCATGTCCACGGAGACCGCACGCCCCGCCCCCACCGCAGGCCGCGGCGGGGACGTCCCGCACCTGTCCGTCGCCATCGTCGGCAACGGCTTCTCGGGCCTCGGCACCGCGATCCGCCTGCGCCGGGCCGGCGTCGAGGACTTCCTGGTCTTCGAGCGGCACGCCGACGTGGGCGGCACCTGGCGCGACAACTCCTACCCGGGCTGCGCCTGCGACGTGCCCAGCCACCTCTACTCGTTCTCCTTCGCGCCGAACCCGGACTGGAGCCGGTCCTTCTCGGCGCAGCCGGAGATCCACGCCTACCTGCAGCGGGTGTCCGCCGACTACGGGATCGACCGGTTCACGCGCAACGGCCACGAGGTCACCGAGGCCCGCTGGTCCGACGACACCCAGCGCTGGACGGTCACGACCACCGGGGGCACGTGGACCGCCGACGCGGTCGTCCTCGGCTCGGGCGCGCTGTCCGACCCCTCGTTCCCCGACGTCCCCGGTCTCGAGGACTTCGGCGGCGAGGTCTTCCACTCGGCGACCTGGCGCCACGACCTCGACCTGAGCGGGCGGAAGGTCGCCGTCATCGGCACCGGCGCCTCCGCGATCCAGTTCGTGCCCGAGATCGCCCCCGAGGTCGGGCACATGACCGTCTTCCAGCGCACGCCCCCGTGGATCATGCCGCGTCGCGACCGCGCGATCACCGGGATCGAGAAGTGGGCGTTCCGCCGCTTCCCGGCCCTGCAGCGGCTGGTCCGCGAGTCGATCTACTGGGCCCGCGAGAGCTTCGTGCTCGGGTTCAAGGACCCGTCGCGGATGGCGAAGGCCGCGAAGCTCGCCGAGCGCCACATGCGCACCCAGGTCACCGACCCGGAGCTGCGGGAGAAGATCACGCCCGACTACTCGATGGGCTGCAAGCGGATCCTGCTCTCGAACACCTACCTGCCCGCCCTCGACCGACCGAACGTCGACGTGATCACCGAGCGGGTCACCGAGGTGCGGCCGCACGCCGTGGTCACCGCGGACGGGGTCGAGCACGAGGTCGACACGATCATCGCGGGGACCGGCTTCGCGATCAGCGACCTGCCGATCAGCCACCGGGTGATCGGGCGCGACGGTCGCAGCCTCGCGGAGCACTGGGGCGACACGATGTTCGCCCACAACGGCACGATGATCGCCGGCTTCCCGAACCTGTTCACGCTGCTCGGCCCGAACACCGGACTCGGCCACAACTCGGTCGTGTTCATGATCGAGTCGCAGATCAACCTGGTCATGGACGTGCTGCGGCGCCTGCGCACGTCCGCGGTCGGCGCCGTCGAGCCCCGCCAGGACGTCCAGGACCGCTTCGTCGCCGAGATGCAGCGCCTCACCGAGGGCACGGTGTGGGTCGACGGCGGCTGCTCGAGCTGGTACCTCGACGGACACGGGAACAACTCCGCGCTCTGGCCGACGTTCACGATGCCGTTCCACCGGCGCCTCAAGCACATGAAGACCGACGAGTACGTCCTGTCCCCCGCGCGAGCCCTGGAGCAGTCATGACCTACGACATCACCGGCAAGGTCGTCCTCATCACCGGCGCCGCCCGCGGCATCGGCGAGGAGACCGCCCGCCAGGCCGCCGCGAAGGGCGCCCGGGTCGCCCTGCTCGGCCTCGAGCCCGACCGCCTGGAGCGGATCGCGGGTGAGCTGGGTGACCGGCACACCTGGGCGACCTGCGACGTCACCGACCAGGCCTCGCTCGACGCCGCCGTGAAGCACACCGTCGGCGAGCTCGGCGGCATCGACGTCGTCATCGCGAACGCCGGCATCGCCAACCAGGGCACCGTCGCCGAGAGCCCGGCCGACGTCATCGCGCGGGTGATGGAGGTCAACCTCATCGGTGTGGCCCGCACGGTGTCGGCGACGGTCGCCGAGGTCGAGAAGCGGCGCGGTTACTACCTGCTGGTCTCCTCGCTGGCCGCCTTCACCGCGCTGCCCGGGATGGCGGCCTACTGCGGCTCGAAGGCCGGCGTCGAGAACTACGGCAACGCGCTGCGCTTCGAGCTCGCCCACCGGGGCATCGGCGTCGGCACCGCGCACATGGGGTGGATCGACACCGACCTGGTCCGCGACGTGAAGGCCGACTCGGCGACGTTCGAGGACACCCTCAAGAAGCTCCCCCCGCCGCTCGGGTCGATCGCGACCGTCGAGGAGTGCGGGGCGGGCTTCCTCGAGGGCATCGCGAAGCGCAAGCGCCGGGTGTTCGTGCCGAAGTCGGTCGGTCTGCTCGCGGCACTGCGCCCGATCACGTTCTCCTGGCTCGGTGACCTGCCGATCCTCGCCCAGGCGAAGACGATGGTGCCGAGGCTCGAGGAGCAGTTCCGCAACTCCGGACGGCAGTTCGGGCGCACCTCGGTCGGGATGGGCGAGCCGAAGCCCTGAGGCGGGTCGCTCCGGCCTGCCCAGCCGCCGGCCCCGCCTGCCCACCCGCCGGAACGCCTGCCCACCCGCCGGAACGAACGACTCGTTCGTGGCTTCTAGGTGCACGAACGAGTCGTTCGTTCCGGCGTGGGCGCTGATTCAGTGAGCGAACCCTCAACGAAATCACCCGGAGCGCACGCCCCCGCTGGCACACTCGCCGTCGTGGCGAGCGACCTGGCGACCGGAGAAGTCTTCACCGACGACTACTGGATCGACCCGTACGCCACGCTGTCGCGCCTGCGCGAGATCGCCCCGGTCCGCGAGGTCGACCTGCCCGACGGCGGCTCGACGTGGCTGGTCACGCGCTACGCCGACGTGCGGGCCGCGTTCACCGACCCCCGGCTGGCCAAGGACCCCCGGGCGCTGCTGCCGGAGGCCGAGCGGCCCGCCGAACCGCTGATCCCGGGCCCGACCGGGCACATGCTGCTGCTCAACGACCCCCCGGTGCACACCCGGCTGCGCAAGCTCGTGGTGCAGGCGTTCACGGTGCGGCGGGTCGCGGCGATGCGCCCGCGGATCTCCCAGATCGCCACGGCGCTGCTCGACGCGCTGCCGCCGGACGAGCCGGTCGATCTGGTCGCCACCTACGCCGTCCCGCTGCCGATGGCGGTGATCTGCGAACTGCTGGGTGTCCCTCCGGTCGACCGCGATGCGTTCGCGGCGTGGTCGAACACGATGATCGACTCCTCACCGCAGGAGGCCAAGCAGCAGGCCTCCGCGAGCCTGGCCGCCTACCTGGCCGAGCTCGTGGAGGCCAAGCGGGCCGACCCGGACGACGCCCTGCTCTCCGGGCTCGTCGCCGCCTCCGAGGACGGCGACCGCCTCACCGACGACGAGATCGTCGGGATGGGCATGATCCTGCTCATCGCCGGCCACGAGACCACGGCGAACCTCGTCACCAACAGCGTGTTCGCGCTGCTGCGCGACGAGGACCTGCGCGCCCGGGTGGTCGCCACCCGCGCCGCGGGCGAGCCGCTCGGGCCGCTGGTCGAGGAGTTCCTCCGGTGGGGCTCGCCGGTCGCGAACACCCCGGCCCGTTTCGCCGCCGACGACATCGACCTCGGCGGGGTGACGATCCCCGCAGGCGCGACCGTGACGCTCTCGCTCGCCGCCGCCAACCGCGACCCGGCACGCTTCGACGCCCCGGAGCGCCACGACGCCGACCGCGACCTCTCGGGCCACCTCGCCTTCGGCCATGGCATCCACTTCTGCCTGGGTGCCTCGCTGGCCCGGCTGGAGGGTGAGGTGGCGCTCGAGGCGCTCCTCGACCGGTATCCCGACCTCGAGCCCGCGGTGCCCCTCGACGAGATCGTCTACCGGCACAGCGTGCTCATCCACGCCCTCGCGGGGCTGCCGGTGCGCCTGCGGCCCGCCTGAGCACGAGGCGCGCGGGGCGCCCTTAGGGTGTGCGCATGGGAGACCCGCGGTGGGTACTGGCCGTGGACCACGGCACGTCGACGACGACGGGCGCGACGGCCGACGTCGACCCCGCCGACGGATGGACCCGGGTCGCCACGGTGCGGGTGGACGGTGAGGCCGCGCTGCCCTCGATCGTGCTCTCCCGCACCGACGGGACCGTCCTCGCCGGCCGTCCTGCCCTCGACGCCGCGCACGCCGAGCCGCAGGCCGCGGTGCTGCGCGGCCGCTCCTACCTCGCCGCGGCCACCGGGGGCTCCGACGACCCCCTGCTCGCGACGTGGCCGCGCCCGACGACCGCGGTGAACGTCGCCACCGCTCTCGTCGCCCGCGTCCTGCAGGCCGAGACCGGGCGTCGCGGCACCGCGCCCGCCGCCCTCGCCCTGCTCCACCCGGCGTCGTGGACCGACCCGGACACCGGTCCCGCCGCCCTGTGCGCGGCCGGGCGTTCGGCGCTCGGGGCGGTCGCGGAGGGCGACGACGTCGAGGTGGCGCTGCTCGCCGCGCCCGAGGCCGCGGCGATCCGGCTCGGCGGCTCCGGCCCCGTCGTCGTCGCCGACCTCGGCGGGGGCGGCACGGAGGTCGCGCTCGTCGACCGCGAGGCGCCCGATCCCGCCACGACGACGGCGACGCTGCGCGAGGGCGTGCCCGCCCGGACCGTCGAGGGTGGCGCCGAGTCCCTCGACGACGCCCTCACCCAGCTGGTGCTCGACCGCGCTCCCGCCGCGCTGGCCGAGCGCATCCGCTTCTCCAGTGACGTCGAGGCCCACCGCGCCTGGTTCTGGCTGCGGCGCGGGGTGCACGACGCCAAGTTGCGGCTGGGCACCGAGGGGTTCGTCGACGTCGGGGTGCCGGTGCTGCCGCCCGAGCACCCGGCGCCGGGCGTCGTGCGGCTCACCCACGCCGACCTCGGCCCCCTGTTCGCGCCGGCGCTGGAGCAGGTGGGCGCGGCCGTCGTCGGGCTGCTCGACGACGCGGACGCGGGCCGGCCCCCGCTGCTGGTGCGCGGGGGTGTGGCGGAGCTGCCGGGGGTCCGCGACTGGCTGGTCGCGCGCACCGGATGCGTGCTCGCCGCCGCGGACGACCCGGGTGCGTCGGCCCCCAGCGGGCAGGTGTGCGGTGCGGCGGCGTGGGCGGCGGCGCGGGCGGGTCTCGGCCGCTGACGTCCTCAGGCCCCGGGCGACGTCAGGAACGACCCTTTCCTGACGCTGAACGTCCGCAGATCGACTTTCACGAGGACCGCGAGGGCGGGTAGCCCACCCCCGTGGAGGGCGACGCCGTGCATCGGACCGCGGCGCGCCTGGACACCCTCGCCGGGACCACGGTCGTGCGCGCCGACCTGCGCCACCCAGCGGTCGCAGGCACCGACCTGCGTGGCGCGCGCATCGTCGGGACCCGGGCGCACGGCAAGCACCTGCTCACCCGCCTCGACCTCGACGGCCGGCGGCTCACCCTCCACAGCCACCTGCCAATGGACGGCGCGTGGACCCTCATGCGCAAGCACCGCGACGACGGCCGCCCCGCCCTGCCCCGCCACCTGCTGCCGAAGCTGCGGGCCGCGGTCACGCTCGACTCCGGGGTCTCCCTCGTCGGGCTCGGGATCCCGGTGCTGGGTCTGCTCGAGACGCGCGACGAGCACCGCGTCGTCGGCCACCTCGGTCCCGACGTGCTGGCCGGGCAGCCGACCGCCACCCAGGAGGAGTTCGACACCGGCGAGGCGGTCCGGCGGTTGCGCCGCGATCCGTCCCGCCCGCTCGTGGAGGCGCTGCTCGACCAGCGTGGCGTCGCGGGCTTCGGGAACCTCTGGGCCGTCGAGCTGTGCTTCCTGCGGGGACGCTGGCCGTGGACGCCGGTCGGGGACGTCGAGCTCGAGCCGCTCCTGGCCCTCGGCCGGCGGATGATCACCCACAGTCTGGAGCACGGCACCGGGATGACGACCACCGGGAACCGGCGCCGCGGGGAGAACCACTGGGTCACGGGCCGCTCGAACCGGCCGTGCCGCCGCTGCGGGACGCTCGTGCGCTTCCGCCCGGCCGGCACCTCTCCCGGCGCTCCGCTCGCCCGCCCGGCGGCGATCCATGCCCGCGAGGTGTGGTGGTGTCCGTCGTGCCAGCCGGAGCCCTGAGACTCGCCTCCGACGGGGCCGCGGGCCAGGATGGTCACCGTGGGGGCGGAGAGCGGAGAACTGCGCATCGGCGACCGGGAACGGCGTCAGATCGACGACCGGCTCCGGGCCGCCCAGGAGGACGGGATGCTCACCCTCGTCGAGTACGACGAGCGGGTGAAGGCCGCCTACGCGGCCCGGTTCCGCAGCGAACTGGAGCCGCTGGTCGCCGACCTCCCGGACACGGCCCCCGACCCGGCGCCGGACGAGACGCCGACGACGACCGCCGAACCGGCCTGGCACGAGGACGCCCGGGCCCCGGAACGCGCGCGCGACGAGCGCCACGGCCACCGGCGGGGCCTGCGGGGCCTCGTCGGCGTCGTCGTGGTCGCCGTCGTCGCGATCGTGGCGCCCGGGGTCGTCTCGGCCGACCAGGGCGCGGCGGTGTTCGGCAGCCGCACCGTGCAGGTCGCGCCCGGGGAGTCGACGGTGGCTGTGGGCGTGCTGTTCGGGTCGACGAAGGTCGTGGTGCCGGACGGCACCCAGGTGACCACGACCGGCACGACGATCTTCGGCAGCACGAAGTGCGTGACGGCGTGCGCGCCCGAGCATCCCGGTGCCCCCCAGGTCCAGGTCTCCGGGCGCGGCGCCTTCGGCAGCATCCAGGTGCTCACCGCGACCGAGGCGGCCCGGGACCAGTCGAAGGACCGGGACGACGACTAGCCGGAGGCGTCGAGGTCGACGACCGGCCCGATGACGATCACGGCGGGCGGGCGCACCCCCGCGGCGGCGACCGCCCCGGGCAGCTTGGCCAGCGGCGCCCGGGTCGACTTCTCTCCGGGCAGCCCGCCCTCCTGGACCGCGATCGCGGGCGTCTCCGGGTCCCGGCCGCCCGCGACGAGCGCCTCGGTGATCAGGCCGATGTTCTCGACCGCCATGAGCAGCACGATCGTGCCGGTCAGCCGGCCGAGCGCGGCCCAGTCGACGAGCGACTCCGCGTGCCCGGGCGGCAGGTGGCCCGACACCACGACGAACTCGTGGGTGACTCCGCGGTGGGTCACCGGGACCCCGGCGAACGCGGGGACCGAGATCGCGCTGGTCACGCCGGGGATGACGTCGACCGTGATCCCGGCCGCCGCGCACGCCTGGATCTCCTCGTAGCCGCGGCCGAAGACGAACGGGTCGCCGCCCTTGAGCCGCACCACACGGTTGCCGGCCTTGGCCTCGTCGACCAGCACCGCGTTGATCGTGTCCTGGCTCATGTACCGCCCGCGGGGCAGCTTCGAGGCATCGATGACGGTGACGTCGGGCGGCAGTTCGTCGAGCAGCGGCTGCGGGGCGAGCCGGTCGGTGACGACGACGTCGGCCTGCGCGAGGGCCTGGCGTCCCTTCACCGTGATCAGACCCGGGTCGCCGGGGCCGCCGCCGACGAGGGTGACGCCGGGGTTCACCGCGCGGTGGCGCCGGTCGGCGAGGGTGCCGCTGCGCAGGGCGTCGACGACGCCGTCGCGCACCCCGCTCGCGCGGCGCGGGTCGCCCCCGCCGAGGACGGCCACCGTGACGTCGTCGTACCGCCCGACGGCGGGCGTCACCGCGGTCCCCTCCTCGGCGGCGTCGGCGCGCACGCAGAAGACCCGGCGGGTCTCGGCGGCCGCGGCGACGGCGGCGTTGACCTCCGGCGAGTCCGTGGCCGCGACGCAGTACCAGGCGTCGTCCAGGTCGCCTGCCGCGTACTCCCGGGCCTCCCAGGTGATCTCCCGCGAGTCGGCGAGCGCCTCGAGGGCGGTGGTGAGGGCGGGGCTGACGACGACGACGCGGGCGCCGACCTCGAGCAGGCCGGCCACGCGGCGCTGGGCCACCGAACCGCCACCGGCGACGACGACGCGGCGACCGGTGAGGTCGAGGCCGACGGGATAGAGCGTGCTCGCCGTGCTCACGATGGGTCCGTTCCTCCGGTCATTGGGCTCAGACGGCTCCGCTGTTCTTGCTCGCGACCCCGGCCGCGTCGAAGGTCGCCACCTCGGTGAGCGCCCGTGCAGCGGCGGCGACCAACGGAGCCGCCAGCAGCGCTCCGGTCCCTTCGCCGACCCGCAGCCCGAGATCGAGCAACGGCTCGAGCCCCAGGTGGGTCAGCGCCAGGGTATGGGCAGGCTCCACGGAACGGTGCCCCGCGAGCCAGGCGTGTGACGCACTCGGGGCGAGCGCCGCGGCGACGAGGGCAGCGGCGCCCGCGACCACGCCGTCGACGACGACCGGCGTGCGCAGGGCGGCACCGCCCAGGAGCAGTCCGGCGAGGCCGGCGACCTCCAGCCCGCCGACGGCCGCGAGGGCGCCGAGCGGGTCCGCCTCGGCCGGGCGAGGGGAGGATTCGGCCGCTCTACCGGCGCGAGGGCTCCCCTCGTGCGGGGTGGGGGCGCCGGGGGCGAGCAGGCCGTGGAGCGCGAGCGCCTCGCGGACCACTGCCGTCTTCCGCTCGAGCGTCGCGTCGTCCACGCCGGTCCCGCGCCCGGTGACCACCTCGGGCGCCGCCCCGGTGAACGCCGCCACGAGGGCGGCCGACGCCGTGGTGTTCGCGATCCCCATGTCGCCGGTGACGAGCAGCCGGTTGCCCGCCGCCACGAGGTCCCGCGCCACCTCGACGCCCGCCACGAGCGCGGCGCGCGCCTCCTCGCGGCTCATCGCCGGGCCCGCCGTCATGTCCGCCGTACCGGGCCGGACCTTGCGCGGAAGCAGCCCGGGCGCCTCGTCGATCCTCGCGGCCACCCCGACGTCGACGACGACGACCTCGGCCCCCACCTGGTGGGCGAAGGCGTTCACCGCGGCCCCGCCGGCGAGGAAGTTGGCGACCATCTGGTGGGTCACCTCCTGCGGCCACGGCGTCACGCCGCGCGCGTGCACCCCGTGGTCACCGGCGAACACCGCGACGACGGCGGGCTCGGGGACCGGCGGCGGGCAGTCGCCGGCGAGCCCGGACAGGCGCACCCCCACCTCGGCCATCTGCCCCAGCGCACCCGGCGGCACCGTCATGCGGGTGAGCCGCTCGCGCGCGGCGGCCTCCCCGGCGGCGACGTCGAGGGACGCGCAGGCCTCGACCGCCGCGTCGAGGGCGTCGGCGCCGTCGTGGTTGCCCCAGGTGTCCTCGTGCACGGCCCACTCCAGCGGTCGGCGCCGGGCCCAGCCGGCGGATTCGAGCTCGGGGGCGTCGGCGAACTCCGACACGTGCCCGAGACAGAGGTACGCCACGATCTCGAGGTGCTGGGGCAGCCCGACGCGCTCGCCGAGCAGCGCCGCCAGCTCCCGCTCGCGGAAGAAGCTCACCCACCCGACGCCGAGGCCCTCGGCCCGCGCGGCGAGCCACAGGTTCTGCACCGCTCCGGCGACGGAGTGCGCCGCCATCCGCGGCTGGGTGGCCCGGCCGAGCACGTGGCGGCCGCCGCGCGTGGGGTCACAGGTCACGACGACGCCGAGCGGCGCCTCCCGGATGGCCTCGACCTTGAGCCCGGCGAACGCCCGCGCCCGGGCCGCGGGCAGCGAGGCCGCGAAGGCGTCGCGCTGGGCGGCGGCCAACGACGCCAGCTCGGCCCGCAGGCCGGGGTCGCGCAGCAGGAGGAAGTCCCAGGGCTGGGAGAAGCCGACGCTCGGGGCGGTATGCGCGGCGGCCAGCACCCGGCGCAGCGCCGCGGCGTCGACGGGCGCGTCGGTGAACCCGGTCCGGACGTCGCGGCGGGCCGCGAGGACGCGCTGCAGGGCCTCGGCGTCGCCCGGCTGGAGGGCGCTCACAGGACGCCCGCCAGGGCCTCGACGAACCGGTCGCTGGTCGTCCGGTCCCGGACGGCGACGCGGACGTGCTCGCCGTCGAGTCCCGGGAAGGTGTCACCGCGGCGCACCGCCCAGCCGCGCTCGCGCAACCGGCCCCGGACGTCGTCGCGCCCGGGGGTGCGCAGCAGCAGGAAGCTCGCGGCCGGCTCCCCGCGCACCTCGACCCCGGGCACCCGGCCGAGCGCGGCGAGCAGGTGCGCCCGGTCGCCCGCGAGTGACCGGGCCGCCTCGTCCGCCTCGGCCCGGGCAGCGGCCGTCGTGCACGCCGACAGCGCGACGAGCGCGGGGGTGGACACCGACCACGGCGGGGCCGCGGCGGCGAGCCGGTCCACGAGGTCCGGTTCCGCGAGGACGTAGCCCACCCGTAGTCCGGCGAGGCCCCAGGTCTTGGTCAGGCTGCGCAGGACGACGAGTCCGGGCAGGTCGGTCCGCGCGGCCAGCGACTCCGGTTCGCCGGGCACCGTGTCGGCGAAGGCCTCGTCGACGACGAGAACCCGACCCGGCCGAGCGAGCGCCGCGAGGACGCCTGCCGGGTGCAGCACCGAGGTCGGGTTGGTGGGGTTCCCGACGACGACGAGGTCGGCGTCGTCGGGCACGCGCGCCGGGTCGAGGGTGAGCGCGCCGTCGAGCAGCACCCGCTCGACCGGGTGCCCGGCGGCGCGCAGGGCGGCCTCGGGCTCGGTGAACTGCGGGTGCACGACGACCGCGCGCCGGGGCCGCAGGGCCCGCGCGAGCAGCACGAACGCCTCCGCGACCCCCGCGACCGGCCACACCGACGCGGGCGTGCGGCCGTGGGCGAGGGCCGCGGCGGCGCGGGCGGCGGTCGCGTCCGGGTAGGCCGCGAGCCGGCCCAGCGCGTCGGTGAGGCGCGCGGCGAGCCAGGCGGGCGGGGTGCCGGCGCGGACGTTCACGGCCAGGTCGACCAGACCCGGGCCGACCTCGGCGTCGCCGTGATGGCCGAGGTCGACGTCGGCGACCGGGCCGGTCACGGGGACCGACGTCACCGCACCTCCCGCGCCCGGCCGTCGGGGCGGGCGGCGGCGCGCAGGAGCAGCGCCTCCGCCGCGGGCACCGACGCGGCCAGGACGGAGGTCACCGCGCGCGGCGCGGCCCCCGGGTCCCAGTCCTCGGCGTCCATGCGCTCACACAGCTCGTGGGCCAGCGAGTCCACCCGGGCGGCCACGTCGGCGCGTGACCGGACGGGACCCGCGCCCAGGTGCTCCAGCGGCAGGGGGTCCTCGGCGATCCAGGCGGCCGCGAGCGCGGTGCGCAGCTCACCGAGCAGATGGTCCCGGGCGTCGGGGCGGGGGCAGCCGGTCCGGCGGCGCAGGGCGCGCAGGCCGGGGGTCCGACCGGGACCGGCTCCGCGGCGTGCCGGGTCGGGTCCGGGCTCGGAGCCGGATGGGGACACGTGCGTCATCGCTGGCCTTCCTCGGGTTCCTCGCCCGATCGGCCACTGTCCCGGGACGGGACGGCGGCAGGTGGCACCTCGCGACGGCTGGAGTTTCCTGGCTTCCGGATCGCTGCTCGCCCCGGCCTTCCCGCCGGTCTCCCGGCCGTGGCCATGCGTGGGGTCCGCTCCCCGGTGACAGTGGCGGGACCGCGCCGGAATCGCACCGGCTTCCTCCCCGTCCGTCGAGGAGAGAGGTCACCACACGGCGCGTGGTCGGGTCAACGTCGCGCAGGCCACGACGGGGGCGAGCGGAGCGACGGGGGATGACGCCGGGGGCGAGCGGAGCGACGGGGGATCACGCCGCCGGCGTCCTCAGCGCAGGATGCCCTGCCGGAAGCCCCGTGCGACGGCGTCCGCGCGGTCCCCGGCCCCGAGCTTGCGGAAGAGCCGGCGGGCATGGGTCTTGACGGTGTCCTCGGCGAGCACGAGGGCGGCGGCGATCTCGGAGTTGGACAGTCCCTCGGTCATGCCGAGCAGGACGTCGAGCTCGCGCCGGGAGAGCTCCGCCGACGCCGGGCGCCGACCCGCGGTGAACGGCCGGGGGCCGACCTCCTCACCCGAGCGCAGGAAGCCCCGGGCCCCGAGGTCGAGGGCGGTGGCCGCGAGGCGGTGCTCGGTCTCGCGCCCGGAATCGGGCGGGCCGGCCACGAGCACGGCGACGTCCGGAGCGGCGTCACGGACCGCCGCCACGGCCACGGTCCACGGCGGGGCCGGCGTCCCGGCCGGTCCGTCGGCGGCCACGACGACGAGGTCGGGGTGCTCGCGCGCGACCGTCGCGAGCAGGTCCCCGAGATCGACCCCGGTGATCCGGTCGAACGCCGCGTCGATGGACCGCGCCACCCGCTCACGGGCGTCGGCATCGGCCGCCGCGACCACACAGAGAGGCATGCGGACTCCTCACGGAACGGGGGAGCCGGAACTCGACCCGTGGACGGCGCAGGAGCGTCAGGTTCCCATACGGTGATCGCCCATCCGACGTCGCCCCACCAACACGTTTCGTGACATCACTCGGCCGAGTCGGCGTGTCAGGCCCCGGGCCACCGGGTGCGGTATCCCCCGACCGGCCGCCCACCCCCGACGACGGAGGGTGTGATCAGGGCGGCCAGTGGGTTCGGCGCGACCGCCCCCGCGGCGGCGAGCAGGTCGGCGACGACCGGGCCCAGCGCGCGGGCGTTCCCGTCGTCGACCTTGGCCGCGAACGCCGAGCCGTCGGGCAGGGCGGCGATGAGCACGCCCTCGGCCCCACTCTTGGCGAGCGCGCCCGGGACCTCGCCCATGAGCACCGTGTCCAGGCGCCCGGTACCCGCGACCAGCCACGGGTGGGCCCGCATCGCGGCCGCGACCCGGCCCGCCGTCGTGCCGTCCCCGGCGTGGGCGAGGTGCCAGGGGAGCCGGGCGAGGCCGGTGAGGGTCGTGGCGAAGGCGGGCGCCCCGCAGCCGTCGGTGCTCGCCGCGAGGACCGGGCCTGCGAGGTCGGCGATGGCGCCGCGGCAGGCCTGCTGCAGCGGATGACCGGGGTCGAGGTAGCCGGGGTCCCCGCCCGCCGCGACGAGCATCGCGGCGTGCTTGCCCGAGCAGTTCATGGCGAGCGGGGCAGGCGTGCGGCCCGCGGCCAGGTAGGCGCGGGCGGCGTCGGCGCCGAGCGGGAGGTCGGGGACGCAGCGCAGCGCCTCGGGGGCGAGGCCGTGGCGGGCGAGCAGCATCGTGACGGCCTCGAGGTGGCCCGCCTCGCCGGAGTGCGAGCCCGCGGCGAGGGCGATCTCGGCGTCCGTGAGTTCCACCCCGGCGGTCCCGAGCACCGCCACGGCCTGCGCGGGCTTGAGCGAGGACCGGCCGTAGACCGGCCGGTCGTGCTCACCCGCCGTCGTGACCACCGTCCCGTCGGGCGCGAGGACCACGACCGACACCGCGTGGACGGACTCGACGACGTCGCCGCGGGTCACCTCGACGCGGACGGGCCTCACATCGCTGCCCGCTCCGCCAGCCGGCGGGCCTCGCCCGCCCGTTCCTCGGCGGCCTCGACGCGCGGGTCGCCCCACCCGTCGAGCCCGCCGGCCACCTCGCCGGTGTCCGCGATGTTGGCCCCGACGAGCGCCGACGCGGACTCGGCCGCCGCGGCGGCGAGCAGGGCGGCGGTGACCGCGTCCCCGGTGAGGGCGTCGGGCCCGTGCTCGGCGAGGGCGGCGGCGATCTCGGTGACCCGGCACGCGGTGGCGAGCACGTCCATCGGCACCTGCACGATCGCCTCGGTGGCCCCCGCCGCGCCGCCAGGGGCCTTCCGGGCGGCGAGGAAGCCCGAGAACGCGGCCACGTCGTCGTCGGCGAGCGTGAGCGCCTTCGCCCGCAGACCGTCGAGCTCGTGGGCGAGGTCGAGGGCCGCCGGGTCGGTACTCGCGGTGCCCCGCGCGACCTTCCCGGCGAGCCCGGCGGCGAGCGCGGTCGTGGCGGCGGCGGTGGATCCCGCCGCCGGCCCCGGCCCGCGCACCGCCAGCGCCTCAGCCAGCTTCCCGAGGGGCACGTCCCCGAGCCGCTCAGGCATGTGAGCACTTTCCGGGGCTATGGCACCCGAAAGTGCTCACCAGGGCGCAGCCCACCTAGAACAGCCCCACGATGGTCCCGTCGGGCTTGACGTCGATGTTGTGGGCGGCGGGCTGCTTGCCCAGGCCCGGCATCGTCCGCATGTCGCCGCAGATCGGGTAGACGAACCCGGCCCCGACGGACGCGCGGACCTCACGCACCGGCATCCGCCAGCCGGTCGGCGCCCCGAGCAGCTTGGGGTCCGACGAGATCGACAGGTGGGTCTTCGCGATGCACACGGGCAGGTTCGAGAACCCGTTGCGCTCGTAGAGGTCGATCGAAGTGTTGGCCGCAGGCGCGTAGTCGACGCCGTCCGCGCCGTAGACCTTCGTCGCGACGGTCTCGATCTTCTCGCGCAGCGGGGTGTCGTCGGAGTAGAGCAGCTGGAACTCCGAGGGCTCGTCGGCCGCTTCGGCCACCGCCTCGGCGAGCTCGGCCGCGCCCCGTCCGCCGTCGGAGAAGTGCGTCGACACCGCGACCCGCGCGCCCATCGACTCCGCGATGTCGCGGATCGCCTGGTGCTCGGAGGGGTGGTCGGTCGGGAACGCGTTGATGCAGACCACCGGCGACACCCCGTGGATGCGCATGTTCTCGACCTGCTTGCGCAGGTTCGCCCCGCCCTCGTGCACCTCGTCGGGGTTCTCCGCGAGCAGCGCCTCGGGGAGCTCCTTCCCGGCGACGATCTTGTGCTTGCCGGAGTGGGCCTTGAGCGCCCGCACGGTGGCCACGACGACGGCCGCGTCGGGCGTCATCCCCGACGCGCGGCACTTGATGTTGAAGAACCGCTCGGCGCCCATGTCGGCGCCGAACCCGGCCTCGGTGACGAGGTAGTCGCCGCCGTGGATGCCGATGCGGTCGGCGACGATCGAGGAGTTGCCGTGCGCGATGTTGCCGAACGGCCCGGCGTGCACCAGGACGGGCGTGTTCTCCAGGGTCTGCATGAGGTTCGGCTTCAGCGCGTCGCGCATCAGCGCCGCCATCGCGCCCGCGCCCTTGATCTCCTCGGCCGTCACCTTGTCGCCGTCGCGGGTGTACCCGACGACGATGCGCCCGAGCCGGGCGCGCATCTCCTCCAGCGAGTTCGACAGCGCGAGGATCGCCATCACCTCGGACGCCGACGTGATGTCGAAGCCCGACTCGCGCGGGACGCCGTCCATCCGGCCGCCGAGGCCGGTGACGACGTTGCGCAGCGCGCGGTCGTTGACGTCCAGCACCCGCCGCCAGGTCACGCGGTAGGGGTCCAGCCCGGACGCGTTGCCCTGGTAGAGGTGGTTGTCGAGCACCGCGGAGAGCATGTTGTGGGCGCTGGTGACGGCGTGGAAGTCGCCGGTGAGGTGGAGGTTGAACTTCTCCATCGGGACCACCTGCGAGTAGCCCCCGCCCGCGGCGCCTCCCTTGATGCCGAAGGTCGGCCCCATCGACGGCTGGCGGATCGCCACGACGCCGCGCTTGCCGACGTGCGAGAACGCCTGCCCGAGCCCGACGGTCGTCGTCGTCTTGCCCTCGCCGAGAGGCGTCGGTGTGATCGCGGTCACAACGACGTACTTCGCGCGCGGCCGGTCGGCCATCGCGTCGATGGCGTCGAGCTCGATCTTGGCGACGTCGCGGCCGTGCATCTCCAGCAGGTGGGGAGGCAGGTCCATGGCCGCGGCGACGTCGTCCAGCGGCTTCAGCGTCGCTTTCTGGGCGATCTCGAGGTCCGACGGGATGCTCATGCGGAGTCACACAAGCAGAAGCCACGGCTCCCGTCGACGCGAAGCGCAGCGGAGCCGGACCATCGAGACCGACGCGAAGCGCAGCGGAGCCGGACCATCGAGACCGACGCGAGGTCGGCGCGGAGAGAGTCGTTGCCCACGCTACGGGTCTCGGCCCGTCGAGATCGGACATCGTGGTCGCCGTGGCGTTCGGGACCCTGCTGGGACAGATCGGGCCGGTCTTCGCGGTCATCCTCCTCGGGGCCCTGCTGTCGCGGTTCGACCGCTTCGGCGAGTCGGCCGCGGCGACCCTCAACGACCTCGTCTACTACCTCGCGCTCCCCGCCCTGATCTTCCACTCCACCGCGACGTCCGACCTCTCGGCCGGCATCCCCCTCGTGGCGCTGCTGGTGGCCGTGGGGGTGCTGCTGGTCGCGTACGGGCTGGGCGCCCTCGTGGCGTTCCTGGCCCGCATCGGGGGCCGCGAGGCCAACGCCGTCGGGCTCGTCGCCGGCTGGGGCAACGTCGGGTACATGGGCATCCCGCTCACGACGGCGGTGCTCGGTCCGGCCACCGCGCTCGCCGCGTCCCTGGTCTCGACGCTGCACACGGCGCTCGCGGTCTCGATCTTCCTGGTGGTGGCCACCCTGGTCGATCACGACCGGACCGACGGTCACCCGACCCGCGGCACCCTGGCGATCACCCTCGCGCGGCGGGTGCTGGGCAATCCGGTGGTCGTCGCGATCGTCCTGGGTGTCGTGGTGGCCGTGTTCCGCGTGCCGCTCCCCGGGCCGGTGTCGAGCACGGTCGGGCTCGTCGGCGACATGGCCGCCCCGGGCGGTCTGCTCGCGCTCGGCATCCTGCTGCGCGGCGCCCTCCCCGCGCTGCGCGCCGGCCGGGCACGGTTCGCGGGCATCGTCGGGTGCGCCCTGGTCAAGCTCGTGGTCATGCCCACCCTCGCGATCGGCGCGGTGCGGCTGTTCGCCGTGCCCGCACCGTGGGCGGCCGTGCTCGTCGTGATGTCCGCGCTGCCGGACGCGGCCACGGTCTTCGTGCTCACCGCGCAGTACCGCACCTGGTACCGGGAGAGCACCGCAGTGGTGGTGCTCACCACCGTCGGCTCGGTGGTGACGCTCCCGCTGGTGCTCTCGCTGGCGCTCTGAGCCCGGCCTCAGCCCTCGAGCCAGAGCCGGCGCCGCTCCTCGTGCGTGCGTGCCTGCGCGAGCCTGCCGATCATCCTCGTCTGGTCCGGGCTCGACGCCCCCTGGGCCACCGCCCGCTCCGCCTCCGCGATCTCGCGGTCCGCCCGGGCCTCGTCGGCGCCGGCGGGCAGGGGCGCGATGATGCCGCGGCGGGCGTCCTCGGGCTCCACCGCGCGCCCCGGTGCTTCGGGTGTACCGCTCTGCGTGCTGCCCACGATTCCTCCTCCGTGCCTGCGCCGGGCTCACCAGAGCCCGTCGGGAGAGGGGTAGGCGTCATCCGCCCGTCACAATCGGGGTGTGTCCGAGACGACGACCCCCGCGACGGCCGCCGTCGTCCTCGCCGGCGGCCGCTCCCGCCGCATGGGGAGCGACAAGGCGCTCCTGAGCTGGGGTGACGGCTCCCTGCTCGAGCACGTCCTGGGGGTGCTGAGCACTGCCGTTCCCGGGCCGCTCGTCGTCGTCGGAGCGGCCGGTTCCCCCCGCACGGTCGACCGGGCCCGGGTGGTGGCCGTCACCGACGACGCTCCCGGCCGTGGCCCGTTGCAGGGGCTCGCGACGGGGCTGCGCGCGGCGGCGGCGCAGGGCAGCACCGTCGCGTTCGTCTGCTCGGTGGACCTGCCGCTGCTGCATCCCGCCTACATCGGGGCGGTGCTCGCCGCGCTCGGCGACGCCGAGGTCGCGCTGCCCGTGCTCCACGGCCACCGCCAGCCCCTGGCGGCCGCCTACCGCACCGCTCTCGGCGACCGCGCCGCCGCGCTGCTCGACGCGGGCGCCCGCCGCCCCGGGGACCTGTTCGCCGCGAGCGCGGTCCGCGAGCTCTCCCCCGCGGACCTCCTCGCCGACCCGGCCCTGCGTGCGGCTGATCCCGACCTGGACGCCGTCCGCGACGTGGACACCCCCGAGGAGTACGAGTCGCTCCGGCGCCGCACCGCAGCATCACCGGGGGCGTCCGGCGGCGGACGGTTCCCGCCGCCGGCCTGATCCCGCCGGCCTGATCCCGCCGGACGGGACCGCCGATCGGCACCCGTGGAGGTCCGCTCGGCGACCCGGACCGGGACGGAACCCGGCGAACCCGACCCGGCGGGGGCGCGCGGCGCCCGCCCGTGACACCGTGCCCGGGTGCTCAGCAGCGACGGCGCGCGGGAAGGGCGGGCGAGCGCCCTCGTCCTGGCGCTGCTGCTCGCGCTGCTCGCGGGATGCTCGAGCGGGAGCCCCGCGGAGATTCCCTCGGGCCAGTCCTCCGACGGCGCCGCCACGCAGGGACCGGTGGTCGAGGCGCGCTCGCCGGACGCCAGCCGCACCAAGCTGCGGTTGGCGCTCGCCGACCCCTGCTACGCCTCCCCCGATCCCCGCGCCGTGTGGCCGCGCTGCGGACGCTGGGTCGAGGAGACCGCCTCGATCGCGCGCACCGCGGCGAGCGCCCTGCCGAACGACCCGGCGGTCACCACCGCGGTCGCCGCGATCGCCCCCGCCCACGACGACTTCGTCGCCCGCGGCTGCCCGTCCACCGGCCCCGCGGTGCCGCTGGACGCGAGCGCCTGCGTCGGTGCGCTGACCACGGTGCGCGCGGCGGTCAGCCGGCTCTCCGCCGCCCTCGGCTCGTCGTCCTGACCCCTACCCTGGCGGCATGGCGAGCCTCTCCGAGCCCGACATCCGCGCTTTCCTCACCCACGGCACCCGCACCGGCAAGCTCGGCTGGACCACCCGGGACGGCCGGCCCCTCGTCGCCCCGATCTGGTACCTGCTCGAGGGCTCCGGCTCCGACAGCACGCTGGTGTTCAACACCGGGGCCGACACCGCGAAGGGCCGGGCCCTCGCCCGCGACCCCCGGGCGGCGCTCTGTGTCGACCTCGAGCATCCCCCGTTCGCGTTCGTGCAGGTCCAGGGGACGGTGACGCTGACCTCGGACCCGGACGAGCTGCTGCGGACCGCCACCGCGATCGCCGGGCGCTACATGGGCGCCGATCGCGCGGAGGAGTTCGGGAAGCGCAACGCGGTACCCGGCGAGCTGGTCGTCCGCCTCACCCCGACGAAGGTCGTCGCCACGCTGGACATGACGGCGTGAACCCGGCCGCCGGGCCCCCGGACCGCGCCGGGCCGCGGGACCGCGCCGGGCCCCCGGGCCGTCCGGCTCTCGCCGCCGAACTGGACCTCGAGGCCCACCCGGAGGGCGGCTGGTTCCGGCGGTTCTGGGCGTCCGGGGTCACCGTCGACCCGCCCGGCTACGGCGCGACGAGGGCCGCCGCGACCGCGATCCACTTCGTCCTGGGCCCCGGCGAGGAGTCGGCCTGGCACCGCGTGCGCTCCGACGAGCTGTGGTTCTGGCACCGGGGCGCACCACTGTCGGTGTGGCTCGGCGGCGACGGCGACGTCCCCGCCGAGCCCGGCACCGTGAAACGCCTCGGGCCCGGGTCGACCGAGGGCGAGCACCCCGCGGTCCTCGTGCCGGGCGGGCACTGGCAGCGCGCCGCGCCCGGCCCGGGCGGACCCGACGGCGGCGCGGTGCTGGTCAGCTGCGTGGTGTCGCCCGGATTCGACTTCGACGACTTCACCATGGCCGGCTGAGGCCGGGCGGGACTCAGCCGCCGTCGGTGGGCACGTCCTGCTCCTCCGCGGGCGCCTGCTGCTGCGCCGCCTCGGGCTGCTGGGCGGCCGGTTCCTGCGCGGGCGGTGCGGCCTCCGCGGCGCCTGCGCCGGGTGCCGCGGCGGGCGCGGGGGTGGGAGCCACGGTCGCCGACGGCGCGGTCGGGGCGCTCGCCCGCGTCGAGGCCTTCGACGTCGTCGTCGTCGGGCTCGCCGACGACGTTCCCGCCTGCTGACCCTCGCCGCTGGCGGTCTCGCCGGGGTCGGTACCCGTCACCGGCACGAAGTCGCCGAACGTCTGCTTGGGCGTGCCCTGCGAGGCGCCGTTCATGAAGGTCTGCCAGATGTCGCTCGGGATCCCGTGCCCGTAGATCGGCCGCCCGTCGCCGTACTGGATCGGCGTGTTGTCGTCGGTCCCGACCCAGATGGAGGCGACCACCGACGGCGTGTACCCGACCATCCAGGCGTCGTTGTTCTGGTTGTCCACGTGCGACTGGACGGTGCCCGTCTTGCCCGCCGCCTGCCGGCCGCCGGAGAGCGAGGCACCGTCGTAGGTCGGCACGTCGCGCATCGCCTCGGTGACGTTGCGCGCGACCTTCGGGTCGATCCGCGGCTCGCCCTGGTCGGCCGCGTGGTCGTAGAGGACCTCGCCGCTCGACGTCGTGACCTTCTGGACGAGGTGCGGCTTGTGGTAGACGCCGTCGTTCGCGAACGTCGCGTAGGCGCCGGCCATCTCCAGCGGCGTCACCTCGACGTTGCCGAGGGCGATGCCGCTGTTGGGGTTGTCGAGCTTCGCCGAGATCCCGGCCTGGTGGGCCGCGTTCGCGACCGCCTGGGGCCCGACCTCGTTGCCGAGCGCGGTGAAGACCACGTTGTTCGACAGCGTCATGGCCCGCTTGAGCGAGCAGCTGCTGCAGTCAGCGCCCTCGACGTTGCGCACCGTCCTGCCGGCGACCTGCTGGCCGTCGAACTGGGTGCTGATCCCGATCGGCGGGTCGTGCTCCAGGGCGGCGAGCATGACGAACGGCTTGAACGTCGAGCCGGCCTGCTTGGACACCTGGGCGTAGTCCAGCCCCGAACCGTTGTCGCCGCCGTAGTAGGCCAGGACGTCGCCGGTGCGGGGGTCGACCGACACGGCCGCGGTGCGCAGGTTCGCCGGCTTGCCCTCCATCTCGTGGTGGACGGCGTCGACCGCGTCCTGCTGGGCCTTCGGGTCGATCGTCGTCTGGATCTGCAGTCCCTCGGTGACGAGCGCGTCCTCGTCGATGCCCAGCGAGCGCAGCTCGTCCTTGACCGCGGAGTAGATGTGGCCGCGGGCGTCGTCGGGCACCCCGTTGACGGTCTTGCGGGGCGGCGCGGTGGCCGGAAACCGGGCCGTGGCGCGCTGGGCCGGGGAGAGCCAGCCCGAGGACACCATGCCGTCCATGACGTAGTTCCAGCGGTTCTGCGAACCCTGGATGTTGACCGCCGGGTCCCACTGCGACGGCGCCTGGATGAGGCCCGCGATCATCGCGCCCTCGGCGGGGGTGAGCTGCTGGACGGACTTGTTGAAGTACGCCTGCGACGCCGCCTGGATGCCGTAGGCGCCGCGACCGAGGTAGATGCTGTTGAGGTAGTCCTCGAGCACCTGGTCCTTCGAGTACTCCTGCGTGATCTTCGCGGAGATGATCAGCTCGCGGAACTTGCGGAGGTACGAGTGCTCGTCGCCGACCATCGCGTTCTTGACGTACTGCTGCGTGATCGTCGAGCCGCCGCCCGCACCGCCGGTGATCTGCTTGAACGCGGCGTGCAAGATGCCGGCGACGTCGAACCCGGAGTTGGTGTAGAAGGTCCGGTCCTCCGCGGAGAGCACGGCGTGCTGGACCGGGAGCGGGATCTGGTTGATCGAGACCTTCTGCCGGTTGCCCTGTTCGCCGGGCGCGACACGGGCGAGGACGCTGCCGTCGGAGAACGAGACCGTGTTGAGCTGGCTCTCCACCGCGGCGTCGGCGTTGGGCACCGGGATGAACAGCCAGCCCAGGGCGAGGGTCAGCAGCGGGACGCCGATCACCGTCGTGAGCAGCGCGTAGCCCGCGCGACGGCGGCGGCGCCAGAGCCACGCCGAGGCCGTGAGCGAGCCCGGGTCCTTGCCGTCGAGGTACGTCTGGACGTGCCCGTCGACCCAGTGGCCGGCGGCGACGAGCCGCTCGCCGCCCGGCCAGTGCCGGACCTTCGCGGCGACGGCGACGACCAGCGCCGCCACCGCCGTGGCGGCCCGCCCCCGCGGCGGGGTCGGGCGGGCATCGGGCTGCCGGGTCGCGTCGCGACGGGTGCCGGCCTGGGTCGGCTTGCGGCCGGTGCGGGCGCGGCCCGCGGCGCGGGAGAGGCCGTCCCGCCCCGCGGCGCGGCGCCCGGCGCGGGTCTGCGCGGACTGCGGGACGCCGGTGGTGCGGCGGCCCGTGCCCGTCGCGCGGGACCTGGTGGTCGGGCGCGAGGCCGCCGTGGTGCGGGTGGCGGTGGCGCCCTCGCGGGTCGAGCCCTCGGCGTCGTCGTCGCCGTCCTCGTCGTCGAGCCGGTCGATCGCCGGCCCGATCGCGGTGCCGTCGACGGTCCGGGCCGGCGGGACCGTGGGGCGGGCGCCGGGCTTCGTGCCCGTCGCGGCGGCGCCATTCGCGGCCTTCGTCGCGGGGTCGTCGGCCGACTCCCCCGGCGTCCCGGTGGCGGTCCCGTCGATCGGCTTCACCGCCGTACCGGTGGTGGCCCCGGTGATCGGCTTCGCCGCCGTACGGGGTCCCGCGGCACCGTTCACCGCGGCACCGGTCACCGCGGCGCCGGTCACCGCGGCGCCGGTGGCCGGCTTCGGTCCGGCGCCGTTGGGCCCGGCGCCGTTGGGCCCGGCGCCGTTCGGTCCGGCACCGTTCGGTCCGGCGCTGTTCGGTCCGGCGCTGTTCGGTCCGGCGCCGGTGTTCGCCGGGCCGCCGGCGGGCAGCGGGCGGGAGCCGGTCGGCGGGCCCGCGGGGGGTCGGCCGGACCCGGTCGCCGGACCGGCCGGACGGGCACGGGGTCCACCGGGCCGGGGGCCCGCACCCGTCGTCGGAGCGCCCGCTCCGGGACCGGTGGGTCCGGCCGGGGCCGGACGACCGGGCGCCGGCGGAGGTGGGCTCGTCGGCCGCGCCGGTGCCGCGGGGCGCCCACGGCCGGCGGGCGGACGCGAGGTGGTCGGGGGCGCGGACGGACCACCCCGACCGGACCGTGTGTCGGGCGCGGACGGCGTTCCCGGGCGGGAGGGCGGTCCGGCGGGGCGGGCGGGCGGCACCGGTGGGGCGGCCAGCGCCTGCGGCCCCGAGAGCGAGTGCGGTGCGCGCGGTGCGACCGGACCGGACCCCGGCCGGCCGGAGCCGGTCTCTCCCGGACGCGGGGCGGCCGGGGGCGGGGGCACGGCCGGCGGGGGCGCCAGGGTGGCCGACCGTCCCGGGCCGCGCGAACCCGTGCCGGTCGACGGAGAGCCCGAAGGGCTCCATCCCCGGGCGGGAGCTCGGTCGGACACGGACGGCTCGCGCCGGGAGGCATTCTCGTTCGCCCACGAGGACGAGCCGGCGCCGACAGCCGCGGGCTCCGGCTCGGCGTGCCGCCCGGCGCCCGGCGCCCGGAAGGACGAGGAGGACAGCGCGGTTGGGAACCCGATGGGCGGTGAGGGCGGAGCCGGGTCGTCGGCCGGACGCGGGCGGAAGATCTCGCCGTAGTCGCGGTCGACGTCGGCGTCGAGGTCACGGGGCGTGACGCGGTCCTCGGGGCGCTCGTGTCGCGAGGACCTGGAATGTGCTCCCGCCATCGCTCCACCTCCCGCGTCCGCACCCGGCGCCCGCTCGGGCTTGAGGTCCCGATTGCATCACGATCTGGTCTCTGCACCGAACCGGTCCGCCGCCCTGGTGGCGACGTGCCACCGCTCGGCGACGAACGGTGACCCGATCCGGTAATCGGTGGGTCCGCCCAGGCCGGTGACTGCCCAGGAGCACCCGTGAGTGGGCAACGGCTGAAGCGGGACTCGGCTACAGGGGTGATCCCCTGTGCTCCGTGACCGGATGGAAACATGCGGCGAGCGGCGTGCCAGGCTCCTGCTCGTGGGTGACACTGTCCCCGCTCGCCAGGAACCTGCCGGTCGGCGACGACACGGCAGGGACTTCACGCCACGATCACCCCGAGTCATCACGATCGACGTCGAGAGTCGCCGAGAGGTGGGTCATGACCGACGAGCCGGACGACGGGTCCGGGGACGCCGACGCCCGGCGCCCGCGCGGGCCCCGGGAGCCCGAGCCGTCACGGAACCGGTCGGGTCTGGTGGCGGGCGAGGCGGCCGCCATCGCCCGCTTCGGGGAGGGTCCGGCACGGTTCTCCGCCCACATCCCCGCGCCGCGCCACCCGCACATCGGTCCGCTGCTCCCGCGTCGTCGGGTCGGTGGCGACCCCGCCGGCCACCCCGCCGGCCATTCCGCAGGCGCCCCGTCGTCCGCGCCCGCCCCGTCGACGGCCCTGGTCCGCGCCCGCCGCGACCTGCCCGTCCGGCACACCGTCGCCCCGCCCTCGACGTGGGCCCTCGCCGGCTCGGCCGCCCGCCGCGGCGTCGAGGTCGTCGTCGACTGGACCGCCCGGGGCGTCGTCGCCGCCG
Organism: Actinomycetospora sp.; assembly: GCF_036497245.1. GTDB lineage: Bacteria > Actinomycetota > Actinomycetes > Mycobacteriales > Pseudonocardiaceae > Actinomycetospora. The sequence goes on along the minus strand of NZ_DASXJS010000116.1, from coordinate 8,731 downwards.
TCGACGCGGTCGGGGCGGCCGCGCAGGCCGTCGTCACCCTGCTGTTCGGCCCGGAGCAGGTGCCGTCGGCTCGGGAGCAGTAGCGCGGCGAGCCCCGACGCCGGACACTCCCCGAGAACCGGGTCCCGAGGACCCGGTTCCCGGCAGGCTCGACCGCGCCTGCGTGGGCCCTGGCTGAGTGGACCCTCACGGCTCCCGCGTGAGCCATGGAAGTCCACTCGGTGCTGGTGGTCGGTCACGGAGCCGATCACTGCTCACGAGCGCGGAGCGCACCTACAGCTGCACGCCCCGGGTCAGCGCCCCGTCCACGACGAGGTTGGTCCCGCTGACGAACGAGGCGGCCGGGCTCGCGAGGAAGGCGACCGCCCGGGCGATCTCCTCGGGCCGCGCCATGCGCCCGGTCGGGTTGAGCGAGAGCGCGTGGGCGTACAGGTCGGGGTCGCCCTGCTCGATGGACTCCCACACCCCGCCGGCGAAGTAGGTGTTCCCTGGCGACACGGTGTTGGCCCGGACCCGGCCCGCGAGCTGGTACGCCAGCCCCTGCGTGTAGTGCACGATCGCGCCCTTCATCGTCCCGTACGGCCCCGCAGCGAAGTCGATCTCGCGGCCCGAGACGCTGGACACCGTGACGATCGCGCCGCGGTCGGAGGCCTCGAGGTACGGCAGGGCCGCCTCCACGAGCCGCACCGTGCCAAGCATGTCGGTGCGGAACGAGGCCTCCCAGTTCTCCTCGGACCCGGGGATCGCCAGGGCCGAGACGTTGGCGACGACGACGTCGAGGCCCCCGAGCTCCTCCGCCGACGCCGTCACCCAGGAGCGCAGCGCATCCCCGTCGGCGACGTCGACGGGCGCGCCGTACACCGTGCGGCCCGCCTCGCGCATCTCGGCGAGGGCCTTCTCGACGCCGTCGGCGGAGCGCGCGCAGAACGAGACGGCGGCCCCCTCCTCGGTGAGGGCCTCGACGATCGCCCGGCCGATGCCACGGCTGCCGCCGGTCACGAGCGCACGCGCACCGGACAGTCCGAGATCCATGGGAGCCTCCAGGGGCTACAGGCGCGCGGCTCGCGCGCGCAGGTCGGCGTGCAGGCCGTCGTACGGCTCGGCGCGCGGCAGGAACGCCTTGGGCACCTTCGTCACGGCGCTGTAGTTGGTGTCGACGACGTTGGCGAGCGGGGCGAGCGAGACCTGGGTGAGCAACTGGTAGGCGTCGAGGCGGTCGAGCCCGTGCAGCGCGCCCAGCCAGGAGATCATCTCCTTCTGCCCGATCCGCCAGGCGTCCTCGAGCGGCCGGGACGACCCCACGGTGATGAGCTCGCCGTCGTTCTCCAGCCGCGGCCACGCCGGGGCGGGCGCCGTGGAGCCCTTCACCAGGTCGACGATCAGGGTGACGTCCATCGCGCCCTCGACGGCGGTCCCGCAGGACTCCCCCTCGCCCTGGCGGTAGTGCCCGTCGCCCACCGAGAAGATCGCGCCCGGCTCGTTGACCGGGAGGTAGCAGGTCACGCCGGCCCGCATCTCCGGGGTGTCCATGTTCCCGCCGAACGCGTCGGGCGTCAGCGAGGAGCGGACCTCGCGGTTGGCCGGGGCGACGCCGACGGTCCCGAGCATGGGTGCGACGGGCAGGTCGACGGTGAAGTCGCTGCGCTGCGCGGCGAAGGTGACGGTGCCGCGCGCCCGGTCGAGCTCGTAGATCCAGGTCTGCTCGGGCAGGGCGTCGTCGAGCAGCGCCGTCCGGTCGGTGCCGGTGAGCCCGCCGAAGAACGGGACGAGCGTCGAGGCACCCCAGTCGCGGGCCGGGGTGAGGTCGACCAGGTGCAGCACGAGCGTGTCGCCGGGCTCGGCGCCCGTGACGGCGAACGGCCCGGTCTGCGGGTTGAGGAACCGGGGGTCGAGCGTCGCGCTCGCGAGGTCGGTGACCGAGCGGATCTTGCCGGCGAAGGCGTCGTCGCACCACAGGCGCATCACGCTGCCCGGCGCGACCTCACGGATCGGCGGGGCACCGCCGAAGGTCCAGGCGTACTCCTCCGGGCCGGGCGAGAACTCGACGACGTCCACGTGGACCTCCGGTCGCGGCACTAGTAGCTGTCGGCACCCGTGAGCTTGCGCTCCAGGTCGTCCGCCGTCGCCGTGACCAGGCGGAACGGGGCCTCGAACTCGGCGAAGGTCATGTCGGACAGCGGGGCGGCGTGGCGGAAGATCGCCGTGCCCGCCACGGCGGCGGCTCCGCCCACGACGGTCGATTCGGTCAGCTCGAGCAGCCGCCGGGCGTCGATGTCGTCGAGGCGGGCGATCGGCGACTCGATCTGCATCCAGTCCTGCCCCTCGAACTCCCCACGGTGCCGGACGTAGACCAGCTGGTCCCGCCCGTCGGTCGTCGGCAGCCGGAAGGTGAGGCCGTCCGCGTCCTGCGCCATCACCTCGTAGCGGACCCGCACCCACAGCACGAGGTCGTCCCAGCTGGCCACGCACACTCCCCGTTCTCGAGCCCTCCCGGCGAGGCGAACCGTAGCAGCGGCCGGGCCGCCCGGGCGCCGACTAGCGGGCGCCGACCAGCTTGTCCCAGGCGAAGGAGCCGACCGTCGCGGCGGCGCCGCTGCGGTCGAGCAGGCGCAGCAGCGCGGCGCCGTCGCGGGGACGGTCGGAGGCGTCCTGGGCGGTGGCGCGGCGCAGCACCGGCACCAGCCGCGGGGAGACCCGACCGACGCCCGTGAATGCGTCCGAGGGCGGGCCGTCGAGGATGCGGCGGGCGATGTCGACGACGTTCTCGCCGTCGAACAGGTGGTCCCCGCGCGCCGCGAACACCACGCAGCACGCCCAGGCCCAGACGTCGGTCGCCGGGCCCGCGCCGTTGCCGGTGACCTGCTCGGGCGCCATGTAGCCCGGCGTCCCGACCATGTTCCCGGCCGGGGTGTGGTGGGTCTGGCCGACCACCCGGGCGATGCCGAAGTCCACGACCTTCGGACCCGCGGAGGTCAGCAGGATGTTGCCGGGCTTGAGGTCGCGGTGGGTGATCCCGTCGTTGTGCAGCGCGGCGAGCGCCCGGGCCAGCGCGATCGCGATCCGGGTCAGCGTCTCGGGGTCGCGCACCGCGCCGCTCTCCGCGACCAGCGCGTGCAGCGACGGCCCGTCCAGACGCTCCATGACGATGTAGGGCATCGAGCCGTCGAAGCCGACGCCGTGCACCCGGGCCGTGTAGTCGCCGGTGACCTTCTGCAGCGTCTGGCCCTCGCGCAGGAAGCGGGTGCGGGCATCGACGTCGTCGAGCAGGTGGGGCGCGAGCACCTTGATCGCCACCGACCCGTTCACCCCGGCGCGGTGGCCGAGGTAGACCGTGCCCATGCCGCCGGAGCCGAGGCGCCCGGTGAGCTGGTACTCCCCGACGGTCCGCGGGTCGTGCGGCGTGAGCGGCTGCTCGGGCGGCGCCATGTCCACCAGCCGCGTGGCGGCCGTGGGCGGGTGCGGGGCGGCGGTGGGCCGCGGCGGCACCACCGGGCCCGGGGTCGAGGGCCGGGGCGGGCGCGCGGGAGCGTTCCGCGGAGGTCCCGACGACGCCGGGCGCACCGGCTGCTGGGGCGGTCCGGAGGCGCCGGGCAGGCCCGGGGCGGGCCCGCGGCGCGAGCGGATGAGCCGTCGTTCCTTCGGCCCGGGCAGGCGCGCCGCGCGCAGCGCCTCGGGCAGCACGGGCGCGACGGTGCAGGCGCGGGGCCGCATCGCGCGGGCCATGAGCTGGTGGCCGAGCAGGAACAGCCCGGCCGCGAGACCGCCGGTCTGGATCCCGACGCCGAGCAGGACGAGCATCACGACGCCGGCGGCGAGCCAGGTGACGCGCCGCTTGGACCACGGCCAGGGCCGCGTCACCGGCATCGCGCGGCGGCGCTCGAGGTCGAGCGTGGCGACGTGCAGCGTGCCGACCGCCAAGGCGAGGACCACCCCGACGGCCACCGCCACGACGACGAGCCCGGTGGAGCCCGACGGCGCGGGCAGCCCCGCCGCGTCGAGCTGGTCGAACAGACGGGTGAGCATCGCCTTCCGGTCGGTCGAGCCCGCCGCGGCGCGTGCGGTGACCACGGCGCCGATCAGCGTGACGACGCCCGAGGCCAGCGCGAGCCCGGCGACGACGCTCACCGGGTGCCCCGCCTCGGCGTGCAGGTGGCGGATCGCGCGACGACGCTCCGGGCCGGTCAGGCGGGCGACCCGACCGGTGACGACGCGGTCCACCAGCAACGCCTGGCGCCGTCGGCGGGCCAGCGCGGTGTGCAGCGGGCTCATCAGCAGCGCGACGACGAGGCCCACGAGCAGCGGGAGCAGGAAACGCGCGCCCAGCGTGGGATCGAAGCTCACGACGACCCCCCTCCCCCGTCCGGGACCGCCCCCGAGCGGGCGGCGCACCGTCCGACGTTACCGCTCCGCGCGCCCGCCCGGCGGGCCCTCGTCGTGGGCGGGTCGACCCGGGCGGCGCTCCGCGACCCGGTGCGCGAGCGCGCGCGGCGCGGTCTGCGGCAGGGCCCGGAGCCGTTCCCAGCGGCCCCGCACGGGGTGGCGCAGGACCACGTCGCCGAACGCGTGGCGCCCCCGGACCGAGACGTGCAGCGACCCCCGCTCGAGGCGGTGCACGGTCTCGTCGCGCACCGAACCCGCGGAGATGCGCATGTCGTCGACGTCGGCGGTGGCGTCGCCGGGCAGCACGACCGTCGGCGAGCACATCCCCGTCGCGAGCTCCACGGCCACGACGGAGGTGGCGCACTCGGCCTCGGAGAAGTCGAGCAGGACCGACCCGACCCAGCTGTGCACCCGCACCGTCGGCGGCACCCGCCAGAGCCCGCGGCGGCTGATCGAGCCACCCAGCCCGGCCTCGAGTCCGAGGACGTCGCTGCCGTGCGAGGAGTGCAGCACCGCGCCGGGGAGGTCGGCCAGCAGGCCGTCGAGCTCGTCGCGATGGCGGGCGCCCTGCGCGACGGCGGCGCGCTCGCTGTACTCCGCGGGGGTGAGCCGGCCGGCGACCATCGCGCGGGCCAGCAGCGCGGCGACGTCCTCGCGCTCGGCGTCCGAGGCGCGCTGGCGCCGGTCCTCGGGCGGGGTCTCCTCCGCGGGGAGGCGCTGCGCGGGCCGGCGGGCCATGGCCCCGATCATAGGTGCGCCGACCGCGCGGCGAATGATGTCGCCGTGGCGGGCGAACGGCGTAGTACCGAGTCGACGACGGCGGTCGCGGTGGTGATCGCCCTCGCCGTCGCGGTCGTCCTGGGCGTGGTGGTGTGGACCTCGCACCGGCCGACGCCGTCCCCGCCGGCGGCCGCGCCCGCCAGGACGCCGGTGGCCACGCCCGCCGCCCACGTCTCCCCGTTGACCGGCCAGCCCGGGGCCGCCGGGTCGGCCGTGCTCGCCGTCAAGGTCGACAACTCCCCACAGGGCAGGCCCTGGACCGGGGTGGCCGACGCGGACGTGGTCTACGTGGAGCCGGTCGAGGGCGGGGTCACGCGGCTGCTCACGGTGTTCGCCTCGCACCTGCCGCCGTCGGTGGGTCCGGTGCGCAGCTTCCGGGAGTCCGACATCGACCTGCTGGCCGCCTACGGGCGCCCGGCGCTGGCGTTCTCCGGCAACGCCCCGGAACTGGACCGCCTCGTGTCCTCCGGGCCGGTGATGCCGGTCTCGCCCGCGCAGGTCGCGGGGGCCTACCACCGGGGTCGCGGCGACGCCCCGCACAACCTCTACGGCACCCCGGCGGGGCTCGTCGCCGCCGCGCAGGGGGTCGCCGCCCCGCGGGACATCGGGTTCCGGTTCGGGGCGGCGCCGGCGGGCGGCCAGCCCGCGGCCGACGTCGTCGAGACCATCGGGAGCACCAAGGTCGACGTGCACGCCGCGAACGGCCGCTACACGGTGGCGTTCAACGGCAGCCCGACGGTCACCGCGAACGGTCCGGCGACCGTCGTCGTCCAGCGGGTTCCGATCACGACCTCGGCGATCCACGACGTGGTCGGGGCGCCGTCGCCGACGGCGGTCACCGTGGGCCGGGGCCCGGTCGACGTGCTGCGCGACGGCAAGCGCTGGACCGGCACCTGGTCGCGGCCCGCGCCGACCGCCCCGACGACGTTCACCGGCGCCGACGGCCGGCCGATGACCTTCGCGACCGGGCCGGTGTGGGTGCTGCTCGCCCGGGCCCCGGGATGACGACCGGGCCGGACGGGTACTCGTGGGTATGGCTACCGGAGACAAGATCGACAACAAGGCCGACGAGCTCAAGGGCAAGGCGAAGGAGACCGCCGGCAAGCTCCAGGACGACGAGGAGCTCCAGGCCGAGGGCAAGGGCGACCAGGTCAAGGGCAACGTCAAGCAGGCCGGCGAGAAGATCAAGGACGCCTTCAAGGGCTGATCCACTCCGAACACGCGGCGGGGGCCCGGCCGATCGGCCGGGCCCCCGTCGTGCGTGCGGGTCCTACTCGGCGAGCCTGGCGATCGCCTGCGCCCACAGGAAGTACTTGTTCGTCCCGAGGTCGCGGATCGTCTTGATGTTGAACGCGCTCTTGAGGTGCTCGGCGTCGTCGTCGCTCACACCCTGCAGCGCTGCGACCGGCGCGTCGGCGAGCTCCGAGATCGGGGTGTCCTCGTACTGCTTGTCCAGCTTGGCGTCGATCTGTCCCATGTCGCCCTCCCGGTGATCGGCTGCGGTGTCCGGGCGTCCGAGTACCCCGCTCGTGGCGGAGCGTGCGGTTCGGCGGGGTGAACTCCCGACGTCGCTCGGCGGACGGGCGTCCGCAGGCGATCAGCGGGCCGCGGGGTCAGTAGCCCCGCTGGTGGCGCTCGCCGCGGAACCCGTAGACCGGGGTGCCGTCGGGATCCTGCCGGTCGAGGCGGTGCACGGCGTAGACGTTGATGCCGGGGATCGAGCCGCCGTTGAGCCCGTCGACGGGCATGCGGGGGCCCTTCTCGACGAGCACGAGGTACTCCTCGGGCGGCGCGGCGGTCTCGGCGATCCGCACGTCGTGCTCGCCGCGGCAGGGACCGTCCCGGAGCCGGATCCGCATCGTCGTCCCCCTCCCGATCGCAGCTCGGCATCCATCGTCGCACGGGTGCGACGGGCCCGGAGACCCATCGCACACCCGCGCGCGACCGAGGTCCTTGACGCCGCCCACCACCGAGCGGAACCATCCGGGCGTCGATCATGCCCCCCGTGATCGACGACAGCCCGGTCGGTGTCCCCCCGCCGGCCGGGCCCCTCTCTTTGCGCGACCGGGCCGCGGCGGACGGGTGACGACCGTTCGTCGCCGGAGCACCCGGACCCGTCGCCGGGACCACGCTGGTCGTCCGTTCACCGATCGGCCACCGCCGTGCCATCCGGACGCGTGTGAATGTCGGCGTGCCGGGCACTCCCGACGGGGCGGAGCGCGATCTCGGACGAGGAGCGGCACGTGGACGAGGGTCGGACCTTGCGGGAACTCGTACACAGCGCCCACCGGGCGCTGGCCGAGCTCGGGAGCGCCCGCGTCGCCTGCCCCGCGAACGTGGACCGTTTCGACTGGTCGGCGGACCTGCTCGACGAGCTCGCGCGCGTCGCGCTCGAGGTGGGTGAGGCGGCCGCCACGCTCGCCGACGGCCACGACGAGGACATCGACGCCCGCGCCCGGGATCTCGCCACCGCCATCGTGCGGCGTCGCAACGACGCCCTGATCCCCCTGCAGCTCTCGACGCGCCAGGTCGCCTGCCGGTCCTGACCGGCCGGCCGTCAGTACCCTCCGGCGCGTGACCGGCACCCCGCCCGAGGACACCATCGGCCGACTGCTCGTGCGCTGTCCCGACCGGCAGGGCATCGTCGCCGCGGTCGCGTCCTTCCTGTCCGCTTCCGGCGCGAACATCCTCTCGCTCGACCAGCACGCCACCGCCCGCAGCGGCGGCACCTACTTCCAGCGCACCGAGTTCGCCCTGCCGCACGGGAACCTCGACCGCCTGCGGGCCGCGTTCGGCTCCGACGTCGCCCGGGGCTTCGGAATGGAGTTCACCGTCGCCGATGCCGCGGTGCCCAAGCGCCTGGGGATCATGGTGTCGCGGATCGACCACTGCCTGCTGGACCTGCTGTGGCGCACGCAGCGCGGCGAGCTGGACGTGTCGGTCGAGGTCGTCGTCTCCAACCACCCGGACCTGGCGCCCGCCGTCGAGTCGTTCGGCGTCCCGTTCGTGCACGTGGCGGTCACGCCCGAGACCAAGCCCGAGGCCGAGGCCCGCCAGGCGGAGCTGCTCGCGGGGCTCGACCTGGTGGTGCTCGCCCGCTACATGCAGATCGTCTCGGGCACCCTGCTCGGCGCGCTCGACGCCCCGATGATCAACATCCACCACTCGTTCCTGCCGGCCTTCGTCGGCGCAGTGCCCTACCGACGGGCCAAGGAGCGCGGGGTCAAGATCGTCGGCGCCACCGCGCACTACGTGACCGAGGACCTGGACGAGGGCCCGATCATCGAGCAGGACGTGATCCGGGTGAACCACCGGCACTCGACGGCCGACCTCACCCGCCTCGGGGCCGACGTCGAGCGCTCCGTGCTCTCCCGCGCGGTCCGCGCGCACTGCGAGGACCGCGTCATGCGGGACGGGAACACGACGATCGTGTTCTAGATGAGTGAGTCCGATCGGGATCAGTGGTCGTAGGCGATCAATGAGCGCTTGCTGGGGGCGTTGATCTGCCAGTTGTGCCAGATCGTGGCGGCCAGGGTGAGCAGGCGGGCGGCGACGCGGGCGTAGACCCCCG
>NZ_DASXJS010000115.1:0-15009 GCF_036497245.1 Actinomycetospora sp. | reverse complement strand
TCCCTCGGCTGATGCCGCGGGGCTCGGCTGGACGGGGTCCGAGCGCTCCGGGGGCCTGGTGTCCGTCGGGAATTCACCGGTCGACGTGTCCACCCCGAGGGGGCGGAACCGGCCAATCCACGACCTGACGTCGACTAGCTGACGGACACCTCACGAGTCCCTGCGTTCTTCAACGTCGGACCACCTCCTCTCGCGTGTACCTCCACGCTAGGCCGAGATCGCCCGGCCCGCAAACGACTTCGAATCCGCAGGTCAGAGGCGGGTTCGCCAGGCGAGAAGGTCGTCGGCGGAGCGGACGTTGACGAGCCTGTCGACCGGCACCTCGCACTCGACGGCGCGCTCGCAGCCGAAGGGCTGCCAGTCGAGCTGGCCGGGCGCGTGCGCGTCGGTGTCGATCACGAACTCGCACCCCGCCCCGAGCGCCAGGCGCAGCAGATCGCGTGGCGGGTCGAGCCGCTCCGGACGGGAGTTGATCTCGACTGCGACCCCGTTCTCCAGACACGCGTCGAAGACCGCCTCGGCGTCGAACGTCGACGGCGGCCGGGTCCCGCGGCCGCCGGTGACGAGCCGCCCGGTGCAGTGGCCGAGCACGTCGACGAGCGGGTGCGAGACGCCGCAGACCATCCGGGCGGTCATCTCCGCACTCGGCGAGCGCAGCTTGGAGTGCACCGAGGCGACGACGAAATCCAGTTCCTCGAGCAGGTCGTCCGGGGCGTCGATCGAGCCGTCCTCGAGGATGTCGACCTCGATCCCGCGCAGCAGCCGGAACGGCGCGAGCTCCTCGTTCACCTCGGTGATGACGTCGAACTGTCGGCGCCGCCGCTCCGGGCTGAGCCCGTTCGCAACCGTGAGGTTCTGCGAGTGGTCGGTGAGCACCATCCACGCGTGCCCGAGGTCGCGGGCGGTCCTGGCCATCTCGAGGATGTCGCTGCCGCCGTCGGACCAGGTCGAGTGCGTGTGGCAGTCACCCCGCAGCGCCTGGCGCAGCGACGCGCCGCCTGCGACCGCCTCGGTGTGGCGGCCCTCCAGCTCGGCCAGGGTCTCCGAGGTCCGGCCGGCCACGACGTCGGCGACGACGGCGGCCGTCTTCTTGCCCACGCCCTTGAGGTCGGTGAGGGTGCCCGAGGCGGCGCGGGAGGCCACCTCGTCGGCGTCCAGGGCGGCCAGGCGCTCGGCCGCCGTGCGGTACGCCTTCACCCGATAGGTCTCGGCGCGCTCGCGTTCGAGGTAGAAGGCGACGGCGCGCAGTGCGGCGATCGGGTCACCGTCGACGGGGATGGCGGTCACGACACAGGGATACCCCACCCGGAACCGTCGTGGGCCCCACCACCACGGACAATCGGTGTCGAGCCATGGACTACGAGGAGGTCTGCTCGTGCGGGTGACCGGGGTCGGGCACGCGGGGATGCGTTTCGAGACGGCGGGCGGCAGCGTGCTCTGCGACCCGTGGACGAACCCGACGTTCTTCGCGTCCTGGGTGCCGTTCCCCGACAACACGGCGCTGGACTGGGACGCCCTCGGCGACTGCGACTACCTCTACGTCTCCCACCTGCACCGCGACCACTTCGACGCGGACAACCTGCGCGACCACGTGTCCAAGGACGCGCGCGTGCTCCTGCCCGACTACCCGACCGACGAGCTCGAGCACGAGCTCCGCGACCTCGGCTTCCGGCACTTCGTCCGCACCGAGACCGGGGTGGCGCAGGAGCTCGACGGCGGACTGCGCTTCATGATCACCTCGCTCAAGGGTCCCGGTGACGGCCCCATCGGCGACTCCGCGCTCTCCCTCGACGACGGCACCGCACGCGTGGTCAACCAGAACGACGCGCACCCGCTCGACATCCCGAAGCTGCTGGAGTTCGGCGCCTACGACGCCCACTTCACCCAGTTCTCCGGCGCCATCTGGTGGCCGATGGTCTACGACCTCCCGAAGGCCGCGAAGCGGGAGTTCGCCCGCCGCAAGCGCATCGGCCAGGAGGACCGGGCGATGCGCTACATCCGTGAGGTCGGCGCGGCGCACGTCTTCCCGACCGCGGGTCCGCCCTGCTTCCTCGACGACGACCTGTTCCGGTGGAACGGCCTGGGCTACGAGGGCGTCGACGGCGAGTCGATCTTCACCGACCAGTGGGAGTTCCTCGGGCGGATGCGCGAGCTCGGCCACGAGGCCGGCTCCGACCAGCACGGCCACCTGCTGCTGCCCGGGACCACCGCCGAGATCGGCCACGGCACCGTCACCGACCTCACGCACCCGATGTCCGACGCCGAGGTCGAGACGATCTTCCTCGACAAGGAGCGCTACCTCCGGGAGTTCGCGGAGCGCGCCCGGCCCGCGATCGACGCCCAGAAGGCCCGCTGGGCCACGCCGCAGCCCGACATCCTGCGCCAGCTCAAGGAGTGGATCGAGCCGCTGATGAAGCGGGCCGACCACATGTGCGACGGGATCGGCGGCCCGGTCCGCATGGACCTCACCGGGATGCCGGAGGCCACCCCCGGCATCGACGAGCACGGGACGCTCTCGCTGGCGTTCGACTTCGCCGCCCGCGAGATCCGGGTCTACGACGGCGAGCAGTGCCGCTACCGGTGGACGGTCCCGGGCACGCTCGTGGCGACCAACGTCGCGACCGGCGAGGTCGACTGGTCGAACTCGCTGTTCCTCTCGGTGCGGTTCGCCGCGACCCGGGTCGGCCAGTACAACGAGTACCTCTACACGTTCTTCAAGTGTCTGTCCGAGGAGCGGATGGACTACGTCGAGAACTGGTACGACGCCCAGAACGACGACGGGAACGACATCGAGCTGGACGGGTGGAAGGTGCAGGCCCGGTGCCCGCACCTCTCGGCCGACCTCTCGAAGTTCGGCTCGGTCGACGGCGACGTCCTCACCTGCACGCTGCACAACTGGAAGTTCAACCTCGCGACCGGTCGCTGCCTGACCTCGGCCGGCCACGAGATCCGCGCGGAGAAGCTGGGCGAATAGCATGGCTGTGGTGAAGGCGTTGCGCATCGGAGGGCACGAGCTGACGACGCCCGTCGTCCTCGCGCCGATGGCCGGCGTCACCAATCCACCGTTCCGCCGGCTGTGCCGGGAGCAGGGCGCCGGGCTCTACGTCTGCGAGATGATCACCGCGCGGGCCCTGGTGGAGCGCCACCCCGGCACCGCCGACATGATCGCGTTCGACGACGACGAGTCCCCCCGCTCCATGCAGCTCTACGGCGTGGATCCGGTGACCGTCGGGCGCGCGGTCGAGCGGATCGTCGACGAGGACCTCGCCGACCACGTCGACCTCAACTTCGGCTGCCCGGTCCCTAAGGTGACCCGACGCGGCGGGGGCGCGGCGCTGCCCTACAAGCGGCGGCTATTCGAGCGCCTCGTGGCCACCGCGGTCGCGGCCGCCGCGCGCGGCGGGCTGCCCCTGACGGTCAAGATGCGCATCGGCATCGACGACGACCACGAGACCTTCCTCGCCGCGGGGCGCATCGCCGCCGCCGAGGGCGTGGCCGCCGTCGCCCTGCACGCCCGCACCGCCGCCCAGCGCTACTCCGGCCACGCCGACTGGGCGCGCATCACCGAGCTGCGGGACGCGCTGCCCGCCGAGGTCCCCGTCCTCGGCAACGGCGACATCTTCGCCGCCGAGGACGCCCTGGCGATGGTCGAGAAGACCGGGTGCGACGGCGTCGTGGTCGGTCGCGGCTGCCTCGGGCGGCCGTGGCTGTTCGGCGAGCTGGAGGCGGCCTTCGCGGGGCGCCCGGCGCCGACCCCGCCTGCGCTCGGGGGCGTCGCCGGGGTGATGCGTCGCCACGTCGAACTGCTCATCGCCCACCACGGCGAGCGCAAGGGCGTCCGCGACGCCCGCAAGCACATGTCCTGGTACCTGCACGGGTTCGCGGTCGGCTCCGAGCTGCGCCGCGAGCTGGGGATGATCGACGGGCTGGAGAGCCTGGACGGGCTGCTCGCCCGCCTCGATCACGACCAGCCGTTCCCGCCGGAGGCCGACGGCCCGCGGGGGCGGCAGGGCTCGCCCGGTCACGTCACGCTGCCCGAGGGCTGGCTCGACGACCCCGAGGACGCGACGGTGCCCGCGGGGGCCGACGTCATGAACTCCGGCGGCTGATCCCCGTGCCGGGGCGGGTCAGGTCGGGCACCGCCCTCGTCGTCGGGACCGTGCTCACCGCCGCCCTCGTGGCCGGGTGCGGGGCGGTCGTCCCCGGGCAGGCCCGCGTCGCACCCGTGGCCCGCGGCGATCGGGCCCTGATCGACCAGTACATCGCCTCCGTGAACCACGTCGGGGACGCCGGCCCGACCGCCCAGACCGCGTTCCTGCGGGCCACCCAGGCCCAGGGCGCGCCGTTCCCGCCCGACCGGTGCTTCGCCAACGTCACCCTGCAGACCGACCTGGTCGGCCGCACGCTACGACCCGACCCCGGCTGGAAGCCTCCCGCCACCCGGCCGGACGCGACCGCCCCTGACGGCGCGATCTACGTGGTGGCGGCCGCGGTGTCCGTCCGGCGCGGCCCGTCGGAGATCCGCGAGGACGTCGGGTCGAAGCACTTCGTCGTTCGCGAGGGCCGCGTCACCGGCTACGCTCCGTGCGCTGACTGAGACCTGACACCACGCGCCGTCACGTCGGTCGAGCTTGAGCCCCCGGTCGGGCAGCGTTCCGGGGCCGAATGAGCAGCAGCCTGATCTCTCCACGCAGAGTCACATCGACCGGACGGTGGAATTGCCTCGCGGTCGGGGCGGGGTCGTTGCACCGGCGCTCTCACGCGCGACACTGGTAGCAGCACGCGGAGGGAGCGGCGGGTGTTCGTGAGGGCCTCACGGGTCGGCGGTCGGCCGGACTCGGCGCCGGCGGTGACGTCGGTGACGCCTGCGCACCCGTCCGTCCCGGACCTGCCTGAGATTCCCGTCCACGAACCCGCTGCCAGCACCTTCGACACCGCCCCGATCGTCGGGATCGACGAGGCGCTGCGGATGGATGATCCCGGGGACGACCCGGGGGCCGACCGCGCGACCCAGGCCAGGGCGCACGAGGCGGCCGCCGAGGTCCTCGCCGACCGCGGCGACTGGCGCCGCGCCTACCACCACCTGCGGGCCGCGATGGCCCTCGTGCACCTCGACGAGACGCCTCCGGTGCACGTGCCCGAGCAGTTACGCCGCGAAGTCGACCGTCTCCGGCGGGAACGGGCCGAGGCGCGCGAGCAGAGCCGACGGGACAGCCTCACCGCGACCTGGAACCGCCGCTACCTCGACGAACGCCTGTCGACGCTGCGTGACGGGTCCTCGGAGGCGGTCTGCGTGGCCCTCGTGGACGTCGACCACTTCAAGCTCGTCAACGACACCTACGGGCACGCGGTCGGCGACTCGGTGCTGCGCGGCCTCGTGACGCTCATGCGCGACGGGGTGGTCGGTCTCGCCCCGGACGGCTTCTGCGCGCGGTACGGCGGCGAGGAGTTCGCGCTCGTGCTGACCGGCGCGACCCCGGAGGACTCGGTGCACGCCTGCGAGGCCATCCGCGCCCGCGTCGAGGAGCACGACTGGGCCGCGACCGCCGCCGGGCTGCGGGTGACCGTGAGCGTCGGGCTGGGCTGTCTCGGGGCCGAGGCGCCCGCCGTCGAGGGCGGGGGCGTCGACGGAGGCGCGCTCGACCGCGTCGACGAACTGCTCTACGTCGCGAAGCGCACCGGGCGCAACGCGGTGGCGTTCCGCGACCCGGCGGGACAGGTCCGGCTCGCGGGCCCGGCGTCGGGGCGCCGCGGAGTCGACGCCGTCGCCCGGGCGGTGTGCGACCCGGACCGTTCGAGGGGCGACGGCCACTGAACGTCGGCCGGATCTCGGCCGTTCAGTCCATCTCGTCACGATAGGGTGACGGAGGTTGCCTCTCGTGGCGCTGGAGAGTAGGGCCCGCGCCCACGGACCGGTGACCGCCTGAGTACTATCCGTGGGCCCGGCGCAGGCGGTACGCGCCCGGTTTCCTGTCCGCGGGTTGTCCGGGGGTGTCGTGAACGACGACCGAGAGCGCGGCGCCCGATCCGGCGTCCCCCGCGCCCGGTCGGCCACGCCCCGGCCCGCGACGGCGGGCCCGCCCTCGGTACCGACCCGGATCGTCGTCGACGCCTCGGCGGACCCCGCCCGTCACGGCGGGCTCTCGCCGACGATGGTGCCGCTCGCCCGCAAGCGCGCGATGCGCCGCGGACTGCGCCCCGGTGGCGCCGCCGCCACCACCGAACCGATGCGCGACCTCGTCGGGGCCGCCGCGCGCAGCGACCTCGCCGCGCCCGCGGAGCCCGAGCCCCCGTCCCCTCCTGCCCCGCCCCGGGGACCGGTGCGGTCCGCGCTGGTCCCCCCGCAGCAGGCGTCCCGGACGGCCTCGGACGCGCGACCCCCGTGGCCCCCGCGCGACTCCGCGGGCCGCGAGCCCACCGAGCGGATGCTCCCGAGACCCGCCGTCGTGCCCGCCGCCCGGACCGTTGCCGTCCCCTCCGGAACGGCCGCCCCCGAGTGGGCCGCCACCTCCGCCGTGGTCTCCGGCGTCGCGCGGCGCCTGGGCGGGCGGCGCCGACGCTGGACCTGGGCCCACACGATGCGGCTGGTCGCCACGGCGACCTCGGTCCTCGTCGTCCTCGTGTGCGGGCTGGCCTGGGGCGCGACGTCGTGGTTCGAGACCGCCGTCCGTCAGATCGCCGCCCTGGACCCCACCTCGACCGCCATCGTCGACCCCGCCGCGCAGGCGGGTGACCAGAACTTCCTCGTGGTCGGCTCCGACACGCGTGTGGGCGCCGCGCCCACCGAGGACGTCGGCGACTCGAGCGACGTCCCCGGGGCCCGTTCGGACACCGTGATGGTCGTCCACGTGCCCGCCGACCGGTCCCGGGTGACGGTGGTGTCGTTCCCCCGCGACCTCGAGATCGACCGGCCCTCGTGCGAGCGGTGGGACTCCGTCTCGGGCGCCTACACACCGCAGACGATCACCGAGGCGCCCCAGGTGAAGCTGAACTCGGCCTACCAGGTCGGCGGCCCCCGCTGCGTCACCAAGGTCGTCCAGCAGCTCTCCGGCCTCGCGGTCAACCACTTCCTCGGCGTGGACTTCTCCGGGTTCAAGGACATGGTCGACGCGGTCGACGGCGTGCCGGTCTGTATCGAGAAGCCGATGCGGGACACGATCCTGGGGACGGTGATCCCCCGCAGCGGCACGTCGGTGCTCAGCGGCGACCAGGCCCTGAACTTCGTGCGGGCGCGGCACGTCATCGGTGACCCGACGAGCGACTACGGCCGCATCCACCGCCAGCAACTGTTCCTCTCGGCCCTGCTGCGGCAGTCGCTCTCGGCGGGCACGCTGCTCGACCTCGGCAAGCTCCAGGGCCTGGTCGACGCGGTCTCCCGGTCGACCTACGGCCAGAACATCGAGGCGAGCCAGCTGCTCGGCCTCGGACAGTCGCTGTCCGGCCTGGACGCCCGGAACGTCACCTTCACGACGGTGCCCACCACCGGCGCGGCCAACGACCGCGGCAACGAGGTGCTCCGCGGCGGGGACGACCGGGCCCTCTTCGACGCGATCATCAACGACCGTCCGCTGCCGGGCCAGCCGGGCGCGGCGCCCCCGCCCGGCGCCCCCGTGGCGCCTGTGCCGGCCGACCGGGTCGCGCTGACCCTCGTGGACGCCCGCAGCGACTCCGGCGGCTCCAGCGGCTCGGGGGACTCCACGAACGCCGCCTCGTCCGGCGGGACCGCCTCCGACAGCCGGGCTTCCGACGGCAGCGCGGCCGAGGACGGCGGCTCCGACGACAGCGGGTCCGACGACAGCGCCTCGGGCTTCCGCAACGACCGTACGTCCCAGGGCCCCTCGAGGACGTCCGTCGCCGGTGTGCTGCGGGGCTACGGGTTCACGGTGAGCGCAGACGGGACGTCGTCGGCGTCCCCGGCGACCACGCGCACCGCCATCGGCTTCTCGCCGGACCAGGCCGGCGCGGCGGCGACGCTCCAGCGGGCCGTCCCGGGCGCGGTGCTCGCGCCCGAGCCGGGCGGTTCGGGTGCGCTGGTCCTGGCGCTGGGCGACGACTTCGACGGGCGCGTGCTCGACCCGGCCGCACCACCGCCCGCGGCCCCCGCGCTGGTCAACGCCGCCGACAGCGTGTGCGGCTGACCACCGGGTACGGCGGGTCGTTCACCGGCGGTTCATGCGCAGGACGGGTGTCGGCCCTCGCTCCCGCCTAGTCTGCGCGCATGCGCGCGGCCTACCACGAGAAGCTCGAGGGCTTGAACGACGAGCTCGCCCAGATGTCCCAGCTGGCCGGCGAGGCCATGAAGAAGGCGACGACCGCCCTGCTCGAGGGGGATCTCGACCTGGCCGAGGAGGTCATCTCCTCCGACACCGCCATCGACGCCCTGCGGACCTCCGCGGAGGAGCAGGCGTTCGGCCTGCTGGCCCTGCAGGCCCCGGTGGCGGGCGATCTTCGCTCGGTGATCGCGGCGATCCACTCCGCGGGCGACCTCGAGCGGATGGGCGACCTCGCCCTGCACGTCGCCAAGGCGGCCCGCCGTCGCCACCCCGACCTGGTGCTGCCCGGTGAGGTGGCGCCGTACTTCGCCGAGATGGGGCGCGTCGCGCTCGACCTCGCCCAGGACGCCCGCCGCGTAATCCTCGACCGCGACATCGAGCTCGCGTTCACCATGGAGTCCGACGACGACGCCATGGACGACCTCCACCGCCACCTGTTCACGGTGATGATGAACAAGGACTGGCCGCACGGCGTCGCGCCCGCGGTGGACGTGACCCTGCTCGGCCGCTTCTACGAGCGCTTCGCCGACCACGCGGTCGCCGTCGCGCGCCGCGTCGTCTTCATGGTCACCGGCAAGATGCCCGACCCGCCGCTGGCCTGATCGCCTCTCCCCCGATCGCCACTCCCCCGATCGCCACACCCCCACGGGGACGAACGACTCGTTCGTGGCTTCTATGTGCACGAACGAGTCGTTCGTTCCGTTCTGGAGAGGCGGGAGGGGCGGGGCCGGACGTGGGCCGATCAGCCGAAGCGGCCGGAGATGTAGTCCTCGGTCTCGGTCTGGGTCGGGTTCGAGAAGATCTTCTCGGTGTCGTCGATCTCCACGAGGTGGCCCGGCTTGCCGGTGGCCTCGAGGTTGAAGAACGCCGTCTGGTCGCTCACCCGTGCCGCCTGCTGCATGTTGTGGGTGACGATGACGATCGTGTACTCCTTCTTGAGGTCCCCGATGAGGTCCTCGATCGCCAGCGTCGAGATCGGGTCCAGCGCGGAGCACGGCTCGTCCATGAGCAGCACATCGGGCTGCACGGCGATCGCCCGGGCGATGCACAGCCGCTGCTGCTGACCGCCGGAGAGGCTCCCGCCGGGCTTGTCGAGCCGGCTCTCGACCTCTTTCCAGAGGTTCGCGCCGCGCAGTGAGGCCTCGCAGACCTCGCTGAGCTTGCTCTTGTCCCGCACGCCCTGCAGCTTCAGGCCGGCGACGACGTTGTCGCGGATGGACATCGTCGGGAACGGGTTCGGGCGCTGGAAGACCATCCCGATCGTGCGACGGACCGCCACGGCGTCGGAGCCGCGGGCGTAGATGTCCTCGCCGTCGAGATGGATCTGGCCGTCGACGCGGGCACCGGGGATCTCCTCGTGCATGCGGTTCAGCGTCCGCAGCACCGTCGACTTCCCACAGCCCGAGGGGCCGATGAACGAGGTGACGGTACGCGGCGGCACGGAGAGGTTGACGCTCTGCACGGCGTGGAAGTCGCCGTAGTAGATGTCGACGTCCTTGAGGTCGAGACGCTTGGCCACAGGAGGTCCTTACTTCGAGATCGCCGAGAAGCGGGAGATGAGGCTCGCGAGGAGCTGGAAGATCATCACGATGATGATCAGTGTCAGCGCGCCACCCCAGATGCGGAGCTGGCCCGCCGCCGAGGGGTTCGTCGAGAGCTCGGTGTAGATGAGCAGCGGCAGCGACGCCTGGTTGCCCTCGAACGGGTTGAAGTTGATGGCGCGGGCGTAGCCGACGAGGACGAGGACCGGCGCCGTCTCCCCCATGACGCGGGCGAACGCGAGCATCACGCCCGTGACGGTGCCCGAGAGCGCGGTGGGCAGGACGATGCGCAGGATCGTCTTCCACTTCGGGATACCGAGGGCGTAGGAGGCCTCGCGCAGCTCGTCGGGCACCAGCTGCAGCATCTCCTGCGTGTTGCGGATGACCACCGGGAGCATGAGCAGCACCAACGCCAGGCCCACGAGGAAGCCGCTCTGGTCCATGCCGAGGATCGAGATGAACAGCGCGAAGATGAACAGCGCCGCGACGATCGAGGGCACGCCGGAGAGGATGTCGACCATGAAACTGGTGATCTTCGCGAGCCTGCCGCGGCCGTACTCCACGAGGTAGACCGCCGCCATGATCCCGATCGGCACCGCGAAGGCCCCGGCGATCAACGCCTGGATCAGGGTCCCGACGATCGCGTGGTAGACGCCGCCCTTGACCTCGTCGGGCGTCACGCCCGACAGCGACTTCGTCCACCAGTCCGCGGAGATGATCGCCGGGACGCCCTTGATGAGCACGCTGACGAGCAGCCACACCAGCGGGATCACCGCGATGAGGAACGCGAGGGTGACCAGCACGGTCGCGGCCTGGTTCTTGATCTTGCGCACGGTCGAGACGCTGCGGAAGGTCTCGGGGACCGCGGGGCGGTCCGGGGCGTCGAGAGCGGTCGACATCAGCCGTTCACCTTTCCACCCGCCACCACACGGGCGATCGCGTTCACGACGAAGGTCAGCACGAACAGCACCAGACCCGCCGCGATGTAGGCACCGGTCGGCAGCGGCTGGCTGAACTCCGAGGCCGCCGAGGCGATGAGCGAGGCGAACGTGTAGCCGCCGTCGAAGAGGCTGCCGTGCGAGGGGCTCGTCGAGGCTCGGATCACCAGCAGGATCGCGATCGTCTCCCCGAGCGCGCGCCCGAGGCCGAGCATCGATGCGGCGATGAACCCGCTGCGCCCGTAGGGCAGCACCGCCATCCGGATGACCTCCCAGCGCGTGGCACCGAGAGCCTGGGCGGCCTCGATGTGGAAGCGGGGGGTCTGCCGGAACACCTCCTGGGTCGTGGCGGTGATGATCGGCAGGATCATGATCGCCAGGATGATGCCCGAGGTGAAGATCGTGCCGGTGAGGACCGGGCTGATGTTGCCGGGCGAGAACAGGAAGAACCAGCCCAGGTAGGTCTGCAGGAAGCTCGCGAACGGTTCGATGAACGGCGCCAGGACGAGGATGCCCCACAGGCCGTAGACGATCGACGGGACTGCCGCCAGCACCCCGATCACGAACGCGAACGGCCGCGCCAGGCGCGCCGGGGTGTACTGCGTCAGGAACAGCGCGATGCCCATGCCGATCGGCATGGCGATCACCAGCGCCATCAGCGACGACAGCACGGTGACGACCAGCAGGTCCCGGATACCGAACATCAGGTTGTTCGCGTCGCTGGTGTTGAACTCGGCGCTCGTGAAGAAGTCGGCGTGGTTCGCGATCAGCGAGGGCACGGCCTGCACGACGAGGAACAGGCCGATCAGGACGACCGCCATGACGACCAGGAGGCCGGCTCCGGAGGTGATCCAGCGGAACAGGCGTTCACCGGTGCCCCCCGAACTCGCCGGGGAACTCTTGGGGGACTGGGGTTCGGACACGGATCCCATGGTGGCCGATCCCGTCGGAGTGTCCTGAGGCTCGGACCCTCCCGAAGGGGCCCGATGGGAGGTGCGTTCGCTCACGATTCCGGATCCGTCTCCGTCGTCTGGGTCTTGCCGGGTGAGCCCGGCCGGGACGTGGTCCCGGCCGGGCTCACGTCTCCGATCAGGAGATCGCGTTGACCGAGGCCGAGAGGCGCTGCTTGAACGCGTCGGGGATCGGGACGTAACCGCCCTGCGTCAGCGTTCCCTGGGCTTGCGGGGAGAGGGCGGTCTGCAGGAACGCCTTCACCGCCTGCCCGGTCTGCGGGTCCGAGTACTTGGTGCAGACGATCTCGTAGGTCGCCAGCGCGATCGGGTACGCGCCCGGGGTGGCCGTCTGGTAGAGGCTGGTCAGGTCGAGGGACAGGTCGTTGCCCTGGCCGGTGACCTTGACCGTGTCGATCGCCTTGGCGACGGCGTCGGTCGAGAGCGCGACCGGCTGGCCGCCGCCCGCGTTGATGATCCCGGCGCTGGGCAGCTGGGCCTTCTGCGCGAAGGACGCCTCGATGTAGGCGATCGAGTTCGGCGTGCTCTTCGTCGCGTCCGTGACGCCCTGGCTGCCCTTGGCGCCCGCACCGGTGCCGCCGTTGAACGTCTGCGTCGAGGGCCTGCCGTAGGCGTTGTTCGACGCGGCGTTCAGGTAGGTCTGGAAGTTCTGGGTGGTGCCGGACTCGTCCGAGCGGAAGTTCACGACGATCGGCGCTGCGGGCAGGTTCTTGCCGGGGTTCAGAGCCGCGATGGCCGGGTCGTTCCAGGTCTTGACGGTGCCGTTGAAGATCTTGGCGGTGGTGGGACCGTCGAGCGCGAGGTCGGTCACCCCGGCCACGTTGTAGGCGACGGCGATCGGGCCGAAGACCATCGGGAGGTCGAGGGCCGGCGAGGCGCAGCGCTGGGTGGCCTTCGCCATCTCGTCGGACTTGAGCGCGGCGTCGGAGCCCGCGAAGTCGGTCTGGCCGCCGATGAAGTCGTTGCGGCCCGCACCGGAGCCGCTCGCCGTGTAGTTCAGGGTCTGACCGTTGCAGGTCTGTTCGAAGGTGTTGACGAAGCCGGTGATGGCGTTCGCCTGGGCGGTCGAGCCGCTGGCCTTGAGCGCCTGCTCGCCGCCGCAGGTGACACCCGACGCCTGCGGGGCCGAGCCACCGCCGGAGTTGTTGTCACTGCCGCATGCGCTGAACAGGAGCGCCCCGGCCGCGATCACACCGATCGCCGCTGCGCGCCGCTGGAACCTCACAGAGATCCTCCGTCTCGTCCCCGTCCCAGCACCGATTCGTGGCGGCCTGGGCGAATCGGTCGACACGGGCTGCATCGACCGCTGCGGAGGCTATGCAGAGCGGGTGGACGACCGACGCTGGCGAGGTGAACGCGGAGTGAACAGGCCCGGTTGTGCGCCACCGGCCGAAGCGAGACTCGTCACACCAGGTCAGAGGGTCTCCCCGCGGATGACAGAGGGTAGTGGAACGTTCACACACCGCCGCGTGCATCACCGGCAGGTGGCGCGGAGGTGACGTCGGGGAGTCGGAACGAGACGTCCGTGGCGTCGACCTCGAACCCCAGTCGCCGGTAGGTCGCGACGGCGGGCGCGTTGTCCGCCTCGACGTAGAGGACGACCTCGTCGAGACCCCTCCCGGCCAGGTGGTGCAGCCCGGCGAGGGTCAGTGCACCCCCGAGGCCGCGGCCCTGGGCGTCGGGATCGACCCCCACGACGTAAACCTCGCCGACCGGGCCGCCGTCGCGGGCCCCGTCGGGGTGGACCTTCGTCCAGTGGAAGCCGAGGAGTCGATGCGAGGAGTCCTCGCGCGCCAGCAGGAAGCCCTCGGCGTCGAACCACGGCTCCTGCTCGCGCCGTCGGACGTCCTCGACGGTCATCGCCCCCTGCTCGGGGTGCCAGGCGAAGGCGCGGGCGTTGACGGCGACGACGTCGGGCTCGTCCTGCCCGGGCGTCAGCCCGCCGATGGTGATGCCGTCCACCGCACGCGCGGCGGGCAACGCGCCCGCTCCGGCGGGGCGGCGCATCATCCACAGCTCGCGGTCACGCTGCAGGCCCAGGGCCGCGGAGAGCTCCGCCGCCCCCGGCCGCTGACCGTGCGCCCAGCCGCGGGCGTGCCCCGGCAGCACCGCGGGGTCGGCCCGGATCTCGCGGGCGAGCGCCGTCGCGAGCCCCTGCCGGCGCGCCGTGGGCGCCACCCCCAGTTCGACCACGACGTCGTCCGGGTCACCCCCGTCGACGTGCGCCCAGGCGAGGAGGCCACCGTCGTGGCCGCGCACCACCAGGTGGCGGCCGTGGCCCGTCGGCGTGGCGAGGTCGAGCAGCGCGGGCTCGGACCACGCGGCCACCCCGTCGGCGTGGCGGACCACGTCGACCAGACGCTCGATGTCCGCGCGGTCGGTGGCCGTGGGCTCGATCCACTGCGGCACGGGGCTCGTCACGGCGGGCGAGGCTACCCGGGTGCGCTGCGCGCTCGTGAGCAGAAAACGTCGCATGACAGCATTTTGCTCACGAGGCGAAGCCACCTAAGCGCCGCCCGCCCAGGCCGCGGGGCGCACCACGCGGGCATCCCCGCCGGTGTTCCAGTGCGCGGGCCTGCCCGGCTCCTCGTCGTCGGCGACCTCACCGTCGTCGAGGGCCAGGCTCGACGAGCCGGCCTCCGAGGCCGTGCCGAGCACGCCGCGCACCGGCCGGACGAACTTGTAGCCGACGTTGCGGACGGTCCCGATCAGCTGCTCGTGCTCCGAGCCGAGCTTGGCCCGCAGCCGCCGGACGTGGACGTCCACGGTGCGGGTGCCACCGAAGAAGTCGTAACCCCAGACCTCCTGCAGCAACTGGGCACGGGTGAAGACCCGACCGGCGTGCTGGGCGAGGTACTTGAGGAGCTCGAACTCCTTGTAGGTCAGATCGAGCGGGCGACCACGCAGGCGCGCGGTGTAGGTCGCCTCGTCGATCACCAGCTCGCCGAGCACGAGGGCGCCCTCACCGCTCGAGCTGTCCGAGGACCGGCGGGCCCGCAGCAGACGCAGCCGGGCGTCGATCTCGGCGGGGCCGGCTCCGGGCAGCAGGACCTCGTCCACGCCCCACTCGAGCGAGACGGCGACGAGGCCGCCCTCGGTGAGCACGGCGATGACGGGGACGTCGAGCCCCGTGGAGCCCAGGAGGCGGCACAGGCTCCGGGCGGCGGCGAGGTCGTGGCGGGCATCGACGAGGACGGCGTCGTGCGGTCCGGCGTCGAGGAGCGCGGCCACTTCGGGCGCCGCGGTCCGGAGCCCGTGGGGTAGCAGGGTCAACGACGGCAGCACT
>NZ_DASXJS010000114.1:0-3080 GCF_036497245.1 Actinomycetospora sp. | reverse complement strand
ACCCGAACACGTTCTACGGGCCCGGGTATCCCGCGGGGGCCCCCCAGGCCGGCCAGGCCTCCCCCGCTGCGTCGAGCGCCCAGGCCTCGACGCAGAATGCGAACCAGAACACTGCGTTCTCCGGCGTGTCGTCCCCCCCAGCGGACGTCCTCGCCAACTCGGGACGCGGTGCCCCGCCGATCGTCATCCCTGGCCTGGGATGAGCGCTGACGCGGGGGCGACCCCGAGGAGTTGAGCACCACGCCTCCCACCGACACCGCCGCCGGCCCGACCGAGAAGCAGACGCGGAAGGGCCTGCGCGCCCCGACGCAGCGGACCAGGATCACCATCCTCGCGGTCCTGACCGTGCTGGCCTTCGTGGCCGCCGTCGTGGCCGGGGGCTACTGGTGGCTCGGCACGCACGGCACGACGGCGAACCAGGCGGCCGACCGTGACGTCGCGGTCGACTCCGCCGAGCAGATCGTCATCAACATCAACACCGTGCGTCCGCAGACGATCGACGCGGACCTCGCGGCCGCGCAGTCCTCGCTGACCGACCCGATGCTCACCGAGTACGGCAAGGTCCGCCAGCAGTTCGCCGACAGCCTCAAGAAGGCCCAGGCGTCCGTGGTGGCCACCCCCGCAGGCGCGTCCCTCACCGCGTTCGACGACGACAAGGGCACCGCCTCGGCGATCGTCGGCATCAACGTGACGGCGTCCAGCGCCAACCAGCAGCCCACCCAGAAGCAGCAGCTGTTCCAGGTCGACATGCAGCGCACCCCGGACGGCTGGAAGGCCGCCAAGGCCGCCCCGACCGCGGGCCAGAGCTAGGAAGGGGACAGCCTCGTGCCACCCCGTACCCGCGCCACCGCCAGCACTGCCCCGGCCGGCCGCCGCCCGAAGGTCGCGGGCCTGCGCGCCCCGGGCAAGCCCGGCGCCACCGCAGAGTCGACCCGGCCCTCGGGGTCGCGCGACGACGAGGTCGACGAGCCGGACACCGCGCTCGCCGACACCGTCGTCCCCGCCGACGCACCCGCTGCCGACGCGCCTGCCGCTGCCGACGCGCCTGCCGAGGAGCCGTCCGCCGTCGAGACGCCCGCCGCCGACGAGCCGGACGGCGCCGCGGGCCCGGACGGCTCCGAGCGCTCCGACGGCTCCGAGCGCCCCGCCAGCGACGCGGACGCCCCGGCGACGGGCGACGAGGCGACCACGACGGGGGCCGACCGGCCGGCGCCCACCTCGAAGGCGCGCCGCTCGCAGCGCGCGATGAGCCCGGCGACGTCGTCGGGCTCCGGGAACGGCTCCCGCTCCGGGACGGCGCTGCTCGACCGTCCGGAGCCCAGGCCCCGGGAGGCGGCCCCGAAGAAGGCGCCGTCGCAGCGCCGTCAGCGCCTCCTCGCACCGTTCGGGCGCCTCGCGGCGAAACCCCGGGCGCTCATGGGCGCGATGGCCGCGGTCATCGTCGTGTGCCTCGTGCTCGGCGGTCTGGCCTTCTGGCAGGGCCACCAGGAATGGACGCAGGGCCCGGTCTCGAACCAGGCCGTCGTCGACGTGGGCGGGACCGCCGAGGTCGTCGGCCAGACCCGGCAGGCGATGGAGCAGATCCTCTCCTACGACTTCACGAAGCTCGACGACTCGGTGAACGCCGCGAAGTCGCAGTCCACCGGTGCGTTCACCTCGCAGTACCTGCAGGTGTTCGAGCAGACGATCCGGGGGCCGGCCCAGCAGCAGAAGCTGCGCCAGACGGCGAGTGTGCTCAACATCGGTGTGCAGCAGCTCTCCGGCGACCACGCCACCCTCATGGCCCTCGTCCAGTTCACCGCCGAGCGCACCACGAACCAGCAGACGACCAACGCGCCCGGTCTGCTGACCGTGCAGGCGGTCCGTCAGGACGGTCGCTGGAAGATCTCGGAGCTGAAGCCCATGTGAGGCCTGGGGCCCCTGTGACGGGGCGTCGAGCAGGGCCCGCCCGGGTCGAGTGTTCCTCCGGAATGCCTCGACCCGGGCGGCGTCGTCCCGGGCTCGATGCTCTGACCTGCGCAGGGAGCCGGTGACCCACCCGAGAGACAAGCGCGTCGGACTTGACGGGGACGGGGTCACCGGTCACTCTGTTCCCAGCGCGAGACCCTGCGTCAGACCCCGCGGTCGAGCCCGGACCTCTCGAGGTTCAGGTCACCGGAGGCGTGTCACGTGGGGGGGCGTTCGACACGTGCTGCCGGTCATGGCTAGACTGTCGGATCGCGCTGCCTTCACGTGTCTCCACCCACGAGTGTGGGTACCCGCCGGGGCTGCGCGATCCGGCCGCCCGGGGCATTGCGCTGCGTCTCGTGCGGACGAAGCTACTGACAGCGTCAGACAGCGTTGTTCCGGAAGGACGCATCTTGGCAGTTACCCGCGCCACCAGGTCCTCGAACCACCACGCGTCGTTCCCCGGGGCTCCCCTCCGGGTCTCGTTCGCCAAGCTCGCCCAGCCGCTGGAGGTCCCTGACCTCCTCGACCTGCAGACCAAGTCCTTCGAGTGGCTGGTCGGCAGTGAAGAATGGTTCGAGCGTCGCGTGGAAGCGGGCGAGGAATCCCCGGTCGGCGGTCTCGAGGAGGTCCTGGCCGAGATCTCCCCGATCGAGGACTTCTCCGGCTCGATGTCCCTGTCCTTCTCCGATCCTCGCTTCGACGAGGTGAAGGCCTCCGTCGAGGAGTGCAAGGACAAGGACATGACGTACTCGGCCCCGCTCTTCGTGACGGCCGAGTTCACCAACAACACCACCGGTGAGATCAAGAGCCAGACGGTCTTCATGGGCGACTTCCCCGTGATGACCGACAAGGGCACGTTCATCATCAACGGCACCGAGCGCGTGGTCGTCTCGCAGCTCGTGCGCTCGCCGGGCGTCTACTTCGACCGTTCGGTCGACAAGACGACCGACAAGGACGTCTTCAGCGTCAAGATCATCCCCAGCCGCGGGGCGTGGCTGGAGTTCGACGTCGACAAGCGCGACACCGTCGGCGTCCGCATCGACCGCAAGCGCCGGCAGCCGGTCACCGTGCTGCTCAAGGCGCTGGGCTGGACGACCGAGCAGATCCAGGAGAAGTTCTCCTTCTCCGAG
>NZ_DASXJS010000113.1:0-19517 GCF_036497245.1 Actinomycetospora sp. | reverse complement strand
ACGATGCCCGCCGAGTACCCGTGCAGCGCGGGGGTGTCGAGCAGCGCCGTGAACAGCGCGACCGTGAGGTGGAGGTCCTTGTACTCCTCCATGTCGAGGTTCACGAAGACGCCGTGGTCGCGGGCGGTCTCGAACAGCGGGACGAGACGGTGGACGAGGCGGTCGCGGCTGCCATCGAGGTCCCACGGGACGAGCTGGCTCGCCACCGAGGAGGCCTTCACCGAGACGTAGTCGACGTCGGGTCGGCGGATCAGGTCGAGCGTGCGGGCCAGCCGGCGGTCGGCCTCGTCCTCGCCGAGGACGGCCTCGCCGAGCAGGTTGAGGTTGAGCCGCCTGCCACGGGCGCGGGCCGCGGCGAGGTGGCGGCGCAGCGGGCGGCTCGAGGCGTCCACGACGAGGTGCCCGACGAGGCCCCGCAGCCGCCGCCGCGCGAGCGGCACCACCAGGCGCGGGGCCCGGGGCGCGAGCGCTGCGCCGGTCCGCAGCATCACGCGGTCGAGGGCCGAGGCGAAGCCCGGCAGCGTCGCGCCGCGCCCCGCGAGACGCGCGAGCTCCCGGGCGGCCACGCCGTCGTCGTCGGGGCGGGCGACGCGGTCGACGAAGTGCAGCGCGAACTCGACGCCGTCGGGGTCGTGCACCAGCGACGCCAGCCGGCGGGTCGCCGCGTCGTGCCCGGTCGCCGCACTGGCCGCGCTCCAGCGATCCGCACGGGCGACCGCGCGCTCCACCAGGGCCGTGTCGAGGCCGCCCGTCGGTGCCGTCACCTGCTCGATCATGCGCTCCATCGTCGGGCCCGGGCCCGGTGACGGTCTTGTACGATTCCCGCTCCCTGGCGGCGGGAGGGCGACCATGGACGTCCCCGCTCCCGCCCTGATCGCGCTGTTCGCCGAGCTGACCGGCGTGATGTTCTGCGCGAAGGACGCCGACGGGCGCTACGTCGAGGTCAACGACGCCTTCGTGCGGCGCACCAACCAGCGCACCCGGGCCGAGGTGATCGGCCGCCGGGCCGGCGAGCTGTTCGTGGCCGCCCTCGCCGAGCGGTACGAAGAGCAGGATGCCCGGGTGCTCGCCGACGGCGGCCCGTTGCGCCACGAGCTCGAGCTCATCCGCCGCGAGGGCGGGTCCCCCGGGTGGTACCTCACGACGAAGATCCCGGTGACGGCTCCCGACGGGACCACCTCCGGCGTCGTGAGCGTCTCGGAGGACCTGCGCTCGGCCGACGCGTCGGACCCGGCGATGCCGGCGCTGTCGCGGGTCGTCGAGCTCGTGGAGTCCCGCCTCGACGCCCCGCCACGCGTGGAGGAGATGGCCGCGGCGGCCGGGTTCTCGCCGTCGGTGCTCGACCGTCGGATGCGGGCGGTGTTCGGGCTCGCTCCCACCCAGTTCGTCCTGCGCGCCCGCATCGACCGCGCCCGCGCTCTGCTCACCGGTACCGACCGGCCGCTCGCCGAGGTGGCCGTGGCCTGCGGGTTCTACGACCAGCCCGCGTTCACCCGCCAGTTCACGCGTCTCGCGGGGGAAACCCCGGGTCAGTACCG
Organism: Actinomycetospora sp.; assembly: GCF_036497245.1. Classification (GTDB taxonomy): domain Bacteria; phylum Actinomycetota; class Actinomycetes; order Mycobacteriales; family Pseudonocardiaceae; genus Actinomycetospora. Next base: position 17,979 of record NZ_DASXJS010000113.1, on the reverse strand, counting down.
TCGCAGGGCTCGGTCCGTCCCGCCCCCTTCGGAACGAACGACTCGTTCGTGCACATAGACACCACGAACGAGTCGTTCGTCCGGGATGGTGCGGGGGTCGACGCCGGCGGCGCCGCGCCGACCGACCCGTCCCGCCCCACGACGTCGGGCGGGGTTGAGACGATGGGGTCGTGACGGTGACCGCGGCACAGGCCCAGCAGAGCCCCGAGCAAGGCCTGGATCCCGAGCAGCGGGCCGCGGTGCTCGCCCCGCGCGGCCCGGTCTGTGTGCTCGCCGGCGCCGGGACGGGCAAGACGCGCACCATCACCCGCCGCATCGCCCACCTCGTGCGCTCCGAGCAGGTGCGGTCGGGCCAGGTCCTGGCGGTCACGTTCACCGCGCGGGCCGCGGGGGAGATGCGCACCCGGCTGCGCGACCTCGGCGTCGGCGGGGTGCAGGCCCGGACCTTCCACGCGGCCGCGCTGCGCCAGCTGCGGTACTTCTGGCCGCGCGCGGTCGGCGGCGAGGTGTGGCCGGTGCTGGACAACAAGATGCGCTTCGTCGGCCAGGCCGCCCAGCGCGCGAACGCCGCCACCACACGGGAGTCGCTGCGCGACCTCGCGAGCGAGATCGAGTGGGCGAAGGCCTGCCTCATCGCGCCCGACGCCTACGCGACGGCCGCGACGACGGCCCAGCGCGACACCCCCGCGCCGGTCGACCAGGTGGCCCAGGTCTACGAGAGCTACGAGCAGCTCAAGAACCGCGCCGAGCAGCTCGACTTCGACGACCTGCTCCTCCACACCGCGGGCGCGCTGGAGGGCTCCGCGGAGGTCGCCGACGAGTTCCGCGAGCGCTACCGCTGCTTCGTCGTCGACGAGTTCCAGGACGTCACCCCGCTGCAGCACCGGCTGCTCTCGGCGTGGCTCGGCGGGCGCGACGACCTCACCGTCGTCGGCGACGCCAACCAGACGATCTACTCGTTCGCCGGGGCCAGCCCGTCCTACCTGCTGGACTTCCCGCGCGCGTTCCCCGAGGCCGAGGTCGTCCGGCTGGTGCGCGACTACCGCTCCACCCCGCAGGTCGTGGCGGCCGCGAACACCGTCATCGGCGCCGCCCGCGGCCGGGCCGCCGGGTCCCGGCTCCGGCTGGAGGGGCAGCGCCCGCCCGGCCCGGCGCCGGACTTCACCGAGCACGACGACGAGCCCGCGGAGGCGGCCGCCGTCGCCGAGCAGATCCGCGGACTCGTCGACGACGGCGTCCCGGCCGCCGAGATCGCCGTGCTCTATCGCGTCAACGCCCAGTCCGAGGCCTACGAGCAGGCACTCTCGGAGGCCGGCATCGCCTACCAGGTGCGCGGCGGCGAACGGTTCTTCCAGCGCACCGAGGTCCGCAACGCGATCGCTGCACTGCGCACCACCGCGGGGCGGGTCGAGGGCGGGCCCGACGCCGTCGTCGGCGCCGACGTGGTGACGACGGTCCGCGCGGTGCTGGGGGAGCAGGGCCTCACCGAGGTGCCCCCGGCAGGCAGCTCGGCCGACGGTGCGCAGCGTCAGCGCTGGGAGTCGCTGCGGGCGCTCGCGGAGCTCGCGGGCGACCTCGTCGAGAGCGTCCCGGAGACCACGTTCGCCGGGTTCCTGGCCGAGCTGAACGCCCGCGCGCAGGCCCAGCACCCGCCGACGGTGCAGGGCGTCACGCTGGCCTCGTTGCACGCCGCGAAGGGCCTCGAGTGGGACGCGGTGTTCCTCGTCGGGCTCACCGACGGCACGCTGCCGATCCAGCACGCCGACGGTGACGACGACGCCGTCGAGGAGGAGCGGCGGCTCTTCTACGTCGGGGTCACCCGGGCGCGGGTCCACCTGCGGCTCTCGTGGGCGCTCTCCCGCTCGGCGGGTGGGCGCCGGAGCCGACGGCGCAGCCGCTTCCTCTACGGCCTCGTGCCCGAGGACCACCCCGCCGCCCGCAAGGCCGGCTCGGGCGTCGACGGCGGGCCCAAAGCCAAGGTCTCGAAGGTGGCCTGCCGGGTGTGCGGGAAGGCGCTGTCCGACCCGGGCGCGGTGAAGATCGGACGCTGCACCGAGCACCCCTCGGACGTCGACGTCGATCTCCTCGACGCGTTGCGGGCGTGGCGGTCGAACGAGGCCAAGCAGCGCTCGGTGCCCGCCTACGTGGTGTTCACCGACGCGACCCTCGTCGCCCTCGCCGAGCAGCGCCCGACCGACGCGAAGGGCCTGGTCACCATCCCCGGCATCGGTGCCTCGAAGCTCGAGCGCTACGGCGACGACGTGCTGACGATGGTGCGGGAGCACGCGGGCTAGAAAAGTTCTCGGACCTCCGGGGGAAATTCCGTTGCGGACCGCGCGCGGGGGCCCCTAGGTTCGATCGCACCGGCGCAGGACGTGTCGGGTCGAGTCCTCAGGACGGGAGGTGTGCTGATCATGAAGCTGTTGCTCACGGGCACGCCCGTCTCCCCGTCCCGGGTGACCGATGTGTGCGCGCCGTACGGCGTCGCCGCGGCCTCCGGCCCGCGCTGCTGGGCGCCCTCGCACGAGGGGGTCCCGTTCGCGGGCCTCGGTCGCACGCGTGCGTTCGCGGCCACGCCGATCACGGCTGTCCTCGCGGGAGACGTGTCCCCGCAGGTCGGCAGCCGCCCGGTCGGCATGTCGCCGCGCAAGCGCCAGCAGCACATCGATCTCGACCCCCAGCGTCCGCGTCCCAGCGGCGGGTGTGGCTGACACACCCCCGATCAAGAGGCCGCGGACCCCCGGGTTCGCGGCCTTCGTCGTCTCGGCGACGAGGTCTCCGCGGTTCCCGGGTGATCCCCGTACACCCGCCGTAGGAGGTCCGAGCATGCATTCCGTCCCTTCTCCCCCCGAGATACTCGGGTCGGTCTCCCTGCCGTGCCGGGACGAGACCGACGATCTGTGGTTCTCCGAGAGCCCCGCGGAGCTCGAGCAGGCGAAGATCCTCTGTGACGCCTGCCCGGTCCGGCGGTCGTGTCTGGCCGGAGCCCTGGAACGTCGGGAGTTCGCCGGCGTGTGGGGTGGCGAAATCCTCGACCGTGGCGCCGTCATCGCCCGCAAGCGGCCGCGGGGCCGGCCGAGCAAGGCCGACCTCGCCCGCGACGCCGAGATCGCGGCGGCCCGGCAGGCGGCCGGCGTGGCGTGAGGCCCGCCGTCGCCGGGGGAGGTTCTGGTTCCGGGCGAGGGGCACCTTCGGTCGATCTATCCGACCGAGGGCGCCCTTCGCTCAGAACGCGGCCGGGGACTCAGAGGTCGAAGCCGGGCTGCCAGTCGCGGAAGATCGACCGCATCGGGATCTCCGCATCGAGCTGGCAGAGCACCGCCACGGAGGCGAGCGTGACCCGGTGGATGAGCAGGTACTGCGGCGGCAGGTTCAGCCCGCGCCCGGTCTCGAACTCGGGACGCCGCAGGTCGCCCAGCCGCTCGGCCTGCCCGCGGATCCACTCCCGGGTGAAGTGGAACTTCTCCGCGCGCAGCGGGTCGACCAGCGGGCCCAGGTAGGCCATGGCGCGCTCGGCGGACATGTCGGTGTCCGGCAGGATGAAATGGAGCTTGCGCAGCAGTTCGAGCAGCTCCTCCGAGCGGTCCTCCACGGACAGCGCGAGCATCTCGCCGAGCTCGTGCGGCAGGCCGTCGGGCAGCCGGGCGATCGCCCCGAAGTCGATCACGCACAGCCGGCCGTCGGACAGGATCTGGAAGTTGCCCGGGTGCGGGTCGGCGTGCAGCAGCCCGACGCGGGCGGGCGCGGAGAAGTGGAAGGTCGACAGCAGCAGCCCGACTCGGTCGCGCTCCTCGGGCTCGGCGGTCCGGATGATCTGCGAGAGCGGCGTGCCCTCGATCCACTCCGAGACCATCGCCTTCGGCGCGGAGGCGACGACGCGCGGCACGACGACGTGCTCGTCGCCCTCGAACGCGGCCGCGAAGGCGCGCTGGGCGTCGGCCTCGTCGCGGTAGTCGAGCTCCTCGGACATCCGGTCGCGCAGTTCCTGCAGGAGCGGCTTGATCTCGAGGCCCGGCACCATCGGCTGGATGACCCGGGCGAAGCGCTGCAGCTGGCGCAGGTCGGCCATCACGGCCTCCTCCGCGCCCGGGTACTGCACCTTGACCGCGACCTCGCGCCCGTCGCCCCACACCGCGCGGTGCACCTGGCCGATGCTGGCCGCGGCCGCCGGGGTGTCGTCGAACTCGCGGAACCGGTCGCGCCAGCCGCGCCCGAACTGCTCCGCGAGCACCCGGTGGGTCCGGGCGGCCGGCATCGGCGGCGCCGCGGTCTGCAGGCGGGTGAGGGCCTCGCGGTAGGGCTCGGCGAGCTCGTCCGGGACGGCGGCCTCGAACACCGAGAGCGCCTGCCCGAACTTCATGGCGCCGCCCTTGAGCTCGCCCAGCACGGCGAACAGCTGTTCGGCCCCGCGGCGCGCGACGTCCGCGGAGATCTCCCCCGCGTCCCCGCCCGCGAGCCGCCGACCCCATCCGGCCGCCGTGCGTGACGCGAATCCGAGCGGGAGCGACGCCAGCCGAGCGGAGCGCTGGACCGTGCGGCGCGGGATGTCATCGGACGTCACGTCCCCGATTGTCCCCCGGCTGCTCGCGCACGGCGCGCCCAGGGCGGACCGTCCGGGACGACGCCCCGCAGGAGCAGCCGGGGTGTGCAGGCCGGAGGCACCGGGTGAGCGTGCTCACGCCGAGGTCCAGCTCCAGGGCCGAATCGATCAGCCGGGACGTCCCGTCCACCAGGTGGTCCAGGACGTGCTCGACGGTGAGGGCGGCCACCGCGGAGGCCGTCGCGACGCCCACGGTCACCGGGCGGCCGGCTAGCTGGGCCGTGAGCCGGGGCCAGGCGGGATCGGCGGCGGCACGATGCCGGTCGGCGCAGCGCAGGCACGAGCCGCGCCCCGGGACGACGAGCGGCCCCACGGTCCCGCGACCGCCCTGGACGGTCACCGCGAGGTGGGGCTGGTGACGGGTGTGCAGCCGCGCCGACAGCACGGGATCGGCGGCCGCGGCGCCGACCAGCACGGCGAGCTCGGGACGCCGGCGTGTGGGCTCCCCGACGCCGACGGCGGCTGCGGCCCGCGCGACCGCCTCCGCCACGGCGACGACCGCGGGACGGCCGACGTCGGCGTCGCGCAGCCCCGTCCCGACGTCGTCGGCCGCCACCGTGCCCGCCGCGCGGACCGCGACCCGGCCCACCCCCGCGCCGGCCAGCAGCACCGCGACCGCCGTGCCGAGGCGCCCGCCGCCGTGGACGCGCACGTACGCCGTCGCCGGAGCTGGGCGCCCCGCGATGAGCATCCCGGCCTGCGCCAGCGCCGCGACGACGGTGGTCACGTCGCCGGGCGTGCCGCCCCGGGCGACCGCGTCGGCGACGGCGAGCGCGGGCGGCGTCGCGCCGTCGAGGGCCCGGACCAGCGACGCGAGGGGCGGGGTGAGGTCGGCGAGGGTGAGCGCGGTCGCGGGGTCGGCGCCGAACTGCGCGGTGGTGGCGTCGCGCCAGAGCAGGACGGGCCGGTCGTCGGGGCGGCGGGGGAGCGGCGAGGTCGTCACGGGACTTGGACGCACGGGCGGGCCCGTCGGATCCGTCGCCTAGCGTGGTCCGACGTGGGCGAGGACGGCGACGCGGAACCGGGACGGCCCGAGGTGGAGGTGCGGCGCAGCGCGCGGCGCCGCAGCACCGTCAACGCCCGGCGCGAGGGCAACCGGGTCATCGTCTCGGTGCCCGCCTCGATGACCCGGGCCGAGGAGAAGCACTGGGTCGAGAAGATGCTGCAGCGCCTGGAGCGTTCGGACCGGCGCCGCCGCCCGGGTCGCCGAGCCGGCGACGACGACCTCGCGTCCCGCGCCGACCGCCTCGCCCGCGAGCACCTGGACGCCGCGGCCCCCGACGGCCGGTGGCCCCGGCCCGCGTCGGTCCGCTGGACCCGCCCGATGCGCACCCGCTGGGCGTCGTGCACCCCGGTCGACGCCACGATCCGGGTCAGCGAACGCCTGCGCGAGGTCCCCGGGTGGGTGCTCGACCACGTCCTGGTCCACGAGCTGGTGCACCTGCGCGAGGGCAACCACGGCCCGGCCTTCCGTGCGCTGGAGGCGCGCTACCCCCGCAGCGAGCGCGCGATCGGCTACCTGGAGGGCCTGTCCGCCGGGGCCGGCCTCGAGATCGGTGGCGAGGCGGACTCCGAGGAGCCGGACGACGCCGACTGACGTCAGGTCTTCGGCCCCTCCGGCCCGCCGCTGCCCTCACCGGACGCCGACCCGTCGTCGGACGAGCCGTCCTCGGGGGCCGATTTCCCCGACTCCCGCTCCGCGCGCATCTCCTGCTCGAGGCGCGCGATCGGGTCGTCGAGGTCGCTGAAGGACTCGGACCCGCCGCCCGACCCCTCGGCGAGGTTCGAGCGACCGCGCAGGAAGGACGCCGGGTCGTCGAGGTCCTCGGCGGTCGGCAACAGGTCCGGGTGCGCCCAGACCGCGTCGCGCCCGTCGATGTCGCGCTCCTCGCCGAGGCGCCGCCACAGCTCCGCGGCGTCGCGCAGCCGGCGGGGACGCAGCTCCAGCCCGACCAGGGTCGCGAAGGTCTGCTCGGCGGGCCCGCCCGAGGCGCGGCGGCGACGCATGCTCTCCCGCAGCGCGTTCGCGCCGGGGAGCCGCTCGCCGATCGCCTGCGCGACGACGTGGTCCACCCAGCCCTCGACGAGCGCGAGCAGGGTCTCCAGCCGGCCGAGCGCGGCCTTCTGCGCCTCGGTGGTCTGCGGCTCGAAGAGCCCGGACGACATCGCCTGCTCGATCGCGGCGGGGTTCGACGGGTCGAGGTCGCGGGCGAGCTCCTCGATCCGTGAGGTGTCGATCGTGATGCCGTGCGCGAACTCCTCGACGGTGGCGAGCAGGCGCTGGCGCAGCCACGGCACGTGACCGAAGAGCCGGTGGTGGGCGGCCTCGCGCGCGGCGAGGAAGACCAGCACCTCGCTCGAGGGCCGGTCCAGGCCCTCGGTGAAGCGGGAGACCGCCTCCGGGAGCAGGGCGGCGGTGCCCTCGGGGCCCAGGGGCAGCCCGACGTCGGAGGACGTGAGCACCTCGCCGGCGAGCTGGCCGAGCGCCGAGCCGAGCTGCGAGCCGAACGCCATGCCCCCGACCTGCGAGATCATCCCGAGCATGGGGCCCGCCATCTCGCGCGCCTCGGCGGGCAGTCCCTCGACCCAGGCGCCCGCGACACGGTGCGCCACCGGATCGCACAGGCGCTGCCAGGTGGGCACGGTGGCGTCCACCCAGTCGTTCGGCGACCACGCGGTGACCGTCGAGACCCCGGAGGGCAGCGTGGTCGCGTCGTCGAGCCAGTGCTCCGCCAGACGCAGCGACTCCTCGATCGCGGAACGCTGCTCGGCGGTCGGCTTCTTCGAGCCGCGCGCGCCCAGCTGCTGGTGCGCCATCTGCGCCGCGAGCTGGTAGTTCACCGGCCCGCCGTCACCGCCGCCGGGACCGCCGGACTGCGAGAGCATCTGCCCGAGCTGGGTGAGCATCTGGCCGAGCTGGCCGATGTCGAACCCGCCCGCCCCGCCGGCGCCGCCCCCGAAGGCCGCGAACGGGTTGCCCTCGCCTCCGGGACCGAAGCCGAAGCCGCCGGAAGCCGACCCGCCGGAATCGGAGCCGCCGGACCCGGACCCGGAGGACCCCTGGTGCTTGGGGTCGTCTGGGTCGGACGGGCCGAAGCCGAAGGGCAGGTCACTCATGCCGCCCCACGGTACGCGTGACACGCTGCGGTGACGCCCGACCGAGGGTGCTCCCAGGGTCTTCTCCGCAAGCCCACAGCGAACACACCGACCCACCGGACGCGGACCCCACAGCCTCGATCACTACCCTGCCCGCCCGTGACCCGACTGCGCGCGACGATCGCCCTCGGGCTCGTGCTCGCCGCGGTCCTCGGTCTGGCCGGTGCGACGGTGCGCGTGCCGTTCGTCGCCCTCGGGGACGGGCCCACCTTCGACGTGCTGAGCGACCAGTCCGGGCGCCCCATCATCGACGTGTCCGGTCCGGTGCCGACCTACCCGACGTCGGGCCAGCTCCGGATGACCACGGTCGCGGTCACCAGCCAGGTGACGCTGTTCGGGGCCGTCGCCATGTGGGTCACCGGCTCGCACGAGGTGGTGCCCCGCGAGCAGGTCTATCCCACCGGGCAGTCCAGCCAGCAGGTCGACGCCGAGAACACCCGGCAGTTCTCCCAGTCCGAGAACGACGCCCAGACCGCCGCGCTGCACTACCTCGGCTACCCGTCCGCGGTCCAGATCGGGGACGTGACCGCGCCCGGCCCGTCCGCAGGCCAGCTGAACCCGGGGGACCGGGTCCTCGCCATCGCCGGGCGGGCCGTGACGAGCCCGCAGGACGTGGTCGACGCCGTCGGCGCCGTCGGCCCGGGCGCTCCCGTCGTCGTGCGGATCCAGCGCGGCCCGGACACCCGCGACGTCACCGTCACCGCTGCGGCGCGGCCGGGCGACCCGTCACGCGGCTACCTCGGGATCACCGCGGCGTCGGAGGTCGTCTCGCCCGCGAACATCAAGATCGGGCTCGCCGACGTCGGCGGTCCGTCCGCCGGGCTGATCTTCGCCACCGCCATCGTCGACAAGTTGACCCCCGGCGAGCTGACCGGCGGCAAGACCATCGCCGGGACCGGCACGATCGACGCCGACGGCCGCGTCGGCCCGATCGGCGGCATCCGCTTCAAGATGGACGCCGCCCGCGACGACGGCGCCGGAGCGTTCCTCGTGCCCGCGGGCAACTGTTCCGAGGCGGCGCGCTCCGCTCCTTCGGGGTTGACCCTGGCGCGCGTGTCCGACCTGCGCGAAGGTGTGTCGGCCGTGCAGGACCTCGCAGCCGGGCGGATGCCTCCGACCTGCTGACCGGGTCCTCCCACCGGAGAATCCGACACGAGGAACACGGAGCACAGGGAACCCACACGGCGTTCGTAGAGTTCACACACCGAGCCCGCTCCAGCGGCGGCCTCGACCCCGAAAGCACCCGTCCCCGCTTGGAGTGTGACCGACAGTGGCCAACCGGCCGGCGACCGGGAACCCGCAGCTGTCCCGGCGAACGAAGTCCCTGCTGGTGCTGGGCGCGGTCGTGCTCGTGGTGCTGATCGCCCTCGCGCGCCTCGTCGACGTGTACGTCGACTGGGCGTGGTTCGGCGAGGTCGGCTATCGCAACGTCTTCTCCACGGTGCTGTTCACCCGCATCGTGCAGGCCGTCATCGCCGCCGTCTTCATGGGCGGGCTGATCGCGGTCAACCTCTACATCGCCTACCGCACGCGACCGGTGTTCGTCCCCGTCGCCGGTCCCGAGGACCCGGTCGCGCGGTACCGCACCGTCGTCCTCTCCCACCCGCGGCTGTTCGCGATCGGCATCCCGCTGCTCGTCGCGATCATCGCCGCGCTCTCGGCGCAGGGCGACTGGCAGACCACACAGCTGTTCCTGCACCAGACCCCGTTCAACCAGGTCGATCCGGTGTTCGGGCACGACATCAGCTTCTACGTCTTCGCGCTGCCGTTCTGGCGTGCGGTGCTCTCCTGGCTCTTCGTCGGCGTGGGCCTCAGCTTCCTCGCCGCGCTCGTCGCCCACTACGTCTTCGGCGGCATCCGCCTCGCCGGCCGCAACGGCTCGCTCGCGACGGCCGCGCGCGCCCATCTCGCCGTGCTCGCCGGGACGTTCGTGCTGCTCAAGGCGGTCGCGTACTTCTTCGACCGGTACGAGCTGCTGTTCTCCGACCGCAAGGCCTCGGCCGGCGGCGCCAACTTCTACGGCGCCAGCTACACCGACCTCAACGCCGCGATGCCCGCCAAGCTGATCCTGCTGCTCATCGCGGTGATCTGCGCGGCCGCCTTCTTCGCCGCGGTGTTCCTGCGCAATCTGCAGATTCCCGCGATCGCCCTCGCGCTGCTGATCCTGTCCAGCGTGCTCATCGGCGCGGCGTGGCCCGCGGTCCTCGAGCAGTTCTCGGTCCGCCCCAACGCCAACCAGCGCGAGGCGGTCTCGATCGACCGAAATATCCAGGCCACCAGACAGGCATTCGCGATCACCCCGGACAAGGTGGCCGTGCAGCCCTACGCGGGCACCACCGACCAGAGCGCCGCCGGTGTGCAGCAGGCCGTCGGGAGCGACCAGGCGACCGTGCCGAACATCCGCCTGCTCGACCCGAACCGGTTGTCGCGCACGTTCACCCAGCTCGAGCAGCGCCGGAACTTCTACGGGTTCGCCCCGGCCCTCGACGTCGACCGCTACACGGTGAACGGGCGCACCCAGGACTACGTGGTGGCCTCCCGCGAGATCGACCCGAACAACCTCGCCGGGAACCAGCTGGACTGGATCAACCGTCACCTCGTCTACACCCACGGCAACGGGTTCGTCGCGGCTCCGGCGAACACCGTCAACGCCCCCCTGGACTCCAACGGCGGCCAGGGCGGCTATCCGCAGTTCCAGGTCTCCGACCTCGACACCCCCGGGCAGTTCGGCCTGCAGCAGCCGCGGATCTACTACGGCGAACTGGTCGACCAGCCCGACGACTACGCGATCGTCGGCGCCGACCCGGGCACGCCGCCCCGGGAGTACGACACCGACACCAAGCAGTCCACCTACGCCGGACCCGGCGGGGTCCCGCTGGCGAACCCGCTGTCGCGGCTGGCGTTCTTCGCCTACTACGGCTTCGAGCGGAACATCCTGTTCAACAGCTCGATCGGCGACAACTCGCGGATCATGTACAACCGCAGCCCGCTGGAGCGCGTCCAGAAGGTCGCGCCGTGGCTGCAGCTGGACAACGACATCTACCCGGCCGTGGTCAACGGGCAGATCAAGTACATCGTCGACGGCTACACGACGCTGCCGCGCTACCCCTACGCCCAGCAGGTCGGGCTCGGCGACGCGACCCGCGACTCCGCGAACAACGGGACCCTCGCGCCCCAGGACGCGGGCTACATGCGCAACTCGGTGAAGGCCACCGTGGACGCCTACACCGGTCAGGTCGACCTCTACGAGAACGACCCGAGCGATCCCGTGCTGCAGACCTGGGAGAAGACCTTCCCGGGGGTGGTCAAGCCGGCGTCGGCCGTCCCGCCGGACCTGCGGGCGCACTACCGCTACCCGGAGGGCATGTTCAAGGTCCAGCGCGACCTGCTCACCCGCTACCACGTCTCGGACCCGAACGAGTTCTACTCGACGGTGTCGTTCTGGGACGTGCCCTCGGACCCGACGAGCGACGCCGCGGCCGCCGCCGGGGACCCGCAGCCGCCGTACTACCTGCTCGCCGACGACCCGCGGCGCGGCAGTCAGTCGACCGCGCAGTTCCAGTTGACGACGGCCCTGGTCAGCCTGCGACGGGAGTTCCTCTCGGCCTACCTGTCGGTGAGCTCCGATCCGGCCACGTACGGGCAGATGACGCTGCTGCAGCTGCCGACCGACACCCAGACCCAGGGTCCGCAGCAGGTCCAGACGCAGTTCCTGTCCTCGCCGCAGGTCTCCACCGAGCTGAATCTGCTGCGCCAGCAGGGCACGCAGGTGCTCTACGGCAACCTGCTCACCCTGCCGATCGCGGGTGGCCTGCTCTACGTGGAGCCGGTCTACATCGAGCGCTCCAACCAGGAGTCGTCCTTCCCGCAGCTCTCCCGCGTGCTCGTGAGCTTCGGCGGGAAGATCGGCTACGCCCCGGGGCTCCCGGAGGCCCTCACGCAGGTGTTCGGCTCCTCGGGGACGGCCACGGCGGCGCCGGGCTCGGCCGCGACGCCGCAGGCCCCGCAGGCGGCGGCCACGGGTCAGGCCCAGCAGGGCACCGCGGCCGCCCCGGCGACGGGAGGCGCGGCGACCGCGGCGTCGCCGCAGATCACCTCCTCGGTCAACGCGATGAACGCCGCGCTGGCCCGGCTGCGCACCGCGCAGCAGCAGGGTGACTTCGCCGGGATCGGGCAGGCCCAGCAGGACCTGGCCACCGCCATCAACCAGTACCGGGCGGCGACGGGCTCGTAGCCGTCGAGCCGATCGGACCCCGGGTGATCGGCGGCCACCCCGCGTCGCGTAGCGTTCTTCCTGCGACGCGGGGTGGAGCAGCTCGGTAGCTCGCTGGGCTCATAACCCAGAGGTCACAGGTTCGAATCCTGTCCCCGCTACCACCACGAAGGCCCTCGATCTCTCCGGAGATCGGGGGCCTTCGTCGTTCCCGGCCCGGCCCCGCTCCCCTCCCACCCCCCGTGCGAGCCGACGGTTCACCGCCCGGTAGTCTTCTCATCATCACCGGGAAAGCTCCGGTGCGGCGCGGGGTGGAGCAGCTCGGTAGCTCGCTGGGCTCATAACCCAGAGGTCACAGGTTCGAATCCTGTCCCCGCTACCACCACGAAGGCCCCGACCTCCTCGCGAGATCGGGGCCTTCGTCGTTTCCGGGTCGGCTCAGCGTTCGGCGAGCGCGGCGGGCAGCCGGAACGTCCCGTCGTCCTCGGGCGGGAAGGCGTGCACGGCGACGACGGCGGCCCGCGGCAGCGGCCCGTACACGTGCGGGAACCAGGGGCCCGAGGGCTCGACCCGGCCGTCGCGCACGCCCGGCTCCCACCGCACCGGAGCCCCGACGCGGCCCGGGTCCACCTCGAGCAGCAGCAGGTCCGTCCGCCCCGTGTAGATGGCCGAGGCGGGCAGGGCGACGGTGCCGGGGTCCGAGCAGTGGACGAACCCCTCGGAGTCCAGGGAGGCGGGTCTCAGGGCCTCGCCCGCGGCGTCCCAGTCCGTGCGCGGGCAGATGTGGAGGATCACGTCGCCCAGCCTCGCAGCGAGGGGGTCCCGGGACGATTCGGGCGGGGGTGGCCCACACCGGCCGTACGAGAACGGGCCATAGTGGAGCCATGCTCGCGAGCCCGACGGACACGATCCTGCTGGTCGTCTACTACGTCCTGTTCGTGTTCTACCTCTTCATCATCGGGCGCCTCGTCGTCGAGGTCGTCCGGGGCTTCGCGCGCGACTGGCGACCGGCCGGCGGGACCGCGGTCAGCCTGGAGCTGATGTACCGGGTCACCGACCCGCCGGTGAAGTTGCTCAAGAGGCTCATCCCCGCCGTGCGCATCGGGAACATGAGTCTGGATCTCTCGATGATGATCCTGCTGATCGTCGTCTACATCGTCATGCGCGTCATCGATCCGCGGTGAGGTCGTGACGAACCCCGTTCCGGCTGGTCCCTCCGCGCCGGACCTGGGAGTCTGCCGTCGTGACGGCAGCTCGTGACCTCCTGACGTTCGTCTCCTCGGCCGTGCGCAGCCCCGGTGTGATCGGGGCGGTCGCCCCGAGCGGGCGGGCGCTGTGCGACCTGCTCGCGTCGGTCGCCCCCGTCGATCCGAACGTGACCGTCGTGGAACTCGGCCCCGGGACCGGGGTGGTGTCCCAGGCCCTGCGCCGACGCCTGCCCCCCGAGGCGCGCCACGTCGCCGTCGAGATCGACCCGGGGATGGTCGCGCACCTGACCCGGACGCGGCCGTGGCTCGAGGTCGTGCGCGGGGACGCGAAGGACCTCCAGAAGCAGCTCGCCGACATCGGGATCACGCAGGTCGACGCCGTGGTGAGCGGCCTGCCGTGGACGCTGTTCTCGCGCGAGGCGCAGCGCGGCATCATGGAGCAGGTCTCGCGGGTGCTGGTGCCCGGCGGCGTGTTCACCACGTTCGCCTACCGCCACGTGACGAACCTGCCCACCCAGCGGCGCTTCCGCGAGCTGCTGGAGGAGAGCTTCGACGAGGTGCGGGTGACGCCGACGGTGTGGCGCAACGTGCCGCCCGCCCTCTGCTACCAGTGCCGCAACCTGGGGCACTGAGGACGCTCAGGCGCCGTCGGCCGCCAGCCGCGGCCCGAGGGACTCCGCGTCGAGGTCCGCGGGCTCGGTCGCGTCGCAGAAGCCGGCGAGCAGCTCCGCGAAGCGGGCGGGCTCGTCGCAGTGCGGGAAGTGGCCCGAGTCGTCGAAGATCTCGAGGGTGCTGCCGGGCATGAGCGAGGCGGCGCGGTACGCGTGGCCGACCGGGATGATGGGGTCACGCCTGCCCCAGACGACGAGCGTGGGCAGGCCCTCGGTCAGGTAGAGCCGGTCGGTGCCGCTGACCCGCTGGCCCCACGGTCCGATGACGCCACGGATGGTGTCGACGAACGCGTCGGCGTGCGCGCGCTCGGTCAGCGAGCCCGCGTGGCGCGCGTACTCGGTCAGTGACACCCGCTGGGCCGGGCGCAACGGGAGCGCGGCGGCCGCGCGCAGGGCCGCCACCCCGAGGCCGAGCGCGCCGCTACGGGCCAGCAGCGGCACGACGACGCCCGCGCCGGGCAGCGACGCCAGCCGCAGCGTCGGGCTGACCCCGCGGCCGAGCCCGCCCGACGACACGAGGACGAGCCGGGAGCAGAGCTCCGGGAACTGGTAGGCGAACTGCATCGCCACGCCGCCGCCGAGCGAGTGCCCGACGACCGTCACGCGCCGGTGTCCGAGGGCGGAGAGCATGTCGCGCAGCCCGTTGGCGTAGGCGCCAATCGAGAAGTCCCCGCTCGGCCCAGTCGACTCCCCGTGCCCGAGCAGGTCGGGCGCGAGGAACCGGTGCCGGGACCCGTCGTGCTCCAGGCGCTCGATCACCGGCGCCCAGGTCGCGGAGCTGCCCGCGACGCCGTGGATGAGGACGACGACCTCCGCCGAGGGGTCGCCGTCCGCCGGCGCCGATTCCAGATACGCCATGCGGTGTCCGTGCAGGGTGACCGTGCGCCGGGTCGAGACCATGGATACATCGTGGTCCATGAGGTGGCCGATGGCACCGTGAGTAGTCATCCCGGCCATGGAGTCGGTCGATCGAGCGTGCCGGCGAGGGCCACCGGCCGCCGAGTGGACCCCCATGGCTGTCGCCGCAGCCCTCGGGGTCCACTCGGCCGGGCGAGCTGGCCGGACGAGCTGGCCGGCTCACTGCTCACGAGCGCGGAGCGCACCTTCGGGGACTCTCGACGACCGGCGGCCTCGGTGATCGGACCTGGTCCCTACGCTGGCCCGCGATGACGCCCTGCCCGGACCCGCGACCGCCCCGTCCGCCCGACACCGCGGCCTCGCGCCCGGTCCGCCTCGCCGGGGCGGCGGTGCTCGCCGCGGGTCTGCTCGCCGGGTGCGGGTCGGCGGAGGCCCCGGCCGTGCCGCCGATCCCCGGTGCCTCGCCGACCGCCGCGAGCTCCGCGAGCCCGGCGCCCACGACGACGGCGGCCGCGGGACCGCCGGGATCATCGCCCTGCGTCAACGCCACCTACGACCGGCTCACGCCCGCCCAGCGGTGGGCGCAGCTCGTCGTCGTCGGGGTGCCCGCGGGCGGGGTCAGTCCGGCGGCCCGCGCCGCGCTCACGAAGGAGCCGGGCGGGATCATCCTCACCGACGGAGACACCGCGAGCTCCGACGACGTCACCCAGGTCGTCACCAGCGCGCAGGCCACCGGCGGCGCCGACGTGCCGATGCTCGTCACCGCGGACCAGGAGGGCGGCAAGGTCCAGGAGCTGAAGGGGCCGGGCTTCAGCCAGATCCCGCCGGCCACCACCCAGGGCAAGGACGCGGGCGCGCTGCGCGGCGACGCCCGGACGTGGGGCAAGGAGCTGCGCGACGTCGGGGTCACCGCCGACCTGGCGCCGGTGGCCGACGTCGTCGACCCGGCCCTGGGCACGGCGAACGCCCCCGTCGGGAAGTTCGGCAGGCAGTTCGGCACCGACGTGGACACCGTGGCGCCCGCGGTGTCGGCGTTCGTGGCCGGGATGCGCGACGCGAAGGTGGCGTCGACGCTCAAGCACTTCCCCGGGCTCGGGGAGGTCCGTCAGAACACCGACTTCGCCGGCGGCGTGGTCGACGACAAGACCGGCGCCGACTCCCCGCAGCTGGGCTCGTTCGCGGCGGGCATCAAAGCGGGCGCGCCGCTGGTGATGATGTCCTCGGCCCGCTACTCGAAGATCGATCCGGACAACCAGGCGCTGTTCTCGTCGACGATCATGCGTGACGTGCTCCGCGGCCGCCTCGGCTTCACCGGCGTGATCATGACCGACGACGTGGGCGCCGCCCAGGCACTGGCCGACACCCCGGTCGGTGCCCGGGCCACGAAGTTCCTCGCCGCGGGCGGGGACCTCCTGCTGACGATCCAGCCGCAGGACCTCACGCCGATGCTCGGCGCGATCACCGCCGCGGCGAAGGAACCGGCCTTCGCGGCCCGCGCCCAGGACGCCGTGCGGCGGGTCCTCGCACTGAAGGAGCGGCAGGGCGTCCTGCACTGCTGACCGCCCCGGGACCTCGGGAGCGACGTCAGAAAAGTCCCGTTGCGGACACTGGACGTCTGCAACGGGACTTTCCTGACATGGACACGGCCGGGCTACCCGCCGGTAGTGCAGGCGGTGGGCGGACCTGCGAGAGTGCACCGCGGGCCGGATGCGTACCGGCCGACCCGCGGAGAGCCTTGGAGCCGATGTGGACCTGACCTACACCGCCGAGGAGGAGCAGTTCCGCACGGAGCTGCGGACCTGGCTGGCGCAGAACATCCCCACGGAGTGGACCGAGCCCGGGTACTGGGCCGCGCTGGACGACGCCGAGTCGTTCGAGAAGCGCCGGGACTGGGAGGCCCGCAAGACCGCGGCAGGCTTCTCCGGCATCCAGTGGCCCGTCGAGTACGGCGGCCGCGGCGGGACACCCGGCATGAAGGCGATCTACGACGAGGAGACGATCCGGGCGCGTGCCCCGCAGACCGTCAACACCCTCGGGCTGACCTTCCTCGCGCCCACCGTGATGGCCATCGGCACCCCGGAGCAGCGCTCCGAGATCATCGGTCCGATGCTGCGCAACGAGGTGATCTGGTGCCAGGGCTTCTCCGAGCCCGGCGCCGGATCCGACCTCGCGGCGGTGTCGACCCGCGGCGTCCGTGACGGCGACGACTTCGTCGTCAACGGCCAGAAGATCTGGACGACGAACGCCATGCACGGCGACAAGATCTTCACGCTGGTGCGGACCGAGGCGGGCTCGGAGAAGCACAAGGGCATCTCGATGCTGCTCATCGACATGAACCAGCCCGGGGTCGAGGCGCGTCCGCTCAAGCAGATGAGCGGCGCCAGCGAGTTCGGCGAGGTGTTCTTCACCGACGCGCGCGTCCCGGCCAAGGACTGCCTCGGGGAGATCGGGCAGGGCTGGCGCACGGCGATGCTGCTGCTCTCGTTCGAGCGCGGCGCCTCCGGCGTCGGGCAGTACACCGAGTTCCGCCGCCAGTACGACGAGATCGTGGCCGAGGCGAAGCGCTTCGGCCGCGCCGACGACCCGGTGGCCCGCCAGGAGCTCGCCCGCTGCCTCGTCGAGCTGGAGTGCCTGCGCTACCACGCCATGCACATCCTCACCCAGACCGAGCAGGGCCGGGACCTGGGCTCGGAGTCCTCGATGACCAAGCTGCAGTGGTCCGAGGCGTTCCAGGACCTCTGGGAGGCCTTCGAGAAGGTCCTCGGCCCGGAGGCCACGCTCGCCGCCCCGCGCCCGGACGTCGACCTCTCGCCCTTCCACGCCCAGGACCACTGGTCCCGGTCGGTGACCATCTGGGGCGGCTCGTCGCAGGTCCAGCGCAACATCGTCGCCGAGCGCGTGCTCGGCCTTCCGCGGTAGAGGAGTCAGGAGTGTTCTTCGCACTGACCGACGAGCAGCAGGCGTTCGCCTCGACCGTCACCGAGTTCCTCGCGGACCGCTTCGACCTGGATGCCGACCGCGGCGTCGACGAGGACCCCCAGGGGGACGGGCACCCGCTGACGCTGTGGAAGGGGCTCGCGGACCAGGGGGCGCTCGCCGTCCTCGTCCCCGAGGAGCACGACGGGCTCGGGCTCGGCCTCGTCGACGCCCAGGTCGTGGCCCGGGCGCTCGGTGCGGGCGTGGCTCCGGGGCCGTGGCTGGCCACGGTGCTCGCCGCCGAGGCGCTGCGGCTGGGCGGGTCGGCCGAGCAGCAGGCCCGCTGGCTGCCCGCGC
>NZ_DASXJS010000112.1:0-25460 GCF_036497245.1 Actinomycetospora sp. | reverse complement strand
TCGACCGAGCCCCGTCACCGACGCGCGGCGGCTGTCCGAGCACGCCGGGGGCGCCCGGATCCTGCTCAAGCGCGAGGACCTCAACCACACCGGCTCGCACAAGATCAACAACGTGCTCGGCCAGACCCTGCTCGCCCAGCGGATGGGCAAGACCCGGGTGATCGCCGAGACCGGCGCGGGCCAGCACGGCGTCGCCACGGCCACCGCCGCCGCCCTGCTCGGGCTGGACTGCGTCGTCTACATGGGTGAGGTCGACACCGAGCGCCAGGCGCTGAACGTCGCGCGGATGCGGCTGCTGGGGGCCGAGGTCATCCCGGTCACCACCGGCTCCCGCACCCTCAAGGACGCCCTCAACGAGGCCTACCGCGACTGGGTGGCCAGCGTCGGGCACACCCACTACGTGCTCGGCACGGCGGCGGGTCCCCATCCGTTCCCGATGATGGTGCGCGACTTCCACCGCGTCATCGGCCTCGAGGCCCGCGCGCAGGTCCTCGAGCAGTACGGGAGCCTGCCCGACGCGATCGTGGCCTGCGTCGGCGGCGGCTCCAACGCGATCGGCATCTTCCACCCGTTCCTGGACGACACCTCGGTGCGGCTGATCGGCTGCGAGGCGGCGGGCGACGGCGTGGACACCGGACGGCACGCGGCCTCGATCGGCGGCGGCAGCCCCGGCGCGCTGCACGGCGCCCTGACCTACCTGTTGCAGGACGAGGACGGCCAGACGATCGAGTCGCACTCGATCTCGGCGGGCCTCGACTACCCGGGCGTCGGGCCGGAGCACTCGTTCCTGCACGACATCGGGCGCGCCGAGTACATCCCCGTCACCGACACCGAGGCGATGGAGGCGTTCCGCCTGCTCTGCCGCACCGAGGGGATCATCCCCGCGATCGAGTCGGCGCACGCCGTGGCCGGTGCCGTCCGGCTGGGCCGCGAGCTCGGGGGAGAGGCGACGATCCTGGTCAACCTCTCCGGGCGCGGCGACAAGGACGTCGACACCGCGGCCCGCTGGTTCGACGTCGTCGACCCGGCGGCGCTGCCGACCGAGCCGCCGACGCCCGCGCACGAGCAGCCCGAGGCGACCGGGGAGCGCGAGCTGTGACCGCGGAGGCGCAGCCCGCGAAGACCGGGCTGACCGTGCTCGACGAGGTGTTCCTGGCCGCCCGCGCGGAGTCCCGCGCGGCGCTGATCGCCTACCTGCCCGCCGGCTACCCGACGGTGGCAGGGTCCACGGGGCTGCTCACCCAGGCCCTCGACGCGGGCGCCGACCTGGTCGAGGTCGGCCTGCCGTACTCCGACCCGGTGCTCGACGGCCCGGTGATCCAGCACGCGGTCGACACCGCCCTGCGCGGCGGCGTGCGGGTGCGCGACACCCTCACCGTCGTCGAGAAGCTGGCCTCCCGCGGCGGCCGCGCCGTCGTCATGACCTACTGGAACCCGGTGCTCCGCTACGGCCCGGACGCGTTCGCCCGGGACCTCGCGTCGGCGGGCGGCCTCGGCGTCATCACCCCCGACCTCGTCCCGGACGAGGAGAACGGCTGGCTCGCCGCGACCGCCGCGCACGGCATCGCGCCGATCTTCCTCGTGGCGCCGTCCTCGACCGAGCAGCGGATCGCCGACACCGCCGCCGCGAGCCGGGGCTTCCTCTACGCCGCCTCCACGATGGGCGTCACCGGGGCGCGGGACGCCGTCTCGGACACCGCGACGTCGCTGGTGGAGCGCACCAGGCGGCACACCGACCTCCCCATCGGGGTCGGGCTCGGGGTGCGGTCGGGGTCCCAGGCGAGCGAGGTGGCCTCCTTCGCCGACGGCGTGATCGTCGGGTCGGCGCTGGTGTCGGCGGCCGAGCACGGCCGGGCGGCCGTCGCGCGCCTGACCAGCGAGCTCGCGGCCGGCGTCCGGGGCAACCACACCGGCCGCTGATCGGGTCGGGATCGGGCTCCGCCCCTCGTCGCGCCCGAGATCAGGAGCACTCCACGCAGGCCGGCGGGCCTCCCGAGCTGCGCCCAGTGCCCCTCGCCGGCGAAGGCGCAGTCCGGAGCGCGGTCGCCCAAGATCAGGAGCACTCCACGCAGGCCGACGGGCCGCCCGAGCTGCGCCCAGTGCCCCTCGCCGGCGAAGACGCAGCCCGGAGCGCGCCCGCCCAAGATCAGGAGCACTCCACGCAGGCCGGCGGGCCGCCCGAGCTGCGCCCAGTGCCCCTCGTCCGGCGGGGCAGGCCCACCCCCCGCGACGAGTGAGTGGCGCCGCCCGCTCGTCAGATGACAGGAATGGTCCATTGCTGTCACGGAGACCGGGCCACGCCCTCACCGACGGCCACCACCCCGACCGATAGCGTGGGCGCCGTGCTCGCAGCGATGCTCCCGGCGACGATCCCCAGCCCACCCCAGGGCGTGTGGCACATCGGCCCGATCCCGCTGCGGGCGTACGCACTCTGCATCATCGCGGGCATCGTCCTCGCGGTCTGGCTGACCGACCGGCGGTTCGTGGCCCGGGGCGGGGCTCCGGGCTTCGTCGTCGACGTCGCCGTCTGGGCGGTGCCCTTCGGCCTCGTCGGCGGACGGCTCTACCACCTCGCGACCGACTGGCGGACCTACTTCGGGCCGGGCGGGGACCCGGTCGCCGCCCTGTACGTCTGGAACGGCGGGCTCGGGATCTGGGGCGCGATCGCGCTCGGCGGGGTCGGGGCCTGGATCGCCTGCCGGCGCCGGGGGGTCCCGCTGACCGCCTTCGCCGACGCGGCGGCGCCCGGGATCGTGCTCGCCCAGGCCGTCGGGCGGCTCGGGAACTGGTTCAACCAGGAGCTCTACGGCGCCCCCACCGGCCTGCCGTGGGGCCTGGAGATCTACCGGCGGGTCGACGTCCTCACCGGAGCGCCGGACAACCTCGGCGGCGTCGCGCTGGACCGTACGCCCGTCGAGATCGTCCAGCCGACGTTCCTCTACGAGCTCGTGTGGAACATCATCGTCGCGATCCTCGTGGTGGTGCTCGACCGGCGGATGCAGCTGGCGCGCGGTCGTGCGTTCGCGCTCTACGTCGCCGGCTACACCGCCGGGCGCTTCGTCATCGAACTGCTGCGCACCGATCCCGCGACCCGGGTGTTCGGGGACGTGCGGATCAACGTGATCGTCGCGGGCGTGGTCTTCGTCGCGGCGCTGGTGTACTTCCTGGTGGTCCGCGGACCCCGGGAGGACCTGTCGGGGTCCATGCCCGGGCCGGAACCCGGTTCGCCGTCCGGGACGTCGGGTACGCCCCGCGACGTGGACACCGACGAGGAGCGCGACGATGCCGCCCGGGCCGGCGAGACGCGCGAGCAGAGCGCCGCGCCCGGACGCGACCCCCACCACGGCGCCGCCGAGCCCTCCGGGGTCGACGCCGAACCCGCCGACACCTGGACCGACGAGGACACGCCCGCCGAGCCGCCCTCGGCCACGCGCGGCTCCTCCTAGCAGCTCGCCCGGCACGCGCGCCTCGTCACGGTCCGCGCACAGGCCGTCCGTGCCGGCGCGGGCTAGACTCGACCGGCAGCGCGGGACGTCGACGTCCCGCCGCCGACCCCGCCGGGTCGTGCCGGGTCACCGTCCGACCCACCATCCGGCGCATCCCAGGGCCATCGTCGTCCCCGGTCATCCACGTGACAGGTCCCGTCCGTCCACCCGACGGACGGTCCGTCCCGTCTCCATCACCGGCTCGCGACGACATGACGGGGTCGAGCTCCGCCCCGGCTCCCACGAGGAGGCGCCCACCGTGTTGTTCTCCACCACCCCGGGCCCCCAGGGCCTCTACGACCCGGCCTACGAGCACGACGCCTGCGGTGTCGGCGCGGTCGCCGACACGGCGGGCCGTCGCAGTCACGGGATCGTCGCCGACGCCCTGCAGGTGCTGCACAACCTCGACCACCGCGGGGCGGCGGGCAGCGAGCCGACCAGCGGTGACGGCGCGGGCATCCTGCTGCAGGTCCCCGACGCGCTGCTGCGCGCAACCGTCGACGCCACCCTGCCCGGACCCCGGCCGAGCGAGGACGGGGGCCAGCCCCAGCACGCCTACGCCTGCGGCATGGTCTTCCTGCCCGCCGACGACGACGGGTCCGACAAGGCCGTCTCGCTGCTGGAGCGGATCGCCGCCGAGGAGGGCCTCGAGGTCCTCTGCTGGCGCGACCTGCCGGTCGACCCGGAGGGCGCCGACGTCGGGTCCGTCGCGCGCTCGGCGATGCCCCGCTTCGCCCAGGTCCTCGTCGCGCACCCCGAGCGGACGCTCGCCGGGATCGAGCTCGACCGCATCGCCTACATCGTGCGCAAGCGCGCGGAGCGGGAGTCGGTCGAGCAGGGCTGTGGGCTCTACATCGCCTCGCTCTCGAGCCGCACCGTGACCTACAAGGGCATGCTGACCACCGACCAGCTGCCGCTGTTCTTCCCCGACCTGCGCGACGAGCGGCTCACCAGCGCCATCGCGATCGTGCACAGCCGGTTCTCGACCAACACCTTCCCGAGCTGGCCGCTGGCGCACCCGTACCGCACCATGGCGCACAACGGCGAGATCAACACCGTGCGCGGCAACCGGAACCGGATGCGGGCCCGTGAGGCGCTGCTGGGCACCGATCTCTTCCCCGGGGACCTGCAGCGCGCGATGCCGGTGTGCCCCGAGGAGGTCTCCGACTCGGCCAGCTTCGACGAGGTCCTCGAGCTGCTCTCGCTCGGCGGCCGGGCGCTGCCGCACGCGGTGATGATGATGATGCCGGAGGCGTGGGAGAACCACGCCGAGATGCCCGCCGACCAGCGGGCCTTCTACCAGTTCCACTCCAGCCTCATGGAGCCCTGGGACGGTCCGGCGGCGGTCGTGTTCACCGACGGGACCCTCATGGGCGCCACCCTCGACCGCAACGGGCTGCGCCCGGCGCGCTGGTGGCACCTCGCCGACGGCCGGGTGGTGCTCGCGAGCGAGTCCGGCGTCCTGGACGTCGACCCGGCCGACGTCGTCGCCAAGGGGCGCCTGCGCCCCGGGCGGATGTTCCTGGTGGACACGCGGGCCGGGGCGAGCGGAGCGACGGGGGAAGGTGCCGGGGCGAGCGCCGGGATCGTCGACGACGTCGCCTACAAGTCCGAGCTCGCCGCCGCCGAACCGTACGGGGAGTGGCTCGAGGCCGGGCTGGTGCGTCTCGACCAGCTGCCCGCCCGCGAGCACGTGGTCCACACCCACGAGTCGGTGATGCGCCGCCAGCAGACCTTCGGCTACACCGAGGAGGAGCTGCGCGTCCTGCTCGGGCCGATGGCCCGCACCGGCGCCGAGCCGCTGGGCAGCATGGGGACCGACACCCCCACCGCGGCGCTCTCCCGACGTCCCCGCCTGCTCTACGACTACTTCGTCCAGCTGTTCGCGCAGGTCACCAACCCGCCGCTGGACGCGATCCGCGAGGAGCTCGTCACCTGCCTGGCGCGCCCGATCGGGGCCGAGCAGAACCTCTTCCATCCCGGCCCGGCGTCGTGCCGGCAGGTCGTGCTGCCGTACCCGGTGATCGACAACGACGAGCTCGCGAAGCTCATCCACATCAACGACGACGGCGACATGCCCGGTTTCGCCGCGACGGTGATCTCCGGGCTCTACGAGGTCGACGGCGGCGACGACGCCCTCGCGTCGTCCCTGGACCGGATCCGCCGCGAGGCCAGCGACGCGATCGCCGACGGCAAACGGATCCTCGTGCTCTCCGACCGCGACTCCGACCACCGCCACGCCCCGATCCCAGCGCTGCTGCTGGTCTCCGCGGTGCACCACCACCTCGTCGCCACCCGCGAGCGCACCCAGGTCGCGCTGGTCGCCGAGTCCGGCGATGCCCGCGAGGTCCACCACATGGCGCTGCTGCTCTCCTTCGGGGCCGCGGCGATCAACCCGTACCTGGCGTTCGAGTCGATCGAGGACATGATCACCTCGGGGCAGCTCTCCGCCGCAGGCGTCGACCACGGGGGCCTCGAGGTCGACCAGGCGGTCCGGAACTACGTGAAGGCGTGCGTCAAGGGCGTGCTCAAGGTGATGTCCAAGATGGGCATCTCCACCGTGTCCGGGTACACCGCCGCGCAGGTCTTCGAGGCCGTCGGGCTCTCCCAGGAGTTCATCGACGAGTACTTCGGGGGGACCTCGTCGAAGCTCGGCGGCGGCGGCCTCGACGTCGTCGCGCGGGAGGCGGCGAGCAGGCACCGGACCGCGTACCCGGACAACCCGACCGAGCGGGCGCACCGCCGCCTCGACGTCGGCGGCGAGTACGCCTACCGGCGCGAGGGCGAGCAGCACCTGTTCACGCCGGAGACCGTGTTCCTGCTGCAGCACTCCACGCGGACGGGGCAGCGCGACGTGTTCCGCCGCTACACCGACGAGTGCGACCGCATCGCCGCCGAGGGTGGGCAGCTGCGCGGCCTCTTCCGGCTGCGCTATGGCGACCGGCCCCCCGTCGACATCGACGAGGTCGAGCCGGCCACCGAGATCGTCAAGCGCTTCGCCACCGGGGCGATGAGCTACGGCTCGATCTCCGCCGAGGCGCACACCGACCTCGCGATCGCCATGAACAACATCGGCGGGCGCTCCAACACCGGCGAGGGCGGCGAGGACCCGGTCCGGCTCCACGACCCGTCGAAGCGCTCCTCGATCAAGCAGGTCGCCTCCGGGCGCTTCGGGGTGACCAGCGAGTACCTGGTCAACGCCGACGACATCCAGATCAAGATGGCGCAGGGCGCGAAGCCGGGGGAGGGCGGCCAGCTCGCGGGCAAGAAGGTGTACCCGTGGATCGCGGAGGTCCGGCACTCGACGCCGGGCGTCGGGCTGATCTCGCCGCCGCCGCACCACGACATCTACTCCATCGAGGACCTCAAGCAGCTCATCCACGACCTCAAGAACGCCAACGACCGGGCCCGGGTCCACGTCAAGCTGGTCAGCTCGGTCGGGGTGGGGACGGTGGCGGCCGGGGTCAGCAAGGCCCACGCCGACGTCGTGCTCATCTCCGGGTGGGACGGCGGGACGGGAGCGGCGCCGCTGACGAGCCTCAAGCACGCCGGGGCACCGTGGGAGGTCGGGCTCGCCGACACCCAGCAGACGCTCATGCTCAACGGCCTGCGCGACCGGATCTCGGTCCAGGTCGACGGCGGCATGAAGACCGGCCGCGACGTGATCGTCGGGATGCTGCTGGGCGCCGAGGAGTACGGCTTCTCGACGGCGCCGCTGGTCGTCAACGGCTGCATCATGATGCGCGTCTGCCACCTCGACACCTGTCCGGTCGGCGTCGCGACCCAGAACCCCGAGCTGCGCAAGCGGTACACGGGCCGCCCGGAGTTCGTCGAGAACTTCTTCTGGTTCGTCGCCGAGGAGGTGCGCGAGTACCTCGCGGCGCTGGGGTTCCGCACCGTGGAGGAGGCCATCGGCCGTTCCGAGGTCATCGACGCGGGCGAGGCGGTGGACAACTGGAAGGCCCAGGGCATCGACCTGGCGCCGCTGTTCACCGTGCCGAAGGTGCCCGAGGGCGCCTCGACCGACCGGCGGCAGACGAAGACCCAGGACCACGGGCTGGACAAGGCCCTCGACCGGACCCTGATCCAGCTCGCCGAGGGCGCCCTCGACGACGCCATGCCGGTGCACATCGAGATGCCGGTCCGCAACGTCAACCGCACCGTCGGCACCCTGCTCGGCGCCGAGGTCACGCGGCGCTACGGGCGGGACGGCCTGGCCGAAGACACCATCGCGGTCGCCCTCACCGGCTCCGCGGGCCAGTCCCTGGGCGCGTTCCTCCCGCCGGGGATCACCCTCGACCTCGTCGGGGACGCCAACGACTACGTCGCCAAGGGGCTCTCCGGGGGGCGGGTGATCGTGCGGCCACCGGACGACGCGCAGTTCACCGGGGGCCGCCGGGATCTGGTCCCCGACGAGGCCCACACCATCGCCGGCAACGTCATCGCCTACGGCGCCACCGGCGGCGAGGTGTTCCTGCGCGGGCACGTGGGGGAGCGGTTCTGCGTCCGGAACTCCGGCGCGCTCGCCGTCGTCGAGGGCGTCGGCGACCACGCCTGCGAGTACATGACCGGCGGGCGGGTCGTCGTGCTCGGCAGCACGGGCCGCAATCTCGGCGCAGGCATGTCCGGCGGGATCGCGTTCGTGCACGACCTGCCCGAGGTGCGGGTCAACCAGGAGATGGTCGACCTGCTGCCGGTCTCCGGGGAGGACGCCGACTGGCTGCGCCACGTGGTCGAGCGTCACCTCGAGCTGACCGGGTCGCCGAAGGCCGCGCGGCTGCTCGACCGCTGGGACGCCGAGGTCGGGCACTTCACCAAGGTGATGCCGACCGACTTCCAGCGCGTCCTCGACGCGACCCAGCGCGCCCAGACGGAGGGCCGCGACCCCAACGAGGTCATCATGGAGGTGGCGGGTGGCTGACCCTCGCGGGTTCCTCACCTATCCCCGGGAGGACAACCCCACGCGTCCGATCGAGGTCCGTCGCACGGACTGGCACGAGGTGTACGCCGACGTCACCGACCCCCGGGTCGAGGCGGGCACGCGCGAGCAGGCGGCCCGGTGCATGGACTGCGGCATCCCGTTCTGCCACTCCGGGTCGGCGGGCTGTCCGCTCGGCAACCTCATCCCGGAGTGGAACGACCTCGTCCGGCTGGGCGAGTGGGGGCGGGCCGCCGAGCGGCTGCACGCCACCAACAACTTCCCGGAGTTCACCGGGGCGCTGTGCCCGGCGCCGTGCCAGGAGGCGTGCGTCCTCTCGATCACCAGTCAGCCCGGCTCGGTGGCGATCAAGCGGGTCGAGTGGTCGATCGCCGAGGTCGCCTGGCGCGACGGCCACGTCGCGCCCCAGCCGACGACGGTGGCCTCCGGCCGGCGGGTCGCGGTCGTCGGCTCCGGCCCGTCCGGGCTGGCGGCCGCCCAGCAGCTGACCCGGGCCGGGCACGACGTCACGGTGTACGAGCGCGACGACCGGCTCGGCGGGCTGATGCGCTACGGCATCCCGGAGTTCAAGTTCGAGAAGTGGGAGCTCGACCGGCGCCTGGAGCAGATGCGCGCGGAGGGCACCCGGTTCGTCGTGAACTGCGAGGTCGGGGGTGACGCGCAGGAAGCGCTGCCGGTCGAGCGGCTCCGGGCCGAGCACGACGCCGTGGTGCTCGCCGTCGGCGCGCTGGCCGGCCGGGACGACCCGTCGCTGGAGGGTCGCGATCTCGAGGGCATCCATCTCGCGATGGACTACCTCACGCCCGCGAACCGGGAGTGCGAGGGCGACGGGCCGTCCCCGATCAACGCGCGCGGCGGGAACGTCGTGGTCATCGGCGGCGGGGACACCGGAGCGGACTGCTACGGCACCGCGACGCGGCAGGGCGCGATCGGGGTGCACCAGCTCGACCAGTACCCGGCCCCGCCCGTCGTCCGGGACCCGACGACCTCACCGTGGCCGACGTGGCCCTACGTCTACCGGAATCCGCCCGCGCTCGAGGAGGGCGGCGAGCGCCTGTTCGCGACGGCGGTGAAGCGCTTCGTCGGCGACGAGCGCGGCCACGTGCGGGCGGTGGAGCTCTCGACGGTCGAGGTGCGCCGCAACGAGGACGGGTCCCGCGAGGTCGTCCCGACCACCGAGGAGGTCCACCAGATGCCCGCCGACCTGGTGCTCTTCTCGATCGGCTTCACCGGACCGGACGACATGGCGCTCATCCCCGGGCTCGGTATCCCGAGGACGAAGAAGGGCACGATCAGGTGCGGCTCGGACTGGCAGACCGACGCGCCGGGGGTGTTCGTGTGCGGCGACGCCCACCGCGGGGCCTCGTTGATCGTCTGGGCGATCGCCGAGGGCCGCTCCGTGGCGGCCGCCGTCGATACGTACCTCTCGCCCGACGGCCGCACCGACCTGCCCGCTCCGGTCCATCCCGGGGCGCTGCCGCTGAGTGCGTAGGTAGGTGGGCTGCGCCCTCGTGAGCACTTTCCGGTGCTATAGCACCGGAAAGTGCTCACGAGCCGTCAGGCACCTACCTGCGCCTTCGTGATCTGCACCGGGATGGTCGGCTTCCCGCCGCCCGCCTGGTTCGAGTTGTCGTCGCCGCCGGCCGCGACCTTGTCGAGCACCGCGAGGCCCTCGGGGGCGATCCGGCCGACGACGGTGTACTGCGGCGGCAGCGCCGAGTCGCCGTAGACGAGGAAGAACTGGCTGCCCGTGGTGCCGGGGTCCGAGGACTTCGCCATGGCGACCAGCCCCCGGGTGTAGTTCGACGCGCCCTGACCCAGGGGGGACGGGGCCAGGTTCGTCGGGGGCTCCTCGGCGTAGCGGTAGCCGGGGCCGCCGGAGCCGGAGCCGGTCGGGTCGCCGCACTGCAGCACCTGCAGGCCCTGGCCGGTGACCAGTCGCGGGCACGGGGTGTCGTCGTAGAAGCCCTGCTGGGCGAGCGAGGTCACCGCGTTCACCGCGCACGGGGCCTGCGCGCGGTCCAGCGTGAGCGGGATCGCGCCCTGCGAGGTCGCCAGGGTGAGCCCGACGGTGCCCGTGCGGGCCGGGTTGCCGTCCGGCGGCTGGACCGGACGGGAGGCCTGGCCGTCGGGGGTGTACTGGCACGCACCGGCGGCCGCGGCGGGCGCCGCGGCCTCCGGGGTCGACGGTCGCGTCGCGAGGTAGACCCCGACGGCGGCGGCGATCACCACGACGACGGCGACGACCGCGCCGATGGTCAGGCGCTGCCGACGGCGGCGGGACCGCTCCGCGCGGCGCTCGATCTGTCGCTCCAGCTTGCGCTTGGCGGCCTTTCGGCGCTGCTCGTTCGTCGGCACGGCGGCATCCTAGGAAGTGAGCTCCGGGTGGGTCCGACCAGGTCAGCGCACACGGGTCACGACGCCCGTCCGCGGCACCGCCGACCGGCGGCCGTCACCGTCTCCGAGGCAGGACGACGGGGACCACTAGGCTGGCGGGGACGGTTCGATCGAGGAGGACGAGGACGTGCTGGTCGCCGGATTCCCGGCCGGGAGCTTCCAGACCAACTGCTTCGTGGTGGCGCCCGACGAGGGCGGACCCTGCGTCGTGGTCGACCCGGGGCAGGAGGCCGAGGAGCCGCTGCGCAAGGTCCTCGCCGAGCGCAGGCTGTCCCCGGTCGCCGTGCTGCTCACCCACGGCCATCTCGACCACATGTGGTCGGTCACCCCGGTCTGCGACGGTGACGACATCCCGGCGTGGATCCACCCCGAGGACCGGTTCATGCTCGCCGACCCGCTCCGGGGCGTCGGGGAGATGGGCGCCCAGCTCGCCGAGATGTACCCGGGCCTGGAGTTCCGCGAGCCGCGCTCGGTGGAGACCCTCGCCGACGGCGCGACCCTGGACCTCGCGGGCCTGAGCCTCACCGTCGACCACACCCCGGGCCATACGCGGGGCTCCGTCGTCTTCCGCAGCGCCACCGAGGACGGGGCGCCGTTCGTGCTCGCCGGGGACACGCTGTTCCAGAACGGCATCGGGCGCACCGACCTCCCGGGCGGCTCGATGGAGGAGATGATGACGAGCCTGCGCACCAAGCTCCTCACGCTCCCCGACGAGACGGCGGTGCTCCCCGGGCACGGGCAGCCGACCACCATCGGCGACGAGCGGCACACCAACCCCTTCCTGCAGGGCACCACGAACGCGCCCGGCAGGAACCTCTAGGAAGAACGAGAAGGCCGAGATCACCGTGACATCCCCCCCGGCTGGAGGCTTCACCGCGCCGAAGGGCATCCCCGAGTACGTCGGACCCGAGTTCGTCGCCGTGCGCGACACCCTGGTCCGTGAGGCCGACCGCGCCGGCTACGCCCACCTCGAGCTGCCGGTGTTCGAGGACACCGCGCTCTACGCGCGCGGGGTCGGGGAGTCCACCGACGTCGTCTCCAAGGAGATGTACTCCTTCTCCGACCGCGGCGGCCGGTCGGTCACGCTGCGCCCCGAGGGCACGGCGGGCGTCGTCCGCTCCGTCATCGAGCACGGCCTGGACCGGGGGACCCTGCCGGTCAAGCTCCGCTACGCCGGGCCGTTCTTCCGCTACGAGCGTCCGCAGGCCGGTCGCTACCGCCAGCTCCAGCAGGTCGGTGTCGAGGCGATCGGCGTGGACGACCCCGCACTCGACGCCGAAGTCCTCGCCGTCGCCGACGCCGGTTTCCGGGCGCTGGGCATCACCGGGCACCGCCTGGAGATCACCAGCCTGGGCGACGCGACGACGCGACCGGCCTACCGCGCCGAGCTGACGCGGTTCCTCGAGAAGCTCGACCTCGACGAGCCGACCCGCGAGCGCGCGCGGATCAACCCGCTGCGGGTCCTCGACGACAAGCGGCCCGAGGTCCGCGAGCAGCTCGGGGACGCGCCGCTGATGACGGACCACCTCTCCGACTCCGCGGCCGCGCACCACCGCAAGGTCCTGGGCTACCTCGACGACCTCGGGGTCGCCTACACCGAGAACCCGTGGATGGTCCGCGGCCTGGACTACTACACCAAGACCACCTTCGAGTTCGTCCACGACGGGCTCGGGTCGCAGTCGGGGATCGGCGGCGGCGGGCGCTACGACGGGCTCATGGCCGAGCTCGGCGGGCAGCCGCTGTCCGGGGTCGGCTTCGGGATCGGGGTCGACCGGACGCTGCTCGCCTGCCGGGCCGAGGGGCTCGAGGTCGCCCCCGGGCGGCGGGTCGAGGTGTTCGGCGTGCCCCTCGGGGAGGCGGCGCGGGACCGGCTCGTCGGCATCATCGGGGCGCTGCGCCGCGGCGGGATCCGGTCCGATCTGGCCTACGGCGGACGCGGGCTCAAGGGCGCGATGAAGGCCGCCGACCGTTCCGGGGCGCGCTACGCACTCGTGCTGGGCGACCGGGACCTCGACGCGGGCATGATCCAGCTGAAGGACCTCTCGGACGGCACCCAGACCGAGGTGCCGCTCGACGGCGCGGTCGCGGCGGTGGACCGGGCGCTGAGCGCCTGACGGCCGCGTGACCGGCCACGCTGCTTGATCAGGGGGTGCGTAGCTGGGGGATCGGCGCGGTGAGGTCGTCCGCCGGGGACGACGCGGTGTGGACGACGGCGTTCGCGCCCGCCCGCCGATCGGTGACGGGCGCCGCACCCCGCCGGCCCGACGTGGTCACCCGCATCGGGACCTGCGAGGACCCGCCGGAGCGCTCCACCGCCTCGCGCGCCGACCGTTCCGTCGCCGCCTGCAGCGTGCGCGCCATGACCCGGCGCGCGAGCAGGACGCACAGGTGGCAGAGCGCGACGTACGCCATGAACTTGACGACGTCCTCGGCGTGCCCGAGGAACGTCGCGAGCGCCGGGATGCGGTCCTCGAAGAAGTCCTCGGCCTCGTCGCCGACGAGCGAGCCGCCGAGCAGCGCCAGCCCGCACAGGAACGTCAGGCCGAGCCGCTCTCGGCGCAGCGGGCCGAACGCCCAGACCACGAGCACGACCCCGATCACGGCGTACACCGCGAGCGCGGCGGTCTCCGGGATGCCCGCGCCCGGCAGCACGGCGTCGTGGACCATCATCATGTCGTCGAAGCCCAGCCAGATGCACAGGATCGCCACGGCCAGTCCAGCGGTCCGGGCCGGCGAGGTCGCGCCGGCGTCGCCGGTGGTCCGGGACCACGCGCGCGACACCACGAGGGAACCGAGCGCGATCCCGGCGCACACCATCAGCGCGCTCGAGAACATGATCGTGAACAGGCCGGAGTACTCGGAGTCCTCGGGGAAGCGGTCCTGCAGCACGATCGTCAGGTCGTGCCCGGTCCCGCCGTAGACGGCGAGCGCGAGGCAGAGCAGCACCCCGGCCGGCAGGACGCTGCGCAGGAGCATGCGTCCGGCCTCGGCGAGATCGCTGCGATCGGCCGGCACGGGTCCGGCCGGGTGCGCATGCTCGGGCATGGGAGAGGGGGTCGTCACGGTCGAGCCTCCAGTCGCCGTCCGGGAGCGGCACCCGTGGGCCACTGAACGAATCCCGTCACCCCTGCAACGAGGAGGTGAACGGGAGGGTAATGAGAACCCCACGGATGGGCGATGTCGGGTCGTGTCCGGACGGATTTCCGGTTCCCCCGCATAGACGGGCGGCAGATGGATGAACCCGATCGGCCCGCCGGTCGGCACGGCGGTGACCGCCACCGGCCTCCTAGGATCACGCCCGACTCCGCACGACCCCTCGGCACCGCCGTCGGGGACGACGACCCCGACCCGGAGAACCGCATGAGTGGATCCCGGCCCGCGACCCGCGTCGTGCTCGCCGCCGCGGCCGTCGTCGTCGGCGTCCTGACCGGGTGCGCGAGCACGGTGCCACCGGCCGCCACCGGGTCGGTCGCCCCGCTCACCCGGGCCACGACGACGACCGCCACCACCACGCCTGCCGCCCGGCCGCGGGCCGCGCCACCGCTGCGCGTCCTGCTCACCGACGACGACGGGTACCGCGCGGGAGGCATCCGGGCGGTGCGGGCGGCTCTGGCCCGGGCCGGCTACGACGTCACGGTGGTGGCCCCGGACGGCAACCGCAGCGGCGCGGGGGCGCAGACCTCCGACGAGCAGGACCCGCAGGACACCGACGACCCCGGCGTCCGCACCGTGAAGGGCACCCCGGCGGACGCCGTGATCGCGGGGCTCGCCGCCATGCGCGCCGCGGGACGGCCGCCCGACCTCGTGGTCTCGGGCACCAATCTGGGCCGCAACACCGGGTCGGGGATCACCGAGTCCGGCACCGTCGGGGCGGCGGTGACCGCGGCGCACGACGGACTGCCCGCGATCGCGGTGTCCACCGACAAGGCCGAGGACGAGGCCGACTGCGCGACGACCGCCGCCTTCGTCGCGCGGCTCGTCGGGGCGCTCGCCGCCCCCCGGCCGCCGTTCGCTCCCGGTCTGGTGCTCAACGTCAACCACCCGGTGAAGAAGGCGTCCGGGCTCACCTGGCTGCCTCCGGAACAGATCAGCCTCGACGGCGACCAGATGGAGCTCGAGGGCGGCGACGACGGTGACGACGACGGCGGGCTGGGCCGTGGGCGGGCGACCATCGCCGAACTGGACGCGGACGGGCAGGACGGGACACCCGCGTCGGTGCGGGACCGGCTCGCCGGACTCTCACCCTGACGGCAAGACAGATCTCGGCCACCGCGGGAGAACGGGTGGAGACTCGGCCCGGGAGCCGACCGGGAGAGGGACGCCGATGGAACCGAGCCAGGTACTCAACGATCCCCTGCGCACCAAGGGGACCGCGTTCACCGAGGCCGAGCGCCGCGAGCACGGGCTCCTCGGTCTGCTCCCGTACGCGGTGACCAGCCTGGACGTCCAGGTCCGGCGCTCCTGGAGCGAGGTCCACCGGCAGGCCGACGACCTCGCGCGCTACGTCTACCTGCGCGCGCTGCAGGACCGCAACGAGAACCTCTTCTACTCGGTGCTCGCCGCGGACGTCCCCGCCGCGCTGCCGCTGGTCTACACCCCGACGGTGGCCGAGGGCTGCCGACGCTTCTCCGAGCTGTGGCGACGCCCGCGGGGTCTCTACCTGTCCTGGCCGGACCGCGCGGACCTCCGCGAGATGCTGCGCAACCGCCCGCACGAGGACGTCGACGTCATCGTCGTGACCGACGGCCAGCGCATCCTCGGCATCGGCGACCAGGGCGTCGGCGGGATGGGGATCCCCGTCGGGAAGCTCTCGCTCTACACGCTGATCGGGGGCATCGACCCGGCCCGGACGCTGCCGATCCTCCTCGACGTCGGCACGGACAACGCCGAGCTGCTCGACGACCCGTTCTACCTCGGCTGGCGTCACCGCCGCGTCCCCGACGAGGCCTACGTCGCCTTCGTCGAGGACTTCGTCGCCGCGGTCGAGGCCGAGATGCCCGACGTGCTGCTGCAGTGGGAGGACTTCGCGACGCCGCACGCCGCGCCGATCCTCGCGCGCTACCGCGACCGGCTGCTCACCTTCAACGACGACATCCAGGGCACCGCCGCCGTCGCCCTCGGCGCGCTGCAGGGCGCCGCCGCCGTCGCGGGAACGCGGCTGCTCGACCAGCAGGTCGTCATGCTCGGCGCCGGTTCCGCGGGCATCGGCGTCATGGAGATGATCCGCCAGGAGATGGTCGACCAGGGCGCCACGCCGGACGCGGCCCGAGCGCACTGCTGGGTGGTCGACGTCCGCGGGCTGCTCACCACCGACCGCGACGACCTCTCCGACGATCAACGGGCCTTCGCCCACGACCCGGCCGACGTCGCGGGGTGGGGAGTGTCCGAGCTGCCGGGACTCGCGGACGTCGTCGAGCACGTCGACGTCGGGGTGCTCCTCGGTCTCTCGACGGCGCAGGGTGCGTTCACCGAGCAGATCGTGCGGACGATGGCTGCGAAGGTCGACCGGCCGATCGTCTTCCCGCTGTCGAACCCCACCGCGAACGCGGAGGCCCGCCCGGCCGACGTCGACGCGTGGACCGACGGGCGCGCGCTGATCGCGACCGGGTCGCCGTTCCCGCCGCTGGCGCGCGACGGCGATCCGGACATCCCGGTCGCCGACGTTCCGGTAGCTCAGTGCAACAACGTCTACATCTTCCCCGCGGTGGGCCTCGCGGTGACCGCGGCGAGAGCCACCCGGGTGACCGACGCGATGATGCGCGCCGCCGCCCGCGCGCTCGGCGACGCCTCGCCTGCCCTGGCCGACTCCCACGCTCCGCTGCTCCCGGCGTGGGCCGACGTGCGCGGCGTCGCCGACGGCATCGCCCTCGCCGTCGCGCGGCAGGCGGTGGCCGACGGTGTCGCGCCACGGGCCGGCGACGACGACCTGCGGGCCGCGATCCGGCGGACCCGCTGGACGCCCGGCTACTGACTTGACCTCACCGTCACCCGTGCGGGCCGTCGGCGGGTCAGGCTGGCGTCCATGAGCTGGACGGCCACCGTCGGGGGGCACTCGTACCGCTTCACGGGCCTGCGCGACCTGCTCGCCAAGGCCTCCCCGGCGCGGTCCGGTGACGTCCTGGCCGGGTGCGCCGCCTCGTCGGCCGCCGAGCGGGTGGCGGCGCAGACCGCACTCGCGGACCTCCCGCTCACGCACTTCCTCGACGAGCCGGTCGTCGACCCGCGCGACGACGACGTCACCCGCCTGATCCTGGACACCCACGACGCGGCGGCGTTCGCGCCGGTCCGCTCGCTGACCGTGGGCGGCCTCCGGGACCGGCTGCTGGCCTGGGACACCGACTCGGCGACGCTCGCCGCCCTCGCGCCCGGCCTCACCCCGGAGATGGTCGCGGCGGTCGCCAAGCTGTGCCGGGTCGCCGACCTCGTCGGGATCGCCGCCAAGACCCGCGTGGTCACGGGGTTCCGCACCACCCTCGGACTGCCCGGACGGCTCGCGACCCGCCTGCAGCCCAACCACCCCACCGACGACCCGGTCGGGATCACCGCGAGCATCGTCGACGGCCTGCTGCACGGGTCGGGCGACGCCGTCGTCGGGATCAATCCGGCCACCGACCGGCCCGCCACCGTCCGCGCGCTGCTGGACCTGATCGACGATGCCCGACAGCGGATCGACGCCCCCGTCCAGTCGTGCGTGCTCACCCACGTGACGACGACGCTGGAGCTGCTCGCCCGGGGCGCCCCGGTGGACCTGGTGTTCCAGTCCGTGGCCGGGACGCAGGCGGCGAACCGCGGCTTCGGGGTGACGCTGGACCAGCTGGGCGAGGCCCGGGAGGCGGCGCTGGCCCTGCACCGCGGCACCGTCGGGAACCAGGTCATGTACTTCGAGACCGGGCAGGGCTCAGCGCTCTCGGCCGACGCGCACCACGGCGTCGGCGGGCCCGTCGACCAGCAGACCCTCGAGGCCCGGGCGTACGCGGTGTGCCGGGCGTTCGACCCGCTGCTGGTGAACACCGTGGTCGGGTTCATCGGGCCGGAGTACCTCTACGACGGCAAGCAGATCCTGCGCGCCGGCCTCGAGGACCACTTCTGCGGCAAGCTGCTCGGGGTCCCGATGGGGGTCGACGTCTGCTACACGAACCACGCCGAGGCGGACGCGGACGACACCGACACCCTGCTCGTGACGCTGGCCGCCGCGGGCTGCTCGTTCGTCATCTGCGTGCCGGGCGGGGACGACGTGATGCTCGCCTACCAGTCGCTGTCGTTCACCGATGTGCTCGGCGTCCGGCAGGTGCTCGGGCTGCGACCCGCGCCGGAGTTCGAGTCGTGGCTGGCGTCGGTGGGGCTGCTCGACGACGCCGGGCGCGTCCCGCCGCTCGACCCGGGTGCGCTGCCTGCCCTGACCGGCGGGCTGCGTTCGACCGGGAACGCCGGCTCGTGAGCACCCACGACGCCTGGCGGCTGCTGCGGGAGGCGACCCAGGCCCGCGTCGGGCTCGGCCGCGCGGGGGACGCCCTGCCGACCGCGGAGATCCTCCGGCTCTCCGCCGCGCACGCCCTGGCCCGCGACGCCGTGCACGCCCCGCTGCCGGTCGGGGAGGTCACGGCGGCGCTCATCGCGGCGAGCGGCCTGGACGTCGTCACCGTCGCGAGCGCGGCGTCCGACCGGGCCGAGTACCTGCAGCGGCCCGACCTCGGGCGACGCCTCGCCGAGGGCACCGACCTCGCACCGGGTACCTGGGATCTCGCGGTCGTCGTGGCGGACGGGCTCTCCGCCCGCGCCGTCGCGACGCACGCCGCCGGCCTCCTCGCGGTGCTGTTGCCCCAGCTGCGCGGCTGGGCCGTCGCCCCGCTCGTCGTCGCGACGCAGGCCCGGGTCGCGCTGGGCGACGACGTCGGGTCCCGGCTCGGGGCGGCCATGGTGCTGGTGCTCGTCGGGGAGCGCCCGGGGATGTCCGCCCCGGACTCGCTGGGCGCCTACCTGACGTGGGGGCCCCGGTCGGGCCGGGCGGACTCCGAGCGCAACTGCGTGTCGAACGTCCGCCCGCCGCACGGGCTCTCCTACGAGCGTGCCGCCGAGGTCCTCGCCGCCCTGATGACCGAGTCACGCCGGCTGGGCCTGTCGGGGGTCGCGCTCAAGGACACCGGGGCGGCGCTCCCGCCGGGCTGAGCGCCGCCGAGTGGGCGCTGAGGGTCGGCCCGTCAGCCGTGGGGGTCCACTCGGCGGGGGGTTGGGCGGCCCCGTCAGCCCTCGACAGCCCGCTGGCGCCTGGTCTGGGGCAGCCGGTCCACGAGCCGCCCGAGACGCTCCGTCGTGCCCTGCAGCGGGGCGAGGGCGTCGGCGAGCACCTTGATCTGCCCGTCGAGCTCCTCGATGCGCCCGGCCACGGTGCGCAGGTCCGGGGTGACCTTGACCAGCTCGGCCGCCGCCACCGACAGCGAGCTGTCGAGCTCGCGCAGCCGGGGCGGCATGTCCGGGAAGGTGGTGTCCGCGTGGCGGGCGAGTACCTCGACGTGCTCGATCGCGCCGGTCATCTTCTCGACCTCGGGGACGGCGTCGGCGATCCGCTCGATGGTGGGGATCGCCGCGGCGATCTGCTCGACGGTGCCGACGGCCGCCGCGATCGTCTCGACGGTCGGGATGGCCGTCGCGATCTTCTCGATGGTGCCCACCGCCTCGGCGATGGTGGTGACGTCGGTGGTCGCGGCGGCCAGGCGCTCCAGGTCGTCGACCGCGGTGGCCAGCCGGGTCAGCGGCTCGACGGCCTCCGTGAGCCTCTGGAGATCCTCGGCGGCGCCGCCGAGCTGGACCAGAGCGGGGACGGCCTCGCGCAGCGCGCTGATGTCGTCCGCCGCGTCGCCCAGCTGCCCGAGGGCGGGGACGGCCCCGGCGAGCGCGTGGATGTCCTCCGCGGCCCCGCCGAGCTGCTGCAGTGCCGGTGCGGCCCGGGCCAGGGTGTGGAGGTCCTCGGCCGCCCCGCCGAGCTGCTGCAGCGCCGGTACCGCCCCGGCCAGGGCGTGGAGGTCGGGCGCGGCGGTGGCGAGCCGGTCCAACGAGTCCTGCAGGTCGCGGGCGAGCGGCAGCAGCGACTCCAGGACGACGGCCACCCGGGGGAGGGCCCGCAGCGCGTCAGCGACGAGCGGGCTGATGTCGGCCGTGACCGACTGCGCCGCGCTCGCCAGGCCCCGCACGATCTCCGGGCCGCGCAGCGTCAGCTCCACCGCGGTGCGCGCCGACGCGGCCGCCAGCGCGTACACCGTGTCCAGCACGCCGGTCGGCGGTGAGGGACGGGACGACACGGGGGCCGACGACCTCGATGTCGGCGACTCCGGCATGGGGATGCACCTCGTTCGGACCAGCAGCGGGGGTGGAGGACGACCCTAGAGGGTCACCGGGCGCGCCGCCCCGGTGACACCGGCCGTGTGGATCAACGACCCGGCGAGGCGAGTCGGCCGCCGAGCTCGACCAGGGCTTGCGGGGCGTTCTTGGCCAGCTTCATGAACGCCTCGCCCGCGCGGGCACGGGCGAGGGACCCGTGGCCGAACCGTCGCGACAGCCCGCCGTGGTCCCCCGGCAGCTGGTGGTGCTGCGGACCCTTCACGGCCTCGGTGGTCAGGGTGCGGCCGATGACCATCCGCTGGATCTCGCTCGTGCCCTCGAAGATCGTGTACAGCTTCGCGTCGCGGTACCACTTCTCGACCGGTAGGTCGGACACGTATCCCCAGCCGCCGCACACCTGGAGGGCCTGCTCGGCGGCCCGGACGGCGACCTCGGAAGCCTTGAGCTTCGACATCGAGCCCTCCCCGAGGTGGAAGGGCACGCCGTTCGCGGCCATCCACGACGCCCGCCAGCAGAGCAGGCGGGCCCCGTCGATGTCGGCGGCGAGGTCGGCCAGCGGGAACGACACGCCCTGGTTCTCGATGATCGGGCGGCCGAAGGCCTCCCGGCGCGACGCGTAGTCGCACGCGTACTCGAACGAGGCCCGGGCGACCCCGAGCGCCATGGCGGCCACCATCGGACGGGTCTGCTCGAAGGTGCCCAGCGCCGCCGAGCGGCCCTCGCCGTTGCGGGCCTTCTCGAGCTTGTGGTTCAGCTTGTCCTCGCCGCCGAGGAGGTTCTCGGCGGGGATGCGGCAGCCGGTGAACGCGAGCTCCGCGGTGTGCGAGGCACGGTGCCCGAGCTTGTCCAGGCGGCGGACCTGCTCCATGCCCGGCGCGTCCTTCCCGACGACGAACATCGCCTGGCCCTTGGTGCCGAGGTCGGGGTCGACGACGGCGTTGACGACGGTGACGTCGGCGATCCCGCCGTTGCCGATCCAGATCTTGGTGCCGTCGAGCACCCACTCGTCGCCGTCCTTGACCGCCCGGGTCTGCAGGTTGGCGACGTCGCTGCCGCCCTGTGGTTCGGAGACGGCGAGGGCCGCGAGCTTGATGTCGCCCGGCTCACCGAACATCTCGGGCGCCCAGCGCGCGATCTGCTCCGGGGTGCCCGCCTGGTTGAGGGCGGACAGCGCCAGGGCGGGCAGGACGATCGTCAGGCCGATGCCCGCGCAGCCCCAGAAGATCTCCTCGAGGAACAGCGGCAGGGACAGCCCGGTCGGGTCGGCGATGAGGTCGGCGTAGAAGAGCGGTTGGTAGAAGCCCGCGCGCGCCGCCGCGTCGACGATCTCCCAGGGACACTCCTGGAGCTCGTCGTAGCGCGGGGCGGCCGGACGGATCACGTCCTCGGCGAACGCGTGGGCCCGCCGGACGAGCTCGTGGTGGGCGGGCGTGAGTTCGAGGGTGAAGCCGCTCATCGGTCGCTGCCTCCTGCCTGGTGTCTGGTACCGCAAATACCGCGTACCGGCGGTACCGAAACCTGGGACGTCCTCCCTTGCCCACGATGCGAACACGTGTTCGAATGAGGCATGCGATGGGCCGGGCAGCAGGTGACCGACGACGGAGCCCTCCCCGGCATGCCCGCGCTCAAGGGGCTCGTCCGCAGCGTGCGCACGCCGGAGTTCGCCGACGTGACGTTCCACGAGGTCCGGGCCCGCTCGGTGCTCAACCGGGTGCCGGGCGCCTCGCCGATGCCGTTCTCGTGGACGGTCAACCCGTACCGCGGCTGCTCGCACGCCTGTACCTACTGCCTCGTCGGCTCCACGCCGGTGTTGCGGGCCGACGGCGGCACCGTGCCGATGGCCCGGCTGCGCGTGGGCGACGCCGTCGTCGGCAGCGTCGCGGAGGCGGGGATGCGCCGGCTGGTGCGCACCGAGGTCTCCGACCACTGGTCGCGGACGGTCCCCGTGGTGCGGATGCGCCTCGGCGATGGCACCGAGGTGCTCACCGGGCCCGAGCACCGGGTGCTCACCACGGTCGGCTGGCGCCACGTCGTGCGCGAGGGCTGCGCCGGTGACGACGGTGCGTGGCTCGTCCCCGGGGA
Source organism: Actinomycetospora sp. (assembly GCF_036497245.1). Classification (GTDB taxonomy): domain Bacteria; phylum Actinomycetota; class Actinomycetes; order Mycobacteriales; family Pseudonocardiaceae; genus Actinomycetospora. Next base: position 3,221 of record NZ_DASXJS010000112.1, on the reverse strand, counting down.
CGTCCTCGTCGGCGCGGAGACGCTGCCCGCCCCCCACCTGGCGGGCGTGCGCGACGTGCTCGCGGACGCCCGCGGGGCCGACCGGACCGTCGTCACCGTCGAGCCCGCGGGCGAGGAGGTGGTCTACGACGTCAGCACCGGCACGGGCGACTACGTCGCGGCCGGCCTCCTCCACCACAACTGTTTCGCCCGCAACACCCACACCTACCTCGACCTCGACGCGGGCGAGGACTTCGACCGCCAGGTCGTCGTGAAGCTCAACGCCCCCGAGGTGCTCGCCCGGGAACTGCGCTCCTCGCGCTGGACCCGCGAGCACGTCGCGATGGGCACCAACACCGACCCCTACCAGCGCGCGGAGGGCCGCTACCGCCTGATGCCGGGGATCATCCGTGCCCTGGGAGAGTCGGGCACCCCGCTCTCGATCCTCACCAAGGGCACGCTGCTCGCCCGCGACCTGCCCCAGCTCGTGGCGGCCGGTCGCGACGTCCCCGTCGGCGTGGGCGTCTCGCTCGCCCTGCTCGACCCCGACCTGCACCGCTCGGTCGAGCCCGGCACACCCACGCCGCGCGCGAGGCTGGACCTGATCCGCCGGATCGCCGACGCCGGCCTGCCGGTGGGGGTGTTCGTCGCGCCGGTGCTGCCGGGCCTGACCGACTCCGACGCCGCCCTCGACGCCCTGCTCGGGGAGATCGCCGCGGCGGGCGCGGCCGGGGCGTCCGTGCTCGCGCTGCACCTGCGGCCGGGGACCCGCGAGTGGTTCCACGCCTGGCTCTCCCGGGAGCACCCGGACCTGCTCGAGCGCTACGCGGAGCTCTACCGGCGCGGCGCCTACGTCGGGAAGGCCTACCGGCAGGACCTCGCCTCGCGCGTCGCGCCGTTGCTGCGCCGGCACGGGCTCGACGGCGGCGGGCACCACATGGGCGGGCGCGCCGGGGGAGGGGCCGCGGAGCCGGGGAACGCAGAGCCCCAGAACCCGGAGCCCCAGAACCCGCAGCCGCAGAACCCGGAGGCGTGGCCGGACGGGGCGATGCCGCGGCTGCCGGAGCGTGTGGTCACCCAGACGCCCCCGGAGCAGCTCTCCCTGCTCTGAGCGGCAGGCTCGCCGCGGCTGTGCCGCCTTGTCGCGGGCTCCCACGGTCGGCCCGCCGCCTTGTCGCAGTGATTCACAACGACAAGGCCGGACCCCGTCCGCAGGAGACCGCGACAAGGTGGGAATCGGCGCCGACCCGGAGGACCATGGCGACGTGGACCTCGACCAGGCGCGTGACTTCCTCCGCAGCCACCACCACGCCGTCCTCGCCACGACCCGGTCCGACGGCGCCCCGCAGCTCTCGCCCGTCGCCGTCGGGATCGACGAGGACGGCGCCGCCGTGATCAGCACCCGGGAGACCGCGGTGAAGACGAAGAACCTCCGCCGGACGCCCCGCGCGTGGCTCGCGGTGCTGAACGACGGGTTCTTCGGCGAGTGGGCGCAGGTCGAGGGGGACGTCGAGATCGTCGACCTGCCGGACGCGCTGGAGCACCTGCGCACGCTGTACCGCCAGGTGGCCGGAGAGCACCCCGACTGGGCGGACTTCGACGAGGCGATGCGCCGCGAGAAGCGGGTGGCGGTCCGGATCCGGCTCGACCGCGCGGGCCCGAGCGTGAGTGGCTGAGAACCGGGTGGTGGGCCCTCGATAACCTGGAGGGTGGAGAACCATCCACCCACCACGACCAGGAGATTCATCCCCGATGATGCGCACGCACCCCGCCGGCACGCTGCGCGCCGAGAACGTCGGCGCCACCGTCACCCTCGCCGGATGGGTGGCCCGCCGCCGGGATCACGGTGGCGTGGTGTTCATCGACCTGCGCGACGCGTCCGGCGTCGTGCAGGTGGTCTTCCGCTCCGGGGAGGTCGCCGAGGTCAGCCACCGGCTCCGTTCGGAGTACTGCGTCCAGGTCACCGGTGACGTCGAGGCCCGCCCGGGCGGCAGCGAGAACGCCGAGCTGGCCACCGGCGCGATCGAGGTGAACGCGACCGACCTGACGGTCCTCTCCGAGTCCGCGCCGCTGCCGTTCCCGCTCGACGAGCACTCCGGCGACAACACCGCGGGCGAGGACGTCCGGCTGCGCTACCGCTACCTGGACCTGCGCCGCGAGGGGCCCGCGCGGGCGATCCGGATGCGCAGCGACGCGAACAAGATCGCGCGCGACGTCCTGCACGACCGCGAGTTCGTCGAGATCGAGACGCCGACGCTGACCCGGTCGACCCCCGAAGGCGCCCGCGACTTCCTCGTCCCCGCCCGCCTGCGCCCGGGCAGCTGGTACGCGCTGCCGCAGTCCCCGCAGCTGTTCAAGCAGCTGCTCATGGTCTCGGGGATGGAGCGGTACTTCCAGATCGCGCGGTGCTACCGCGACGAGGACTTCCGCGCCGACCGCCAGCCGGAGTTCACCCAGCTCGACATCGAGGCGAGCTTCGTCGACCAGGACGACGTCATCGCGCTCGGCGAGGCGATCGTCTCGGCCCTCTGGTCACAGCTGGTCGGCTACGAGATCACCACGCCGATCCCGCGGATGAGCTACGCCGACGCGATGGCGCGCTACGGCTCGGACAAGCCCGACCTGCGCTTCGGCCTCGAGCTCACCGAGCTCACCGAGTACTTCGCCGAGACCCCGTTCCGGGTGTTCCGGGCGCCGTACGTCGGCGCGATCGTCATGCCCGGCGGCGCCGCCCAGGCCCGCCGGACCTTCGACGGCTGGCAGGAGTGGGCCAAGCAGCGCGGGGCGCGCGGCCTGGCGTACGTGCTGGTCGGCGACGACGGGCAGGTCGGCATGGGCGGCCCGGTCGCCAAGAACCTCTCCGACGGCGAGCGCGAGGGCCTGGCCAAGGCCGTCGGGGCGAGCCCCGGCGACTGTGTCTTCTTCGCCGCGGGCCCCCGCTCGGACGCGCGCGCCCTGCTCGGTGCCGCCCGCGGGGAGGTCGCGCGCCGGCTGGAGCTGATCGACGAGGGCTCCTGGTCGTTCGTGTGGATCGTCGACGCGCCGCTGTTCGAGGCGGTCAGCAACGACTCAGCGGCCACGGGCGACATACCGGTCGGGTCCGGCCAGTGGACCGCGGTGCACCACGCCTTCACCTCGCCGACGCCCGAGTGGGTCGATTCCTTCGAGTCCGACCCGGCCCATGCCCTGGCGTACGCGTACGACCTGGTCTGCAACGGCAACGAGATCGGCGGCGGGTCCAT
>NZ_DASXJS010000111.1:0-4482 GCF_036497245.1 Actinomycetospora sp. | reverse complement strand
GAATCGGACCGGCGCGTACGGCGAGGTGCCGAGCCCGGCCGAGACGTGCAGGCGCATGTGGGAGCCCCACCGCGAGGCGCCGCGGGCACGCGAGCGGTCGACCCCGCAGTTGGTGACGATCGCCCCGTACCCCGGAAGCCGCAGCTGGCCGCCGTGGGTGTGGCCGGCGAGCACCAGGTCGTAGCCGTCGGCCGCGAAGCCGTCGAGCACCCGGGGTTCCGGGGAGTGCGTGAGACCCAGGCGCAGCGCCGGGACCGCGCCGGGACCGGTGGTCGAAGGGCCCTCGTCGTCGGGGTCGGCCGGGCCGGCGATCCGGTCGTAGTCGTCGTGGCCGATGTGCGGGTCGTCGACGCCCGCCACCGTGACCCGCTGCCCGGCGACCGTGAGCTCCAGCCGGGAGTGCGTGGCGTCGTGCCACCCGTGCTCGACGAAGGCCGCCCGCAGGTCCCGCCACGGCAGGTCCGGGCCGAGGATGCGGTGCTGCGGGCGGAACAGGTAGTTCGCGGGGTTCTTGGGCTTCGGCCCGTGGTAGTCGTTGCTGCCGAAGACGAACACGCCCGGGCGGTCGAGCAGCCGGCCCAGCGCGCGCAGCACGCCCGGCACGGCCCGCGGGTGCGAGAGGTTGTCGCCGGTGTCGACCACGAGGTCGGGCTCCAGCTCGGCCAGGCCGGCCACGAAGCGCTCCTCGGTGCGCTGACCGGGTCGCAGGTGCAGGTCCGAGATGTGGAGCACCCGCAGCGGGCGCGCGCCCGGCGACAGGACCGGCAGCGTGTGGTGGCGCAGCGTGAACCAGTGCCGTTCGACGACGGACGCGTAGCCCAGCCCCAGCGCGCCCGCCGCGGCCCCCGCGACGGCCGTCCGGATCAGCCCCCGGGCCAGTCCGTGGGTCGTCCCGCCCGTCGCCTGCTGGTCGGCCACCGCGTCCTCCTCTGGCGTGGTCGTCCCGCTGCACTCCGTGCCCGGCCGGGCCGGTGCCCCGTCGGTCCTACGGCGGCGGGGGAGGCGCGCCCACGGTGCCGCTGGCGACCTGGAGGGTGACGACCTGGTCGGGCAGCGCGGACCCGCGCGGGGACTGCCCGACCACGGTACCGGCGGCGGCACGGTTGTTCACCGTGGCGCGGGCGACCGGGAAGCCCTCGTCCTGGAGGCGGGACTGCGCCTCGTCGGCCTGGCGTCCGACGACGTCCGGGATCTGCTCGTTCGTTCCGCCGGCGACGTAGCGGGGGTCGGTCGGGGGCAGCGGCTGGGCCGGGGTGGCGGCGAGCAGCGGCCCCATCGTCTTGTACCAGGTCCGGGCGGGCGTCTTGCCGCCGAAGATGTTCCCGTCGCCGCACGGGTACGGCGGCGAGTCCCCGCCGCCGTCGCACAGCGGTCGCGGCGAGGACGAGTCGTCGAAGGTGATGACCGCGCCCGCGATCCCCGGGGTGAAGCCGAGGAAGGCCGCCGACTTGTTCTGCTGTGTGGTCCCGGTCTTGCCCGACATCGGCCGGTTCCAGCCGTTCTCCCCGGCGGCGCCCGACGACGTGCCGCCCGCCTGGTCGTCCTTGCTCAGGCCCGACATCAGGGTGTCGGCGAGCGACGGCGGGACGACCTGCTCGCAGGGCTGCTCGGCGACCGGCACGGGGTTCCCGGAGGAGTCGGTGATGCCGAGGACCGGGGTCGGCGGGCACCACTTCCCGTGGGAGCCGAGCGTGGCGCCGACGTTGGAGAGCTCGAGCACGCTGGTCGGGGTGACGCCGAGGGTGAAGGAGCCCTGGTTCTGCTCCTTGGCGATCTCGGCGATGGACTTCCCGCCCGCGCCCTGGGGCTCGGCGAGCGAGCGCATGCCGAGCTTCACCGCCATGTCGACCACCGGCGGCACCCCGGTGTACTCCATGAGCTTCACGAACCCGGTGTTCGGCGACTGGGCCAGCGCGTCGGTCATCGAGAGCACCGGTGCGTAGGAGCCGGCGTTGCGGACCGGGAAGGGGTTGCCCTGGCCGTCCCGGTAGATCGGCGACGCGTAACCGTCCGGAGGGATCTGCATCTGGTAGTCGATGCCGAGGCCCTTGTCGAGCGCCGTGGCAGCGGTGAAGACCTTGTACACCGAGCCCGCGCCGAGGTTCACCGGCTCCCACGGCAGGCCGTAGCTCGTCTCCAGTGCCGAGCCGTCCACGCCGAACACCCGGTTCGACCCCATGGCGAGCACCTCGTGGCGGTTCCCACCCGGCGAGACGGCGGCCATGACGTCGGCGACGTTGCGCTGCCGCGCGGGGACCTCGCCCCGCAGCGCGGCGGACATGGCGGTGAGTGTGTTCCGGTCCAGCGTGGTGCGGATCGTGTAGCCGGCCCGGTTGAGCTGCTCGGCGGAGATCCCCGCCTGCCCGAGGTAGTCCACGACGTACTTGCAGAAGAACGCCGCGTCGCCCGCGCCGATGCAGCCGTTCGCCGGTGTGGCGAGCGGGCTGACGACGCCGAGCGGGCTGCTCGCCGCCTCCTGGGCCTGGGCCTGGGTGATGATCCCCTGGACGGCCATCTGGTTGATGACCTCGTTCCGGCGCCCGGTCGCGGCCTGTGGGTGGGCGACCGGATCGAACGCCGCCGTCGACTGCACCATCCCGGCGAGCATCGCGGCCTGCGGGATCGTCAGGCGGTCCGGCGTGGTGTTGAAGTAGGTGCGGGCCGCGGCACCGATCCCGTAGGAGTTGTTCCCCAGGAACACGATGTTGAGGTAGCGCTGGAGGACCTCGTCCTTGGCCTCGTTCTTGGTGCGCCCGTCCGCGAGCTGGCGCTCGAGCTGGAGGGCGACGCGGACCTCACGCAGTTTCCGGGCGTAGGTCGCCTCGGTCGCCTTGAGCCGGTCGGACTGGCTCTGCGCCGTGACGTAGAGCTGGTAGTTCTTGATGTACTGCTGGGTGAGCGTCGAGGCGCCCTGCTGGGTGGACCCGGCGCTCTGGTTGGTCACGAGCGCGCGCAGGGTTCCCGTCCAGTCCACGCCGTCGTGCTCGTAGAAGCGCCGGTCCTCGATCGCGACGATCGCCGCCTTCATCGTCGGCGCGATGCTCTCGAGCGGGGTCGGCTGGCGGTTCTGGTCGTACAGGTAGGCCAGCGGCGCGCCCTGGCGGTCGGTCACCGTCGTGACCAGGGGCAGCTGGCCCGCGGCGAGGTCGGTGGACGTGGCGCTCACCGTGTCGCTGGCGTCGTTGCTGACCAGGCCGACGCCCCCGATCAGCGGGAACGCCACCCCGGCCAGGATCAGGCCCGCCACGAGGCAGAGCCCCAGCAGGCGCGCCACCGGACCTGCGCGGCCGCGCCGGCGATCGTCGCGCGCGTCGTCGGTGTCCGCCGCGCCACGGGCACCGTCCCGGTCCGTTCCCCCAGTCATCGGCGTGCACGTTACTGGGAGGACGTGAGGTTCGTGCTCGTGTCGTCCCTTCTCGGGTCGATCGGGCCGGTCGGGCGGTCTGTCAGGGATGTCGGCCACGGATCTTCTGATGACGGATCCGTTTCGAGGCTTTGTCGGTGGAACCGTCCGCTCCTAGAGTGCGTCGAACCCTGTGAACGGGCGAGACGCGCGGCCGAGGAGGGCCGAGCGTCCGGGAGACGTGTGCCGGCGGGGCGGGCGCGGACTCCGGGAGCCATCGGGGCCACACGAGGGCGGGATGACGTTGAACGACGATTCGGGACGGAAGACGACCACGCGGAACTGGCGCCGTGAGGCGCGCTGCCGCGACGAGCACCCCGACACCCTGTTCGTCCAGGGTGCGCAGCAGCGGGATGTGCGCGAGGTGTGCAAGGCGTGCCCCGTGCGCACCGAGTGCCTGGCGCACGCCCTGGACAACCGCATCCGCTTCGGCGTGTGGGGTGGGATGACCGAGCGCGAGCGCAAGGCCCTCCTCAAGCGCCGACCGGACGTCGTGTCCTGGGCGGCGCTCCTCGAGGCGGCCCGACGCGCCGCCCTGGCCCCGCAGCAGCCGGCGGCGTCGACCCCCGCTCCTCGGACTGCCCGGCGGTCCGCCGGGGGGACCGACGAGGAGGTCCCCGACGAGCCCGCTGCTCCGCCGGGACGGGCCGGACGCCGCGCGGGCTGAGCTCTCTCGCCGGACGTCGACAGCTCTCCGCGGACCGACGCGTGGCGCACACACCCGCTGCGCGGCACCCATCGCGTCGAGTGCGTTCAACGTCGGTGCTGCCACCGGCTGTCGTAGGCAGCCCTCCCGGGGTGCGCGCGCCGCGGCGGTTCACTCGGAAGCCCTGCCCCGGGGTGTGTGCGCCGCGCGTCGATCCCCACCGAACCGGGAGCCGGCACCCCCGGCGGACCCTCCTCAGGCCGTGAGCAGCTCGCCGATGGCGCGCAGGCCTTCGAGGTCGTGCACGTCGGTGGCCATCGCGGGCACGTCGACGATCGGCACGCTCGGGTGCGCCCGGGTGAAGCGGGCGAGGACCCGGCGCTCGCGCTCGGCGGTCTCGACCCGGTCGGCGTGCAGGCGCAGCACGGCCGCC